>NZ_JAHAHH010000131.1 GCF_018373335.1 Negativicoccus succinicivorans
ACAAAGGTTATTTTCGGATCGGATCGTGAACGTGAAGTCGGTCAATTATTGCGTAAAGAAGGCGCGCGTAAGGTCCTGATTATTCACGGCCGACAATGCGCCCAATGCCACGGCTTATTGGAGCGCGTGCAAGCGTCGCTGGATGAAGCGGGCATTTTATACAACGATATCGGCGGAGTGTACCCGCCGCCGACACGCCGCAAAGCGAACGAGGGGATCGCTCTCGGTCGGATCGAAGATGTCGATTTTATACTCGCGCTGGGCGGTCCTGCGGTCGTCAACTTGGCGAAAGTCATTGCGATCGGCATCGTCAACGACGGCGATATTTGGGATTATTTCACCCGCGAACGCGTCGCCGAAGAAGTTTTACCGGTGGGTGTTATTTCCACCACGATGGCGGGATCCGGCGAAATGAGCGCGCTGACGCATTTGACCAACAAGGTGCAGCGCGTCAGTCGCATCATCAATGTGGTCGGCGCACGGCCGCGTTTTGCCATTATGAATCCGATGCTGACGTATCCTCTTTCCAAAGCGGAATTATACAGCGGCATTTCCGAAATCATGATTATGACGATGGAGCATTACTTTACGCATAATTCGACGATGGAACTGACGGATAATATCTGCGAAGCGCTGCTGCGCGTGTTGATCCGCAACTCGCAGACCATCCTGACGGAAATGAATAATTATGACGCCAGAGCCAATGTCATGTGGGCGAGCGCGTTGGCGCATAACGACCTGACCGGTTCCGGCAACGGCGAAGCGGATATTACCGTTCACGAATTGCAAAAGGAACTGTTGGGCTTGTACAATATTTCTTCGGGCGTCGGCATGGCGGCCGTTTGGTGCGCATGGGCGAGATACGTCTACACCGCCGATGTGCATCGCTTCTATCGGTACGGCAGAACCGTCTGGAATATTGAACGCGACTTCGGCACGCAGGAAGAAATCGCGCTGGAAGGCATTCGTTTTACGGAAGAATTCTTCGAGCAAATCGACATGCTCGGTCCGGTCGCTTCGCAGGAAGCGCGCGATATTGATTTTGACTTGGAAGAATTGACCGATCGCGCGATGGCGGGTCGGCCGCAACTCGGCAGCTTTAAGGCGTTGACGCGTGACGAAGTGCAGCGCATTTACGCGGATGCCGTCGAATATCTGAAAAATTATCAGCCGGCGCCGCAAACAAAACCGATGCCGACGAAAATCGAAGACTGAGCGGAGAACACGCCGCATCATCATGCTTTCATTGTTGCGATTCGGATGTTCGAATGACATATTCTTTCGGATTCCTCCCCTACCTTGGGATTGCTCACTCAATCTCCCTTATTC
>NZ_JAHAHH010000029.1 GCF_018373335.1 Negativicoccus succinicivorans
CGGCAAGCGTAATATTCACGACACAAAAAAAGCATCGCCTTGCGGCGATGCTTTTTAATTGCGTTATTTTTTTGCGTCTTCCTGAACGAGATCAATAATGGTGCGAACCATTTCCGACGATTTCACTAAGGAATTAAGCGGTAAGTATTCATAGACCGAGTGGAAATTATGACCGCCGGTGAAGAAGTTCGGCGTAAAGATGCCTTGCGAAGACAGGTATGAACCGTCGGTGCCGCCGCGCATCGAAAGCGTTTTCGGCGTGATGCCGAGGCGTTCCATCGCGGTGTAAATATGATCGACGGCGAATTCGTTTTCCGGCGTTTTCGCGTCTTTAATATTGGCGTAGACATCTTCCATCGAAAGTTCGATCGTCGCGCGCGGATACCGTTCTTTTAAGAAGGCGACCGCTTTTTCGATGTAATCTTTATAGCCGAGGTAACGGTCACGATGATGATCGCGGATGTTGAGTTCGACGCTCGCGTTCGACTGGTTGCCCGAAATGCCCTGCACCCAGATGTAACCGTCGGTACCGTCGGTGTTTTCCGGCGTTTTCAGGCGATCAAAATACTGCACGAAATCGCAGGCGATCAATACCGGATTGACCATGTTGCCTTTCGCGGACATCGGGTGCGCGGCGATACCCTGAATGTTGATCACGGCGCTACCGGCGTTAAAGGTTTCGTAAACGACTTCGCCGATTTCGCAGCAGTCGAGCGTGTACGCGAAGTCAACGGGGAAACGATCGAGTTCCATTTTTTTGCTGCCGCGCAAACCGGTTTCTTCATCCGGCACGAATGCCAGGTAAATTTCACCGTGCGGCGCGCCGCTTTTTATCAGTTCGGTGATCGCGCCCATGACCGCGGCGACGCCCGCTTTGTCATCGGAACCGAGCACGGAGTTGCCGGTCGTCGTCACAATCGTGTCACCGACGTAATTTTTCAACGCGGCTTCCGTTTCCGGATCGAGCACGAGATTTTTCTCTTTGTTGAGCGTAATGACGCCGCCGTCATAGTTTTCCACGACTTGCGGCGAAATTTCCGGATCGAGCTGCACGTCCACCGTATCGACGTGGGTGCAAAAACCGATGACCGGCGTACCTTCCGGGGCGTCGGCGGTGGCGGCCAAACGCGCGGTCAGCACCGCGTGCTCGCTCACATGAATATCTTCCAAGCCCAGTTCTTTTAATTCCGTTTCCAACTCGCGTACCATGTCCCACTGCATTTTCGTGCTGGGAACTTCGCTGACGGTCGGATCGCTTTGGCTGGGGATCGAGATATAACGCAAGAAACGTTCCAGTAAAGATTCACGACTCATGTATTCCAATTTCAGGACTCCTCTCTGATTAAGCGCTTACGGGCGCGGATATAAGTACGAAGCTTGCAGGCCGAGCGGCAGGTCGAGCCCCCAGAACGCGTAGAGGACTATGGACAATGTCACAAGCAAGCCGATCGTATAGGGAAGCATCATGGAACTCAACGTGCCGATGCCGGCCTCTTTGACGTATTTTTGGCAGTACGTAATGATCAAAGGATAAAACGCGAACATCGGCGTGACGACGTTGACCGCCGAGTCGCTGACGCGGAACGCTACCTGAGTAAGTTCCGGAGCGATGCCGACACCCATCAGCATCGGGACGAAGATCGGCGCCAAGATGGCCCATTTCGCCGAAGCCGAAGTAATGATCAAATTCAACATGCCGACGAAGATAATGATTCCGCCGATGGTAAGCTGCGGCGGCATCGCCAGTGAACGCAGGAAGTCCGCGCCGGAAACGGCGAGCAGAACGCCGATCTGCGACGCGTTGAACGCGTACAGGAACTGCGCCGCAAAGAAGTAAAATACGATTAATTGCACGAGAGTATGCGTCATATCTTCCATCGCGTGGGTGACATCTTTCGGACTTTTGAATTTGCCCGACATAATGCCGTAGATCAAACCCGTACCGCCGGCGATGACGAAGATCAACGAAACCAGGGACTGCATGACCGGTGCTTTAAAGCTCGCGATCGTGCCGTCCGGCGCGCGCCATACGGAATCCGGCGTGGACAGCGCCCAGAATAAACCGATCATGAATAAAATGAGGAAGGCGCTGGCGGCATAGAACGCGCGATTTTCTTTTGCGGTGAGCGGCTTGTTCGTTTCCGCTTCAATATCAGCATCGGTAGAAAGCGGATACATTTTCCACAGCCACGGCTCGACAATTTTTTCGGTGATGTACCAGCAGGCGGGGATGACGGCGAACGTCGCGCCGAACATGTAGAAATAGTTACATAAAATGTTGACTTGATACGAAGGGTCGATAATCTGCGCCGCGCTTTGCGTGAAACCCTGGATAACGGGGTCGATCGCGCTCGGCGTGTAGTTGGCGGCAAACGCGCCGGCGATACCGGCGAACGATGCGGCGATACCGGCGAGCGGATGCTTACCTACCGCGTAAAACATGTAGGCGGCAATCGGGATGATGATCACGTAACCGGTATCCGGACCGATATGGCTCAGCATACCCGCCAAAATAATAATCGGCGAGAGCGCCGCTTTCGGCGTGACGGCGAGCAACTTGCGCAGCCCCGCGCGGATATAGCCGGAGCCGTCGGCGATGGCGATGCCCAATGTCGCTACGATGACCATGCCGAGTGGCGGGAAGCCGGAGTAATTCGTGACCATCTTCGTCATCAATTTGACGAGTTGGCTCGGCGCCAGCATGCTGATAATACGGATCGGTTCTTTGGTGACCGGATTGATATACGAGAAATGAATCGGCGACATCAGAGCCGAGATGACGCAGACAATCAAAAAGGCACCGATAAACAAAATCGTGATATCGGGAACGCGGTTGCCCACCCTCTCGATCCAGCCCAAAATTCCTTTGGGTCTTTCCGGCGCTACAGCAGTTTTCATAATCCACCATCCTAAAAAACAACAAATAATAAAAACACAATTGTCCATTAGTATAAGATTATGCGACATAAATCGCAATAGCAAACTTACGTTGCGAGGCCTTCGCACGCGCCCGACAGCGCTTTCATGCACTGAACGCAACTCGCTAAACGCTTGTGTTACGGGAAAGCAATCAAAATGTTAAAAATTTCAACGACAAAGTATACGAATTTGGCAATCGTCATAACGATGGGCCTGTTTGGTTCTGCAAAATTTACATTTTGGTTGTCGGAAAGAGGCATTTACGTGGATTCAGATTGTAATTTATTGTAATTTTATGAAAAGTATTTTACAATGAATGCAAATTGGAGTGCTGATTATGGATTATAAAAAGCGCCGGGTCATGCTGGACGGACGGCGGGAAACGATGTATATATTTGCCTCGCCTTTGGGGCTTTTAAGCGATGTGTTTGCCGTTGATGTACGCACGCAGGGAAATGCGATTCGCACGGCGATCAGTGAAGTGCTGGATTACGAGTACGACTCGTCTTTTTACAGCGGAGAGGCGTACCTGTTTTCCGTGTACCGGGATATCACATTGATCCAGCCGTTAGGCGCGGATGATTTGGCGCAACCTTTGGAAGTGGACACGCAGCGACTGTATATTATGATCGGTGATTTTCTCAGCGACAACGGAGAACACGTGGTGCGTTCCGATTGGGAAACAGAAAAAGAACACGGTTAACCGTGTTCTTTTTGCATTTTCAAGCCGATTGAAATAGCGTGCTATACTTGTTATTATATAAATATCTCGAATACAGATAAAAATATCGATTTTATTTTTGCCATTTACGATACAATATAACCCCGATAGTGGAGGAACCAGTTTGGAACAATTATTCATCAAAGGCGGTCGCCGACTTTCCGGCAAAGTGCGCGTGTCGAGCGCTAAAAACGCCGTGTTGCCGATTATTGCGGCGACGATGTTGCCGATTACTCCGAGCACCCTGCCGGAGATTCCGCATTTGGAAGATGTCACGACCATTTGCAAAGTGTTGGAGCAGCTCGGCGTCGTCGTTTCCCAAACGGACAATGAATTACGCTTTGATGCGGCGCAGTTGACATCCTATGAGGCGCCGTACGAATGGGTCAGCAAAATGCGGGCTTCGTTCCTTGTGATGGGGCCGCTTTTGGCGCGCCTGGGACGGGCGAAAATTTCGCTGCCGGGCGGTTGCGCGATCGGCACTCGTCCGATTGATTTGCATTTGAAAGCGTTCGCCGCGCTCGGCGCGGAAATTAATTTGGGGCACGGCTATGTGGAAGCCGTCGTGCCGAACGGTTTGAAAGGCGCGCAGATTTATCTCGATTTCCCGAGCGTCGGCGCGACCGAAAACGCGCTGATGGCGGCATGTCTTGCCGACGGTCGCACGGTCATTGAAAACGCGGCGGAAGAACCCGAAATTGTCGATCTCGTGATGTTTTTGAACAGCATGGGCGCGAACATCCGCGGCGCGGGCACGAATGTGATTCGCATCGAAGGCGTGCAGGAACTGCACGGTGTCGTGCATAATGTCATTCCCGACCGCATCGAAGCCGGCACTTTTATGGTGGCGGCGGCCATGACGGGCGGGGATGTGTATGTGGAAAACGCGCTGGCGGAGCACGTCAAACCGCTGGTCGCGAAGTTGAAAGAAGCGGGCGCGGCCGTGGTGGAAGATATCAACGGCATTCGCGTAGTCGGTCCGGACCGCTTGCGGGCGGTCGATGTGAAAACATTGCCGTATCCGGGATTCCCGACCGATATGCAGGCGCAGTTTATGGCGCTCACGACGATTGCCGAAGGCACGAGCGTGGTCAAAGAAACCGTATTTGAAAATCGGTTCATGCATGTGGACGCGTTGACCCGCATGGGCGCCAAAATTAAAATTGAAGGCGGCAGCGCGGTGATCGAAGGCGTGGAACGCCTGGAAGGTTGTCCGGTTGAAGCGACCGATTTGCGCGCCGGCGCCGCCTTGGTGCTGGCCGGTTTGGTGGCGGACGGAACGACATCGGTCGGACATCTGCATCACATCGATCGCGGCTATGACCGTTTTGTAGAAAAATTGAGCGGTTTGGGAGCAGACATTGTTCGGAAATAAACGCACATCAATGCGGAGTAAAAGCGCGCGGCGGACACCGCCCGCGACGCGGCAACGTCATTCGCACTCCCTGCTTGACTGGCTGGCCGGTGTCGGCGCGACGGATATCGCTGTCGATTTGGGTTCCGCCAATACGGTAGTGTATGTACGCGGTGAGGGTGTCGTGGTACGGGAACCGTCGGTGTTGGCGGTCGATCGGGAAACGCGTGAAGTCGTCGCGCTCGGCGCGAAAGCGGCGGCCTTGGCCGGACGCGTACCGCAGGAGCTTGTCTTGGTGCGACCGGTGGAACGCGGTGTCGTTACGGATTTTTCCGCGGCGGCGCACTTGGTGCGTGAACTTGTCGGGCGACAGGTTTCGGGTTTATGGAAACGTCCGCGTCTGGTGATGACGCTGGCGGGGCGGCAAAGCGATGTCGCCGCGGCGGCTCTGTTGGGCACGGCGGCGGCTCTGGGCGCGCGGAAAGCGGTGCGTATGCCGGGAACTCTCGCCGCGGCCTACGGCGCCGATTTGGATAAAGCCAAAACAGCGGGGTTGCTGGTCGCCGATTTGGGCGCGGGTAAAACGGATTTGGCCGTGGTCGACGCTAACGGTTTGGTGGACACGGAAGTGTTGCCGCTCGGCAGTATGGATCTCGATCGGGCGATTGCGAAAATCGTCTTGCAGGAAACGGGATTATTGCTCGGCCCCCTTACCTGTGAACGCTTGAAGCAACGTTTTTGCGATTTGGATGAAAAGGCGACGGCCACATCATTGTGCGCGGGCAAAGACAGTCAAACCGGTTTGCCGCGGCAAACGGAAATCACAACAGCTATGTTGCGACCGGCGTTGGTTCCCTACGCGCATCAGATCGCGCAGGCCCTGCATGAAGTGTTGCATCAAACGCGACCCGAACTCAGTCAATGGATTTCGTCGCACGGCATTATGCTGGTCGGCGGCGGCGCGCTTTTGCGCGGCTTGGATCGTTACTTAACGCAATTTCTCGGCGTGCCGGTGTATCTCGGCGAAGATCCGCTCTATGCGGTGGCCATCGGCGCGGGCAAAGCGCTCTTGGAAATGCCTTTGTTGCGCGATTCGCTGGGCTTTGAAAATCCGCACTCCGCGTAAACGCCAACAGTAATATGATATAATAGGCATGTGAGGTGATACCTATGAAAAAAAGCAAAAAACGCATGCGCGCGTCATTGTTGTTAGCCGCTGCTTTAGCTGTATTGGGCGTGGTCGGCGTCATGGCGCAGGCGGTGGTCCATACAACCGTATTAACGGGTAAAGTAACCGATGTCGTGCCGGTGGGTACGGAAGTTAAAGAAGGCACGCCGCTTGTCTCCGTCGAATCGTTGGCCGGTTCGATGCCGGCAGCGCGGGCTACGGTGGACGGCAAAGTGACAAAAGTGGAAACGCAAGTCGGTGCAACGATCAACAAAGGCGATGAAGTCGCGATCGTGGAAACCAAATAGGAGCGATATGAACGTATTCAAAAAGCGTCGGCGATCGGTATGGTTGCTGACGCTTCTCTTTACATTAGTAACTTGCTTCGCCAACGCGGTCGACATCATGCCGCCGTCGGATGTGCGGGAAGGTATGCGCGGTGTGGCCAAGACGGTGGTGCAGGGCGACACGATTGAAGAATTTGACGTCGATGTGCTTGGCGTACTCCAACAACGCGGCCCTTCCGGCGATTTGATTTTGGTCAAAGTCAGCGGACCGGTGATTGAAAAAACCGGCGGCATCGCGCAGGGCATGAGCGGCAGTCCCGTGTATATTGACGGTAAACTTGTCGGCGCGATCGGGTACGGCTGGGGTTTTGCGGACGGCACGGTGGGCATGGTGACGCCGATCGGCGACATGCTGAAACTGTGGGCGCTGCCGGATAAAGCGGCGCATGACGAAGCGCCGTCGGTGGAGCCGCCGCTGATTCCGATGGGCACGCCGTTGATGGCGGCGGGATTTACGCCCGAGTCGTTGCAATATCTGACGCAAAAATTGGCGCCGTTCGGATTGCAGCCGCAAGCGACAGCCGGCGCTGGCAACTATGACGCCGCGCCGCATGCGTTGCAACCCGGTAGCGCGGTCGCGGTGACGCTCGTCACCGGCGATTTGAAATTGGGCGCGATCGGTACGGTCACGTACGCCGATGAAAATCGTATCGTGGCATTCGGGCATCCGTTTTTAAAACGCGGCGAATTGGATTATTTCATGCACAATTCGTACATTTTCACGGTGGTACCGTCAGTGAATTCCGCGTTTAAGATCGGCTCCATCGGCAGCGAGATCGGTAAAATTTATCAGGATCGCGGCGCGGGGATTGCCGGTATCGAGGGGCGCGCGCCGAAAGCCGTGGCGATGCAGGTCAACGTGACGGATCGCGATACGCAAACGGATCGTGCGGCGAATGTGCGCATGGTCGATGATCATGATTTGACGCCGATTTTGGCGGCGACGACCGCGTACGATCTTGTCAAAAAGACGATTGATCGCGGCGGTCGCGGCACGGTCAAACTCAGCTATGAATTTTTGCCGCAGGATACGTCACTGCCGACATTTAAGCGCGATAATATGTACTACTCGTCGAAAAGCGTCAGCGAACGCTCTGTCGATGAACTGTACAACGTGCTGGAAGCGCTGGCGAAAAATCCGTTTCAAAAATATGCGTTGCGCGGCATCAATTTGTCGCTTTCGTTGACGGAAGATAAAGAAGTCGCGGAAATCGTTGACGCGAAAGCGCGACCGGCCGTTGTCAGCCCGGGCGACGTCATCTATGTCAGTGTCAAACTGCGTCCGTACCGCGGCGAAGTTTTTTCCAAAGCGCTCGCCTTTACGGTGCCCGCCGATCAGCCGCTCGGACCGATGACGCTGGAAGTGCGCGGCGGCGGTGTCGTGCCGTTGCCGTACCTGATCCAAAAACAGCAACTCAATTTGACGGATGAAATTATTGATCGGTTGCGAACGTACAAAGATTTCCGCGATTTTCTGAATAAGCTGCAAAAGGAAGACAAAAATAACGAGCTGATCGTGGAAATTTTGGAAGACAATGTCAGCATGGTGCCGGACGAAGAGTCCGCGGGACATCACGCTCAGTTGCAGGAGCCGGTGAAAGAGACGCTGCCGGATTACTTGCACAAGGGCGAGAAGAAAAACGCGGATACCATGGCGGGCGGAGATGACGACGAGAAAGCCAAAACGCGCGTTACGATGCCGTACATTATCAAAGGCGACGGCCAATTCGAATTTGAAGTGGTAGCGCCCAACGATCGCCGCCGTCGCGATGCGGTGAAAGAAATCATGGCGCAGCTGCGGGAAAAAGTGTCGGAGAAGGATGCCGAAGAAAGCAGCGATCAGGAAGATAAAGACGCGAACAAAGAGCCGCAACCTTCCAAGCGCCCGTCGAAAGATAAAAAATGACAAAAAAAGAACCGCAGTTGCGGTTCTTTTTTATTGGCGTAAATTACGCGTCATGATCAAAGAGGACTTTGCTCTGGGTAAATTCCAAAATACCCTCGATGCCTCCTTCGCGGCCGATGCCGCTCATTTTGTAACCGCCGAACGGCGCGGTTACATCGCGTGCGCTGTCGTTGATATACACATTGCCCGATTTAATGCGGCGAGCGAACGCGACGGCCTCATCAAACGGTCCGTGCACCGCGGCGTTCAGGCCGTAAATCGTATCATTGGCGATGTGCAGCGCATCCGGCAGGTCCTTGTACGTAATGACGCACAGCACGGGACCGAAGATTTCTTCCTGCGCGATTTTCATATCATTGGTGACATCGGTGAAAATCACGGGTTGGACATAATAGCCGCCGATCGGTTCGGTGGGCACACTACCGGTGAGCATGCGCGCGCCTTCCGCAAGACCCGTTTCGATATATTTTTTCACTTTGGTGAATTGTTTTTCACTGGCCAGCGGTCCAATCTTCGTGCCTTCCGCACGCGGATCGCCGACCGGATATTCTCGCAGAATTTCCACCAAGCGAGCTTCGATGGCTTCTTTTTGATCTTCCGGAATCAACAAGCGAGACAGCGCCGAGCACGTTTGGCCGCAATTCAAGAGGAGCGAATTGAAGCAGGCCCGGATCGCCTGATCGATATCGGCGCCCGGCAGGATCACGCAGGGCGATTTGCCGCCGAGCTCCAAGTGGATTTTTTTCACCGAATCCAAACCGTGCTTGCCGACTTCAATACCGCCGGTAGTGGAACCGGTGAAGGAAACCATGTCGACCAGCGGATGCGAAGCCAAGACGTTGCCGACGTCGCCGCCGCGACCCGTGACGAGATTTAACACGCCTTTGGGCAATCCCGCCTGATGGAACGCGTCCACCAAGTAGTATACGGAAAGCGGCGTGTGCTGACTCGGTTTCAAAACAACGGTATTACCCATCAAAATAGCCGGCATGATTTTCTGCACGACCTGGCCGAGCGGATAGTTCCACGGCGTAATGGCCGCGACTACACCGACCGGCTCACGATACAA
This sequence comes from Negativicoccus succinicivorans, assembly GCF_018373335.1. Classification (GTDB taxonomy): domain Bacteria; phylum Bacillota; class Negativicutes; order Veillonellales; family Negativicoccaceae; genus Negativicoccus; species Negativicoccus succinicivorans_A. The sequence continues at coordinate 9,485 of NZ_JAHAHH010000029.1, forward strand.
TGTCGAATGTTCCAACTCTTCCCGAAATTCGATTTTTTGCGCCAGACGCATGAAGGTACGCATGCGTTCCACCTGGAAATCGAAATGAACCTTTTCAGCCATTTGGCTCGGCGCGCCGAGCTCCTTGATTTCAATATCGACGATTTCCGCTTTGCGGGTCAGCAGCTGCGCCAACATTTTTTCGCAAATCGTCAGCCGCGCGGCGAGCGGCGATTCCTGCCAACGCCAGGCGGCATCGGCGGCGGCTCGACAGGCCGCGTCGACTTCCGCGTCGGTGGCGACGGGAACGGCGGCGAACCGATACATGCTCGTGGGATTTTCCACTTTAATTCGTTCCGTGCTTTGGGGCGTGACCCACTCCCCGTTGATATATAAACGTTCAAAATTCATAGGCGGCTCCTTTCGTAACAATGGATTCGTTTGGCTTTATTGTACTTGCATCTAAAATAGGAAACAAGGTGCGAGGACGAAAAACGTCGTCAAAATATGCTAAAATAAAAATAAAACAGACGAATACAGAGGAGGTTTCGGCAATGCAATGGCGGGGCAGACGGATGAGCAGTAACACGGGACGCGGTGGCGGACCGGCGAAAATCGGCGGGTTGGGTTTAATTATTTTCGCTTTGATCTATTCGTTTTTCGGCGGCGACGTCTCCGACGTAATTCACATGGCGGGCGCCGGACAGACGCAACAGGTGGAACAGCAGGCGAGCGATCCGGCGCGTCGTAATCTTGAAGATATGTTGAGCGTCGTCTTGGCGGACACGGAAGATGTTTGGCACCAAAAGTTCGCGGAAGTCGGGGAAAGATACGAAGAACCGAAACTGATGTTTTTTGAAGAACGGGTGCGCTCCGGTTGCGGCGTGGCGGGCAAATCGACCGGTCCGTTTTATTGTCCGGCGGATAAAATCATTTACATGGATGTGACATTCGCCAACGATTTACAACGAAAATTCGGCGGTCAGGGCGGCGATTTCGCGATGGCCTACGTGTTGGCGCACGAAGTCGGTCACCACGTGCAAAACCAGTCGGGCCTTCTGATGCATGTTCATAAGCTGCAGCAACAAATGAGTGAGGCGGACGCGAAAAAATACTCGGTCGCGCTGGAGCTTCACGCGGATTATTTGGCCGGAGTATTCGCGTACTATGTACAGCAAAAAGGTTACCTTGACGCGGGCGATATCGAAGAGGCGATCAATGCCGCCAAGACGGTCGGCGATGACCATTTGCAGAAGATCACGCAAGGGCAGATCCGTCCGGAGGAATTTACGCACGGCACCAGTGAGCAGCGCGCGGCGTGGTTTCGGCGCGGCATGCAGTACCATGATTTCAGTCACGGCGATACGTTCGGCGCGTTGGGATTACAACTTTGAAAATAAAAAGCGGCATGTCCGCTTTTTTATTGCGTAAAATAGAAGGCAAAATGGCCGTGTTATAATAAAGTCATTATGATGGGAGGGACCATATGAGTTTGTGGGAGAAAACGGTGGCGCAGATTGAAGTGCCGTCGCCGAGCATTGCGGAAGCGGCCGCGTCGCGTGCCGATGATTTGGTGCTCGGTAACGGAAACTTGGGAAAACTGCGCGATATCGTTGTGCAATATGCGGCGGTAGTGGGTGAAGTCATGCCGACACCGCCCAAGAAAATGATGATTTTAGCCGCGGCAGATCATGGCGTGGCGCGTCATCAATTGTCCGCGTATCCGGTGGAAACGACGGTGGAGATGACGAAAAATTATTTGATCAGCAAAGGCGCCGGAGCCAACGCGATGGCGCATTACGCCGGCGCGGACATGACGGTGATTGACGCGGGTATCAATGCGGACATGAGCGGAGTCCCGGGACTCTTGGACAGAAAAATCGCCTACGGCACGCAGGATTTCAGTGAAGGCCCGGCGATGACGAGGGCGCAGGCGATCCAGGCGATCGAAGCGGGGATCGAAGTGGCCGCTGATGTCATCGCGCGCGGTTACCGGTTGCTTTCCGTCGGAGAAATGGGAATTTCCAACACGACGTCGGCGGCGGCGATCATCGGCGCGTTCGGCGGCTGGGATGCGTTGCAGGTGACGGGACGAGGCACGAATATTTCCGATGAACGTTTGGCGCGCAAACAGAAAATTGTCGCGAAAGCGTTGACGGTGAACCGTCCGGACAAAACGGACGGTATTGACGTATTGGCGAAAGTCGGCGGCTTTGAGTTCGGCGTGATCGCAGGCGTTATTTTGGCGGCGGCGGCGCACCATGCGCTGGTCATCGTCGACGGTTTCAATACGACCGCCTGTGCGCATATCGCCAAAGCGATCGCTCCCGCCAGTCGTCACTATGTGATGGCGTCGCATTTGTCGGCGGAAAAAGCGCATTGCATGGCGCTCGAGGCCTTGCAGACTGAAGCCTACGTCGATTTGGGTTTGCGGCTCGGGGAAGCTTCCGGCGCATCGGTGCAGATGCGCATGCTTGAACACGCGCTGGCGATTTACAATGATTGCCTGACAAAGGAAGAAATGATGCGGGGAGGTAACGCCGATGTTGGAAGCATGGAATGATCAAATCGCGCCGCTCGATACTTCAGTGATGGAGCAATGCCGCGAGTACGTCGACAACCTTACCAAACCGTTGGGCTCATTGGCGCAGTTGGAAGAAATGGCGATTCGCATCGCCGGTATTACCTGCCGTAAAAAACCGGCGCGCCTGCAAAAAGCCATCGTCATTGCCGCCGCAGATACGGCGGTCGACAGTCCGGAGAATCAGGATCACGGGCAACGGAGTCTGGCGGAACTGATGCTTATTGCCGGCGGCGCGGCGCCCGTTTCGGCGTTGGCGCGCGAACTGAAAGCGCCGGTATACGTGGCGGATGTCGGTTTGGAACAGGATACCGAACATGTAGAGGGCGTGATGCTGCATAAAATGCAAAACGGCAGTCAGTCATTGCCCAAAGGGGACGCGCTGACGCAAGAAGCATGCGCGGAAGCGATTGCCTTCGGCGGCGCGCTGGCGGGTGAATTGGCTCACAGCGGTGTCGAAGCATTGGCGCTTGGTGACATCGGCGCTCGTGGGGCGCTTGCGGCGCTTGCCGTGACGACGGCTTTTTTAGGACCGGAACTTTCTGAGGCGATGCAGGCGCAGGGCTTTACCGTGCAAAGTGAGGCGTGGACGTTGGCGCAAACGGAACCGGAAACGGTGCTCGCGCGCTACGGAAACGCATCGATTGCGATGCTGACGGGACTTACTTTAGGTGCGGCGGCGCGCCATATGGCGATCGTTTTTGACAACAGCGTCACCGGCGCGGCGGCAGTAGCGGCGGCCGCGATCGCGCCGCGGGTAAAAGACTACTTATTCGCCTCGGCGGCGTATCCTGATCCCCTGCACCAATTGCAATTGCAAAAGTTGGGATTACCGGCAGCGTTGCATTATGATTTCACGTTGGCGCAAGGACTCGGATCGACATTGGGACTGTCCCTGCTTGACGCATCACTGGATATGTTGAATGAGATGCGGACGTTCGGCGCCGCCGGTGTGGCGGTGGCGGAAGACGGCCCGGGCAAGGGACGACAGAGAGAAGAGGTACGGTGATGGAACGGATATTGTATCTGCCGGTGCTTTCTTCGCCGGCGGGCTGGCTCGGTGCGCTTGCCGATTGCGGCGTGCCGGCGGCATATTGGCAAGCCGAATACCGTCGGTGGTGCCACGATCGCGCGACGGTGACGGTTCATGACGTCACCTGTCTCGGGATCGTCGGGCGTGATGTCGCGGTGACGGCGACGCTGCCCGTTTCTCCCGCTGCCGCGGCGGTACGTGCGTCCTTGCCGACGGACGGTGAAGCGGCGGGCGGGTGGCAACGCTTGGCCGCGTTGGCCGTTCAGGCGGAAACGGTCGGCGCGGTGCTGACAGCGGACGAATGGCTGCTGGCGGCGGGCATTGCGTTGGGATTGGATTATCTTGAAGTGACGGTTGTCGCGGCGGAATCCGTCGGCGCGGGAGCGATCGCCGTATTGGCGCAGACATGGGTGACGACACAAATGCCGGGTAAGCGGATTGTCGATCGGGTCGGTTACGGCATCTGCGGTGATGCGGTAACGGAGGCGACACTCGGCTATCGACAGCCGGTGCCGTGGACACAGGAGCGTCCTTACGTATTTGGTGATACCGCTCGTGCACGCGGTAGGATTGGTGATTGGTGAGAAGTACGTGATCATTTTCCAAAGCGTTTGACAATCGGTCGACGGATTTGGTATCATGCTTGTAATTTACATATGTGAAAAGCGATGAAGAGAAGAGTACGCAACGCAGACGATCGACAGAGAGCCCGAGTCGGTGAAAACGGGCGATCATAACCGTTGTGGAAAATGGCCTCGGAGCTGCCGGCTGAGCCGCAAGGCAAGGTCGTGCCGGGTGTGCCCGTCACTGCACTGGTGTATCGCTCTTTGAGCCGTACATGAATGAGGTCTGCAGCGCAGATGAAGTAGGGTGGTACCACGAGTGTCCTCGTCCCTGAGCAATCAGGGCGAGGGCTTTTTTTATAGGAAAAGAGATCCGTATGAAAATCAAAGACAAGTATGAAAAAGAAGGGCCGTTATATTCGTTTGAGGTGTTCCCGCCGAAACGGGAAGGCGATTTGGACAATATGGTGGCGACATTGCATGAGTTGGCCCAATGGCATCCCGACTATATGTCGGTGACATACGGTGCGGCGGGGGCGGCACGCGGTATGTTGACGTTGAAATTGGCGGAGCATATCCGCAAGGAGCTGGACATCGAGCCGTTGATGCATTTGACTTGCGTGGGATATTCGCAAGCGGAACTGGCGGAGATTTTGGCACGGATCGAAGCGGCGGGAATTGAAAATACGCTGTTGCTTCGCGGCGATCACAGAGAAGACGGCGAAACGCCCGCGGACGGATTCCGTTATGCCAATGAGTTGGTGGCTTACGTGCGCTCCAAGCACGCATTTTGTATCGGTGCGGCGACGTATCCGGAAGGCCATACGGAGGCTCGCAGCCTGACGGCGGATTTGATCCGCTTGCGA
>NZ_JAHAHH010000132.1 GCF_018373335.1 Negativicoccus succinicivorans
TACGATCTAAAAGCGGTATGTTGGCTTACACATGGATCTGTCCGTGTTCATCGGCGGTAGCGAAGGCGGCCCGAACGATGTCATACAGACAAAATATCAGTTCAATGCCCAATATAATAACGCCGATTCCTAAGAACCATGTCAGGCTCCAGCCGATGATGCTGCAAAGAAGATAGCATATTCCGGCGAAAGCATGGCCCGCATAAAAACGATGCACTCCGATCGTACCGAAGAAAAAAGCGAGCAGGATATACACTACCCGATTTACACCTTTGTTCACAGGAACTTCTTTGATGATCGTCGTCCTTTCGATGATGCGTTCCTCTACCGGTTCTGCCTGCGATTCGGTCTCCTTCGCGGTGGCATCATCCATTACTGAAGAATCAACTTCCTCGTTTACCTGTTCCGACTTTCGGTTGTTTTCATCCATAGTAGCACCCCTTTCTGGTGACGCTTTCCGTTTTTGTCGCGAATGCCGCGTGTATTTTTTGCAGAATCAACCATGGCATCTGACAAAACCATTTGTGATTAGAATACCATAAGTTTTAAATTTAGAAAACTGTTTTCATAAAGAATAAAAAAGTGATTACAAAATAAGATTGCGTACCCGATAAAATAGCAAAGAAATGATTCATGGAGGCAGCTTTTGTGCCAGATGTTTTACACCCTGCCGAACGCCTGAAACGCATTGTCATGACGTAAAGTCATAAAATTGTGCGCACATGCAAAATTAATATAGAATTTAAAAGGTAATCGTTCTGTAACGAATCTATAATACAGATAAATATTTGGATAGCATCCGTAATGTGTCAGGATATCAAAAAAGAATGGTGGTGGGCAGACCTCGTTGGTGTTCATCGGTATTGTGATTTAGCAAAGGAGAGAAGAAAATGAATAAAATTCAAAAAATCGTCCGGAGCGAATCGGTGAAGTCGAGCGCGAAAAATTCGTCTCGCGAAGGATTGCGGAGAAGCGTCACGGCGGCTCTTTTCGCGGCTTTGGTGGCGGCGCCTGTCGCGTTCGGCGTGTATGCGGCCGATGGCACACCTTACGTCTCGGTAACCAGTGATCAAAAAGCGGCGGGCTCCAACTATGACAGCGACGGCGCCCAAGCGACCGACAGCATGGTCATCGGCATCGGCTCGAGTTCGAAAGGCATAAACAGCACCGTAATCGGCAAAAACAACACGCTGACAGGGACGAAACACCTTAGAAGAGAAGGAAAAGAGGTTGAAATAAATAACAGCATCGTGGCGGGGCACAACCTGGAAGTCGACGGCTATTGTAATTCGGTATTGGCTACCGATTATGAAGATGATA
>NZ_JAHAHH010000030.1 GCF_018373335.1 Negativicoccus succinicivorans
CCCGGAATCGGAATCATCATCGCGGCGATAGAGCCGACGACACGCGCGCCGAACGCGCCGAGAAAACTCATAATGGTACGATCCGAAAGATTGACATCGTACACTTTCGCCAGTCGGCTGATCATATATACTTCATTGGCCATCAAAGCGATTCCGCCCAAAAACGGCGTCATCGAAATAACACCCGCGCGCGCGGCGCCCCAGCGGATTAAATTTTCCGCTTCCAGGTCGCGTTCGTCATAAGCGGCCGGCGCTTCCGGCGCCACCGGTTTCGTTTCCACTTGCGGTGCCGGGACATGCGCACCTAATTTTTCCACGTCTTCCTGCGCTTCCGCCGTCGGACGAATGTCTTCATGCTCCGGATTCTTAATTTTTCGTTTGTCTTTTGACATATGATTCACCCCTTCGCAAAAATAATTCTTCTGTCTTTATTGTACCACAATTGCCTCTAACTGACTCCGAAAGCAATACGAAAAACGCACTTTAATGCGATGTTAATCAATCAGTCGGGCATGTGCACGCTCCCGAGAACCTTGCTTTTTTCACATGGTAACGGTCGATCATCGGCGCTCCGCTTCGCCGGATTACCATGCGGTGAGGCCGCCGTCAACGGGAATCCCCGCGCCGGTGATGAAGGACGCGCGCGGCGACAGTAAAAAAGCAATCACTTCCGCCACTTCGTCCGCCGTCGCGATCCGCTGCAAAGGATAATGCGCCGCCATCTCTTCGCGGTCCGCCGGCGTTTGCCATTGCGCTCGGGTCAACGGCGTCTCGGTATCACCGGGCAAAACCGCATTCACCCGCACTCCGTAAACCGCCATTTCGAGGCTCCATGAACGCGTAAAGGCGAGCACCGCTCCCTTTGTCGCCGCATAGAGGGAGGCGGCCACATTCCCGTTGACCGCGGCGTCTGACGCCACCGTAACGACCGCGCCGCGCGTCTCACGCAAGTAAGGAATCGCCGCGCGACAGCAACGAATCGTGCCGTAGACGTTCGTGGCGAAAAGCTCCGCCAACGCGGCTTCCGTTTCCTCACTTAAAAGCGCTTCATGATAAATACCGGCGCTGGTGACCAGCCCGCCGATCGGACCGTACTGCGCCGCCTGCGCAAAAATAGCTTCCGCCCCGTTCGGATCGGCCACATCACCCTGCAAGAATCGGGCCGCGGGAACGCTTGCCAAAGCGGCCGCGCCGCGTTCTGGATCGCGCCCCACTAAAAGAGGGAGAAAACCCGATGCGGCCAAAATTTTCGCCGTGGCAAGACCGATGCCCGAAGTCCCGCCGGTAATCACAACACTTTGCTTCATGCGCCCCAATACCCCCATGCGAGCTTGATGATCAACGCGCCGACAATCAGCAGAAACAACAGCCGCACAAAGCCGTTGCCGCGCACCATCGCCGTGCGCGCGCCGACGTACCCGCCGGCCACCATGCCCAAGGCCATCGCCAAACCGTAACCGAAGTGCACCTGCCCCCAGAGCAGAAAGAACACTAAACTGCCGCAATTGCTGGCCGCATTCAGGCAACGGCTGTTCCCCGCCGCCCGAACAAAATCAAACCCCATGGCGACAAACGCCATCATCATGAAAGATCCGGTGCCCGGACCGATAAAACCGTCATAAAAAGCGCAGCCCGCCGCTGCGAGCGCCGCCGCCACCCAAATATTACGACTCCGCCCGCGATACGTAGATTGGCCGCCCCAATCCTTTTTAAAAAGAACGACCAGAGCGACGATCACCAAGGCACCGATAATCACCGGCTCAAAGGCGAACGCGGCGATTTGCATGATGACGTACGAACCGAGCATCGAGCTCAAAAACGCCAGCGGCAGTAAATATACCACCAGCTTTTTTTCGACCATGCCGCGACGCCAAAACGTGGTGCTTGAAGTCAGAACACCCGCGATCGCGGCCAGTTTATTCGTTCCGAGCGCCACCGTCGGCGGAAGACCCGTCAGCAACATGGCCGGCAATGAAATCAAACCGCCGCCTCCGACCACGCTGTCAATAAAGGCGGAAACAAATCCCGCTGCGATTAATGCCAATAAAAGCAAAATATCTGTGGAAAACAGTTCCATCCGTCATCCTACCAATTGCGAAACATAGACCAATTCAATGCCTTGCGCTTCCAGTTCCGGCACCATTTGACGCACCGCTTCCGCCGTATTCGGGCGACAGTGTCCGATCACCAGCGCCGATCCGTCTCGTTGCGCCATGGCGGCCGCTTGCCGCAAGCGTTCACAAATGGCCGCAATGCTGCTGTCATTATCGATAAATAATTCATTTCTGCGGGTCGCGATCCCCATCTCCCCCGCCAATAAACTGCCGATCGAATCGGACGCTGTGGCGCTGTCGACATAAAAGAGACCGCGATCCCTGAGAATTTGCAATACGGGCAACATGGCGCCGCGCGATGCGGTAAACTTTGAGCCTTGGTGATTATTGACGCCGACCGCTCCCGGCACCTGCGCCAACGCCGCTTCCGTACGGCCGGCAAGATCCGCTGCCGACATCGTTGTCAACAACGTGCCCGCTTCCATACCACTGCCGGAAACCGGTTCCATCGGCAGATGCAACATGATTTCAAAGCCCTGCTCCGCCGCTTGCGCTGCCGCCGCGCCCGTATGCGCCATATTCGGCATCACAGCCAGCGAAAACGGTCGCCCGATCGAAGCGTATACCGCCTGCGACTCCAGATCCGTGCCCGCATCGTCAATCAGGATGGCGAGTTTCACCGTTCCGCCGGCGCGCGGCGCTACTTTCGGTGTTTTCGGCGGCGCGTCAGCCGGCTGTTTGGCGGTTCCTGCGACCTGTTTTTCTTTGACCGGATACACATATAAATGCGCGATAATCATCGTGATTTCGTCCTGTTTCGGACGATCTTTCAGCGTCACTTCATACCGTTCGACGGCGTCTTCATGCCAGGTATCTTTGTGCGCTGCGCTGAGCGTTACTTTCCCCGCCGTATCGGGCAACGCTTCGATCAGCTTCGGCAAATCCAGCGATCGGCTCGGCGTGACGATCAGGTTGCGCGCCGACCAGCGAATACGGCCGCCGGTTTCTTCCCATTTCACTTCTTTTTTGACCGGCGTTTCCCCTTCCACTTTCGCGCCTTCGGCTTCCAATTTCGCTACCAGGCGCGTCGCCAAATTGTCGATGGCCGGACGATAATCGGCAATGCTTTGTGTGACTTGCGGTTTTTGCGGCAACGGCTTGGCCTTTTCCTCGACGACCTGATTCGAGTCATGCATGCCGAAATACCACCACGCTCCGCAAGCGACGACAATAAACAGCAATATCCCCCACAGGGAAAAGCCGCGGCGACGCTGGGTAAACGATCCCTTCGGATGCCGTCTTCCATCGGTACGACGTCTTTTTCTTTGTTGTGCCATAGTAAACTCCATTTCCTCGCGCTAACGCGCGTTGATCTCTTCTTTGCCTTCATTGTAACCGTGAAAACGAAACGCCGCAATAAAAAAGCCCTTGCGATCGCAAAGGCTTTTGCAAAGCAATTTTTACCGATTACGCTTTTAAATGTTTGCTGCCGCGTTCCGTCAGCGGTGTGCCTCCCTGGCAAAGCGGGCAATCTTCCGGCGCGTACGTCTGCACGTCCAGTTTCAAAAGCGCCTGCACCTTTTCGTTCGGCACGCCGAAATCCGCGCGACCGCCCGACCGATCGACCAATAGGCCCACGCCGACAATGTCCGCGCCCGCCGCCTTGACCACGTCGACGACTTCACGCACTGAGCCTCCGGTCGTCACGATATCTTCGACAATCAGCACGCGTTCCCCCGGCGCGAGTTTGAAACCGCGACGCAAGGTCATTTTACCGTGTTCACGCTCCGTAAAAATCGCGCGCGTGCCGAGCGCCTTGCCGACTTCATGCGCGAGCAAAATGCCGCCCGTCATCGGTCCCAAGACCGTATCCACTTTTTGATCCGCGAACCGCGCCGCCAGTTCTTTACACAGCGCTTCCGTATACTTGGGTTGTTGCAGCACGTTAAATTTTTCGACATACAGCGGACTGTGCAATCCCGATGTCAGTAAGAAATGCCCTTCCAAAATGGCTTTCGTTTCCACTAATAATTGACGTACTTCCTCTTCGTTCATTTGCTTTCCTCCATCTCGGCAATAATCGCTTGCGCCGCCGCTTTGGGATCGTCCGCTTGCGTAATCGGCCGGCCGATCACCAGGTACGAAGATCCGGCCGCCAGCGCGTCTTTCGGTGTCATAATGCGTTCCTGATCATCCAGCGACGCAAACGCGGGACGAATGCCCGGCGTCACTAACAGGAAATCCGGTCCGAGTAAAGCGCGTAAACGGGCCGCTTCCTGCGGCGAGCAGACTACTCCGTCAAGCCCCGATTCTTTCGCCAATAGCGCGAGCTTTTCCACATGCGTGACGATCGGCACCGTGCCGCCGATTTCTTCCCAACCCGTTTCGGAAAAACTCGTCAAGGCCGTAATACCCACCAAACGCGGACGCTCGATACCGAGTTCCGCCGCCGTGGTTGCGGCAGAACGCGCCGCCGCCTGCATCATTTCACGGCCGCCCTGCGTATGCACGCTCAGCAAATCCGCTCCCAAGCGCGTTAACGCCGCCACCGCCTGCGCGACAGTATTCGGTATGTCATGCAGTTTTAAATCCAAAAACACATGCTTTTCACGCGTTTTCAAGTAATCCAGAGGCAAGGTTCCCGCGCTGTAGAAAAGTTCCATCCCGACTTTGTAAAACGATACCGCCTCGCCCAAAGTATCGACAAGTGTCTTCATCTCCGCCAAAGACTTCACGTCTAAAGCGGTAATCAAACGCGATCTGCTCATCCTGCCTCCATCATACCCTAAAATAAAAAACTTCTCCCGCCGGGAGAAGTCATCAAAACGATTTATTCTTACCTTGCCGCCGCTCTCTTTTCCGGTCTCCCGTACCGGATTAAAAGACGAGTTTGGGCAAAAAAAGAGGTCGCCGGTAGCGACCTGCTCGGATCAGAGCTGAATACCGAAGTAATTCAGAGCCATCACAACTAAAATTCCCATTGCGCATGTCCTTTCTTTGCTGACCATGGTACCTATCGCTAGGCTCCGTTACCACTGTAAATCATTGTTGTGCAATGGCCTTTAGGAACTCTCCTAAAAGTTAGCTAAAGTATAAAACACGCAATCGGGAATTGCAAGTCTTTTTTACAAAAAATTGAACTTTTTTCACGCCTTTTGTAAACAGTCCTTCACCATATGCCACAAGGCTTAACGGTATTTTTCCAAAAAGGCCCGCAACAGGCTCTTTCAGCCGTCGCGAAAAAGTTAAACACAAAGTTTTTCATAACTTCCAGGAAATTTTATTATGTTCGATTTTGATGCTTTTTCGGCGCGGTGACGAGCACGATATTGCGTCCGTCACGACGCGCTTCGATCGAAAAATCGACGATTTCATCCTTGTAGTAATCAAGCTTGACTTCCAGCAACAATTTCCCTAGACGCTCTTCGAGTTCCGGCGTCAGGAACCCGCGATGAAACGAGTTTCCGGATGTCGATTGATTTGTCGTCGCGCGTGCATCCGCCTGCGTTTGGGATAATCTTGTCGACGGCGTCCGTCTGTCATTTACGCCCGCGGCGCGCAGCATGTCCGCGTCGGTTCTGTCTTTCGGAATTTTATATTTCGCCATGCTACTCCTTCTTCGTTGATTGATCGTTGGCGGTCATGCCTTCGCCTTCCCGCTGCTGAACATAGTTGATGGTGACCTGCGAAAACGGCACCGGTTCGGTGAGTTTGGCGACCGTCGTAAAGCCGACGCCCAAGTACCCGCGCGCCAACTCGATCGCATTGCCCTTGGCATCCACTTTCGCCGCATAAATCGCTTTGCTTTGGTCGACTCCGATCAGGCGATAAAAGCCCAGCGGGGAGATCGTCCGCCAGGAGCTGTCGCTGCCGTTAAACGCGTACATGATGCCTTCATCGGCATCATCATAGAAGAATACGTCTTCATCATAAAACACGCCGATGCGACCGATATTTTCCGCCTGCACATAGATACGGCGCGTATCGTAGTTGGCGTCCGTACGGTAGATGCGATAGCGCTCATCGGCCACTTTCATTTTCATGTACACGGCATTGGTCGCGGTCGAGTACGCCATCGACGTGACCTTCGATCCGGCCGGCACATTTTCAATCGGCGTATCCAGTTCATGATCAGGCGTTTCCGGATTGTACTGCGCGATGATAATGTCATCGGTGCCGGACGCTTCCGGATCAAAAAGCGCCATTAAGATCAGGTTGCGATCCGGCAGCCATTCAAAGAAGGATACTTCGCGCTTTTTCAGATCGATCACCTGAGTATTTTGTTTATCTTGCGCATCATAGACGGTCACGGATGTCGGCGTGACCATCGCCATGTAGCGACGATCATGCGAATAGTACCGGGAGCCGCTGCCTTTCACTTGCCCGAACCGATCCGAATCCGGCTGCTGCTGTTCTTCGGACATGCCGCTGACGTAAAAGCCGGAGTCCGGCGCGAACAGGTATTGGTCCAAGTAAAGATAGGCCGCTCCCTGCAGCAAAATTCCCGCGGCAAACGCGACAAGCCAGGTGGTACGATGGGATTTCACAACATTCCTCATTTCACAATAAACGCGGTCGGAATCATCCGTTCGCCCAAAAGATCGGCCGGCTTATTCACGACTTTGCCATTCAAATAGAGTGTGGAGCTTGAACCGCCGTCCAAGTTGGCGGCAATGTAGGCGCCCTGTTCATACATGATATTTTGCACGTCCGCCAACGACGCGCCGACGGAGTAGCCGACCTGACGACCGTCAATGACGAGAAATAAAACAGTGCCGTCGCGACGTTGACCGATCGCGGTTCGCGGCCCGATGCCCCAGCCGCCGTCACCGTGCGTAATCGTTTTCTGTCCGTTGACGACCAGCGGCGGTCCGAACGTAATTCCTTCGATCACGCCGAGCCGACGAAGCTCCGCTTTATTGTACGTGCCGGCAATCAGGTTGCCGTTATCGGTAAAGCCGATAAAATCGACTTCTTCCTCATCATCGACCTTCTCGCCCAAAAGGTATTTGCCGTCATGCAAAATGAAACCGTAGGGCAAACGTCCCGTGCCCGTGCCGTTGGGATCGTAAAAACCGCCGCCGTTGATCGCGGCCACCGCGTCATTATTGCGGGCGATATTGCTGGTCGTGTCGCCCTTTTCGTTGATATCCGCGGCGGTAGCGACCTGAATCCGTTTCGGGTTCGGGATTTCCAAAAGATATCCGACGAAACGGTCCGATTCAATTTTTTGCAATTTCAGCGTTTTATCTTCACGCACTTTGAAATTGAAAATATCCTGTTCCGGCACCGCCTGAACGCGTCCCAAAATGCGATCCAGTTCCTGCTGATCAAACAGCCAGGTAATGTAGTGCGGATGGCGTGAACGCACAATCGCGCCGACGACCGCCTGCTTCAAATTCGCAAACGGACCGAACAAAACGACAATCGGGCTTGTAATGACGAAAAACAGCAGCGTCACCAGCAGCCACCGTATGCCGATATGATTCCACCAATGTTTCATAGATCTCCTTATAATGAACGGTACTGATCCGTGGTCAGCCGTTCTTCAAAATGTTCCAAATCAACGCGATTACCGATCCAAATCCGACGGACGGTAAGCGGATCATCACCGACATGCGTGCGCCCCGGATCCATGGTCACCGCCAAGGTAATGCCGTTCTCCCGTAAAATACCTTTCAGCGTATCATTGTACAAACCGTACGGGTAACAGAAATACGTATTTTCAATGCCCAAATGCTCCGCCAACGCCTGTTGCGTCAACTCGACTTCTTCCCGCTGCGTCTTGGCCGGAATGTAAGTCATCTGCGGATGCGAAAACGTATGGTTCGCCACCGTCACGCCCGACGCCTGCATTTCTTTGAGCTGTTCCCAAGTGACGCGACCGGATTTGCCGACATCATTGGTAATGACAAAAATCGTCCATGGAAAACCGAATTTTTTCATGACCGGATACACGATTTCATAGTTATCGGCGTAGCCGTCATCAAATGTAATGCAAACGGGTTTTTCCGGCAGCGGCGTGCCGTTACGGATGTACTCATCCAGTTGTTGCAATGTGATCGGGTGGTAGCCGTTATCTTTCAAAAATTGCATTTGCGCCCGAAAATGATCCGGCGCCAACACCGCGTCATTATCCGCAATATCGGCAATCATATGGTACATCAAAACGGATACGCCGTTTTTCACCGGTTCTTCGGCCGACGGAGTCGCTGCTGTCGCGACCGGTTCGGCGTCGTGCGCCGCCGTTTTCGTAACAGGATCATTTTGGCAACCGGCCAGCAACATCATCACCATCAGCATGGTAAGAACCATCCCCCAGCGCCAAATCTTTTTTTGCATCGTATTCTCTCCCACTGCCCGCCGTGTCTATGTACAGATAAAAGTTTACTTTTTACGGGCGAATGTAATTACTCCTTATTTTACTATACAGAGCGCCGCATTTCAAACCGCAGCGCGACAGCCTTCCTATATAAAGGCACAAAAAAAGAGCGTCCTTCAAGACGCTCTTTTTTGATCAACTTTTGAGTTTGGTACCACCGGCGACTTGCAAACGAATCAATGCACGTTGCAAAGCCAATTCGGCACGGTCACGATCGATATCCTTATCTTTGGATTCCAAACGAGACAACGCGCGATCGCGCGCTTTCATCGCTCGCTCGACATCAATATAGTCCGCCGTTTCCGCCACTCGGGAAGTAATCGTAATCACATTGTCTTTGACTTCCATGAAGCCGCCGAATACGGCGATTACGGTTTCCTTGCCGTCTTTTTTAATGCGGATCGGCCAAACTTTCAATGCCGCTACTAACGGGGCATGATCGCGCATGATCCCGAACTCACCGTCAAGTGCGCGTGCGACCACCAAATCGACGCCGTCTTCACTGAAAACAGTACCGTCCGGCGTGATGATGTTGACGCGCATTCCCGCATCATTCGTGGCCATGGGTTATTCCCCTCTCAGCGTTTTTGCTTTTTCGACGGCTTCTTCGATAGTACCTACCATGTAGAATGCGTTTTCCGGCAGATCGTCATGACGACCTTCGAGAATTTCTTTGAAGCCGCGAATGGTATCCGCGAGCGCGACGTATTTACCCGGCGAACCGGTGAACACTTCCGCTACGTGGAACGGTTGACTCAGGAAACGTTGAATTTTACGCGCCCGAGCAACGATCAGACGGTCTTCGTCCGAAAGTTCTTCCATACCGAGAATGGCGATAATATCCTGTAATTCTTTGTAGCGCTGCAGAATTTCCTGAACGCCGCGAGCGACATCGTAATGTTCCTGACCGATAACCAGCGGGTCCAAAATACGGCTGGTCGAATCCAACGGATCCACGGCCGGATAAATACCGAGCTCGGAAATCGCACGGGACAGAACCGTCGTCGCATCCAAGTGCGTAAATACGCCTGCCGGCGCCGGGTCGGTCAAGTCGTCGGCCGGTACATATACCGCCTGAACGGACGTGATCGAACCGTCTTTGGTCGACGTAATACGTTCCTGAAGTTCACCGATATCCGTTGCCAACGTCGGCTGGTAACCGACGGCGGAAGGCATACGGCCCAAGAGTGCGGATACTTCGGAGCCGGCCTGGACAAAGCGGAAAATATTATCAATGAATAAGAGTACGTCCTGGTGTTCTTTATCACGGAAATACTCCGCCATCGTCAAGCCGGTCAAGCCGACACGCATACGCGCTCCCGGCGGTTCGTTCATCTGGCCGTAAACGAGTGCGGCCTTGCTGATAACGCCGGATTCTTTCATTTCGTTCCACAAGTCGTTGCCTTCACGCGTACGTTCGCCGACGCCCGAGAAAATCGAGTAGCCGCCGTGTTCGGTCGCAACGTTGTGGATCAATTCCATGATCAATACCGTCTTGCCGACGCCTGCGCCGCCGAACAAACCGATCTTACCGCCTTTTACGTACGGCGCGATCAAGTCGACGACTTTAATGCCGGTTTCCAAAATATCGGTCGACGGGGACTGATCTTCAAACTTCGGAGCCGGTCGATGAATCGGCCAGTGTTCCTTAGCTTGTACTTCTTCGTCTACTTTGTCGACAGTGCGACCCAAGACGTTAAAAATACGTCCCAAGACACCCTGGCCTACCGGTACCGAAATCGGTGCACCTGTGTCCACCGCCTTCGTGCCGCGGGTCAAACCGTCGGTCGAGCTCATCGCAACGCAGCGGACGACGCCGTCGCCCAAGTGTTGCATAACTTCCGCCACAATATCAACGGGCACCTGACCGTTTTCATCTTTGATTTCAATCGCGTTGTAAACGGCCGGCAACTCTTGATCAGCACGGAAGGCAATGTCGACCACGGCGCCAATGACCTGGATGACTTTTCCTTCTTGTAAATTGCTCATGAAGAGGGCTCTCCTCCTTAATTCGTTGTCTATTATTCGAGTGCATTCGCGCCGCCGACGATTTCCGTGATTTCGTTGGTAATCGCCGCTTGCCGCGCCTTGTTGTAGTGCAATGTCAAATCATCGATGAGATCGGACGCGTTGTCCGTCGCGCTCGTCATCGCTGCCATCCGCGCGCCCAATTCACTGGCGGCGGCTTGCAGAAGCGCATTGTAGATGATTACTTCCAAATATTGCGGCAGCAATACAGAAAATACTTCTTTCGCTTCCGGCAGGAATTCGTAATCGAATTCATCCGCCGGTACATTCTCGTCCACTTCCGGACGAGCGATCGGAAGTACCGTTTGCGCCGTCGGTTTTTGACGCAATGCGGAATAGAAATGCGTGTAGACGACAACCACTTCGTCGACTTCGCCGTCAATAAAGCGTTGCGCCACAAGTTTCGCCAATTCGCGCGCATGGTTATATGTCGGACGATCCGAGAAGCCTTCATACGTATCGCGCAATTCGTAGCCGCGATGCGACAGGTACAGTCTCGGACGGCGACCCGCGGTAACGACCTCATACGTTTCCGCCGCCTTGTCACGCACAATGGCGGTAAATTCTTTCATCAGGTTCGCGGTGTAACCACCGGCCAGGCCTTTATCCGCACCGATCACGAGGTAAGCGGTACGTTGGACCTCACGTTCTTCCAAAAGCGGACTTTCCAAGCTTTCTTCGGAGTTGGCTACAATATGCTGCAGCAATTCCTTAATTTTATCCGCGTACGGACGGGTCCCTAACGCCTTTTCTTCGGCACGACGCAAGCGGGCGGCGGCAACCATCTTCATGGCTTTGGTGATTTGCTGAGTGTTGGTTACGCTGCGAATCCTACGTTTGATTTCGCGTGTGCTGGCCATTCAATCACCCCGCAACCGTATTACTGTTCCGCGCCGCCTTGAACCGTTCTTTATACTCTTCAATCGCTTGTTTCAGAGCTTCTTCGTTGGATTCGTCCAGTTTTTTCTTCGCGACGATGTCACGGCCGATACCCGCATACGTGGTACGCAGGTAGTTCACCAGACCGTGTTCGAACGGAACGACTTCATCCACTTCGAGATCATCCAGGAAACCGTTAACCGCGGCGAAAATCACCATGACCTGTTCTTCGACCGGGTACGGTGTGTACTGCGGCTGTTTGAGGACTTCCGTCATGCGCTGACCGCGATCGATCTGCGCTTTCGTAGCGGCATCCAAGTCCGAACCGAACTGCGCGAAAGCGGCGAGTTCGCGGAACTGTGCCAAGTCCAAACGCAAGGTACCGGCGACCTGTTTCATCGCCTTAATCTGCGCGGAACCGCCGACACGGGATACCGAAAGGCCAACGTTGACCGCCGGACGAACGCCCGAGTAGAAAAGTTCCGTTTCCAGGAAAATCTGACCGTCGGTAATGGAAATGACGTTGGTCGGAATGTACGCACCGACGTCGCCTGCGAGCGTTTCAATGATCGGCAACGCGGTAATCGAACCGCCGCCCATATCATCGGAAAGTTTCGCCGCACGTTCCAAGAGACGGGAGTGTAAGTAGAATACGTCGCCCGGATACGCTTCACGTCCCGGCGGACGACGCAGCAAGAGCGACATCGCACGGTACGCTACCGCGTGTTTGGACAAGTCGTCATATACGCACAGTACGGCTTTGCCCTGGTACATGAAGTGTTCCGCCATGGCAACACCCGCGTACGGAGCAATATACTGCATCGGCGAACCTTCCGATGCGCCGGCGTGAACGATGATCGTGTAATCCATCGCACCCGCTTCCGTCAGTTTATCGACAAGACGAGCGACCGTCGAGTTCTTCTGACCGATGGAAACGTAAATACAAATAACATCCTGTCCCTTTTGGTTCAAGATGGTATCAATCGCTACCGCGGTTTTACCGGTACTGCGGTCGCCGATGATCAACTCACGCTGACCGCGTCCGATCGGAACCATCGAGTCGATGGATTTAATACCGGTCTGTAACGGTTCGTTAACCGACTGCCGATCAGCAATACCCGGCGCAGGAAATTCCACACGACGGTGGTCAGCAGCGGGAATATCCCCTTTGCCGTCCAACGGTTGACCGAGCGCGTTGACAACGCGACCGATCATCGCTTCGCCTACCGGCACCTGCATAACACGACCGGTGCGTTTGACCGTGTCGCCTTCTTTAATCGTTTCGTAGTTGCCCAGCAATACGGCGCCGACGTTCGACTCTTCCAAGTTGAGCGCCATCCCGTATACGCCGTTCGGCAACTCGAGCAGCTCACCGGCCATACACTTGTCAATACCATAGATATGTGCGATACCGTCGCCCACTTCCAATACCGAGCCTACTTCATCGACATTGAGGTCTGCTGTGTAATTTTCGATTTGCTGTTTAATCACCGATGTTATTTCATCCGGTTTAATTTTCATATTGCGTTAGTCACCTCAATCCCATGTTTTTCCGATAGTAGGGTCGTCTTCATTTCGTGTAACTGTCGTTTTAAGGACCCGTCAATGCGCTGGTCGCCGATCGTCACGATCATGCCGCCCAAAATCGACGGATCGATCGTTTTTTCCAGATAAATTTCTTTTCCGGTCAATTCGTTCAGCTCGCGAATCAAGCGGGTTTCTTCTTCGTCAGTCAAGTCCACCGCCAAACGCACCTGCGCTTCGGCAATGTTGCGTTCGACATGCGACAACTCCAGATAGACATCAATAATATCCGGCAGGAGCGCAATTCGGCCGCGGTCAATGACAACACCCAGAAATCGCATGACCATCGGATTCAGATGTTGCGTGAAAATCCGTTCTACGACTTCCTTTTTTGCCTCGCGGGAGATCAACTGATTGCGCAAAAAGTCCGTCAATTCCGGATTTTGCTGCACAATCTCGCCGATTTGTGCGAGTTCCTGCTCAACTTCTTCCAATGTGCCGGTTTCCTTGGCTAATGCCAAGAGCGCCGCCGCATATTTTTTGGCAAGTGCTCGGTTATTTTTCATCTTACCGACCTACTTGCTTTGTGGCCAACTTTTCGATGCAGTCATTAATCAACTTACGATTCATATCCGCATCAAGGTTTTTGGCAATCAGCCGCTCAGCGATCGCTGTAGCGAGCTCTACCACCTCGGCACGCAAATTCTTCACAAGTTCCTCGCGTTCTTCCGCCAATTGACGGGTAGCGAGTGTTTTTTCCTGTTCGATTTGAGCACGTACCGTATCCAGTTGCGCTTGGGCTTGTTCTTCCGCTTCCGCAACGGCTTTATTAACGATTTCCTGCGCTTGCGCGCGTGCCGATTCCAGTTGCGCCTGGTATTCCGCATGCAGTGCTTCCGCCTGTTTCCGGGCTTGTTCCGCGCCGCTTAAATCTGCAGCAATCCGAGCTTTACGAGCATCGAGAGTCCGCATCAGCGGACCGAAACCGAATTTTCCTATGATGGCAACGAGAACGAAAAAGTTGAGGATTTGGATAATCAATGTAAGGTTAAATTCGACCAATGAAATTCCCTCCTCAAAACACTAGATGCCAAATTAGAGCAAGTCAACGAGCGGGTTGGCAAATACCAAAACGAGCGCGATAACCGACGAAATAATCGGAATCGATTCGATCAAGCCGATCGAGATCAGCAAGTTAACCATCAAACGTTGCGCCATTTCCGGCTGACGAGCCATGGCGTCCAATGCGGTCGTAGCCGCTTTCGCGTCAGAGAATGCCGCCGCAACCGAAGCGACGCAAGCGATCAAAGCTGCGCAAATCGCAGAAACAACAAGTACTAAAGCAGTAGATTCCATTATAGTTTCCTCCTAAAATAAAATTCCATTATGTACGTTTCGTACATGCTGAATTAATGGCCACCCTCGCCAATGGCACCGCCCAGGTATGCGGTCACGAGGATCGTAAAAATAAACGCCTGGATCAAACCGATGACTAACGAAACACCGATCCATAAGATA
>NZ_JAHAHH010000031.1 GCF_018373335.1 Negativicoccus succinicivorans
GATTTTTACCGCGTTTCTCGCGATCGGTAGCGTTCATTACCTCTTGATGCGACAGCTTCAATTTGACGTGCGCATGAGCGCACGTCAAACTGTTTTTTATCTGGATCATCACGGCCAGGTGGACGCGAGTATTTTTCAGGGACAAAATGTGCTGACGTACGTTGATCTTGTGGTGTACAACGCCAAAGGGCGGCCGATTCTTGACAATATTACCCGCTACGAGCCCGGGCCGTCGCTGACGCCGGAGCAACTGCATCAGTTGAATGAAACGGATCCCGACGGCGCTCACTTTGAGGTCATTGATACGGAAAATGAACTGACCTATCGCTATCTTAAACGCTGGGAATCGGCGGACGGCAGGGTCTACTACCTGCAATTTATTCGCGGCGCGCAACGTGAACGCTTTTTCATCGAGCTTTTGGTCCGTCAAATCCTCGTGACGGTGCTCGCCAGCTTGGGCGTCACGATTTTAGCGGGCGTGGTGCTGACGAATAAAGTGCTCGCTCCGTTGCGCGCGATGAAAGAACCGCTGAAACATATCGAAGTCAATGAAATGGGCTACCGTATCCCATTGCCGGAATCGCAGGATGAGCAGTACGAACTGGCGGTGACGATTAACCGCACGCTTGATCGTATCGAGCACGGGGTCGCGCAGCAGCGGCAGTTCGTCAGCGACGCGTCGCATGAATTGCGCACGCCGATTACGGTGATTAACGGGTATACAGACCTGTTGATTCGCTGGGGCGCGCAAGACCCCGAGACGCTTTCGGAATCGTTGGCGGCGATTCAGGCGGAAACGGAATACATGAGGCAGCTGATTGAGCATTTGCTCTTTATCGCGCGCGCGAGCGCCGGCGAACTCAATATTCGCTTGCGACCGCTGGAAACGTCGGAGATTGTGCGGGAAGTGTGGAACGGTCTGCAGATCGCGGATCGACAGGGACCGCACCACGAGTTGTATTTAGCGGCGAATGAATCGGCGCTGATTGAGGCGGACGATGCGCTTTTCAAACAATTGTTGCGCATTTTCCTCGACAACGCGGTGAAGTACACGCCGGAAGGTCGACGGATCATGCTTTCGGCAACCGTCACGGGCGCGCAATACATTGTCTCGATTATGGACGAAGGCGTCGGCATTTCGGAAAAAGATTTGCCGAATATTTTCACGCGTTTCTATCGCGTCGATTCCTCCCGCACCAAAGCGACAGGCGGCACCGGTTTGGGATTGGCGATTGCGCGCGATATCATTGATATGCACAACGCGGCGATTGAAGTCACGTCGGAGCTCGGTTCCGGCACGACATTCACAATCACGTTCCCGCTGCTTTCCGAGAAAGACGCTGCGGAAATGTCTTCGAAGGACTGAAAAAGAACGGAGGTCGCGACCTCCGTTCTTTTTTATTTTAATTGTCATCTTTTGCAACTTTCCAATGTTGATTGTGGTAGAATAGATGAGATGTAATTTTATCGTTACGAGGAAAGGAACGGTATGGAACAACCGTTAATGTTTGATATCCGTCATATGGCGCATGCCTATGTCGATGAAGACGGCAACACGGGGTACGCGCTCCGTGATGTCAGCGTGCAAATCAAACGCGGCGAATTTGTGGCTGTCATCGGTACGAACGGCAGCGGCAAGTCGACGTTCGCCAAGCATTTGAACGCGCTTTTGCTGCCCACGGAAGGAGACGTTTTGGTGGACGGCATTTCGGTGCGCGATGAAGCGAGGGTTTGGGATATTCGCAGCCGCGTCGGCATGGTTTTTCAAAATCCGGACAACCAAATTGTCGCGGCGGTCGTCGAAGAAGATGTGGCCTTCGGTCCGGAAAATCTCGGCGTGCCGCGCGAAGAACTGCAGGAGCGCGTCGATGCGGCGCTGGCGGCGGTCGATATGACGGCGTACCGCAAACACGCGCCGCACATGCTTTCGGGCGGGCAAAAACAGCGCGTGGCGATCGCGGGCGTATTGGCGATGCGTCCGGAATGCATCGTGCTGGACGAACCGACGGCGATGCTCGATCCGCGCGGTCGCGAAGAAGTCATGCGTACGGTGCAGGCCTTGCACGACGAACGCGGTATGACCGTCGTGTACATTACGCATTTTATGGAAGAAGCCGCGCAAGCGGATCGCATTCTCGTCATGATCAAAGGCGAACTGGTGATGGACGGCACGCCGCGTGAAATTTTCAGCGATGTCGCCCGCTTAAAAGAGCTCGGGCTCGATGTTCCGGTGGCCTCCGAAGTGGCGCACGATTTGCGCGCGGCGGGCCTGCCTTTGCGGGAAGATATCATCACGGATGAAGAGTTGGGAGAGGCGCTATGTCAATACAAATCAAAGCGGTAAATTATACCTACGGCGCCGGTACTCCGTACGAAAAACAGGCCTTGCGCAATATTAATCTGGAAATTAAAGAAGGCGAATTCGTCGGCATTATCGGGCATACCGGCTCGGGAAAATCGACCTTGGTGCAACATCTGAACGGGTTGCTGTCGCCGACGTCGGGGACGGTCACGGTCGACGGCGTTAACCTCGCCGGTAAGGATGCCGCGGCGCGCAAGGCGCGACACAGCGTCGGCATGGTGTTTCAATATCCGGAGCACCAGCTTTTTGAAGAAACGATTCGCGCCGATATTGCATTCGGCCCGACGAATCTGGGTCTTGACGCGGCGAAGATTGATGAACGGGTCCGCGTGGCGATGCACTTTGTGGGTTTACCTTATGATGAATTCGCGGAACGCTCGCCGTTTCATCTTTCCGGCGGTCAACAACGGCGCGTGGCGATCGCGGGCGTGATTGCGATGCACCCGCGCTACCTCGTTTTGGACGAACCGTCGGCGGGCTTGGATCCGATCGGCCGACAGGCGATTTTCGATCGCGTGAAAGAATGGCATGAAGATCGGCGCTTTACGGTGATTTTGGTGTCTCACAATATGGAAGATATTTCCCGCTTGGCGTCCCGTGTAATTGTCTTGAATAAAGGGGAAATTATGCTCGACGGCAATCCGTTGGATATTTTTATCAATCGTCGCGCGGAACTCGCCGCGGCGGGCGTGGAAGCGCCGCCGGTGTCGAGACTTTTAGCGCGCATTAATGAGTGCGGTTGCGCGGTCGATGAACGCGCGATTGAACCGGAAGAGGCGACGGCCAATATTTTGGCGGCGCTCGGCCAAACACCGCGACCCAAAGCGGCGCGCGGCGCGCGACAGGGGAGACAATGATGCTGGGCAATATTACATTGGGACAATACTATCCGACAACATCATTCATGCACAGTCTCGATCCGCGCACGAAGATTCTCTGCACGATGATTTTCATCGTCGGCATTTTTCTCGCCGATACCTGGGTCGCGTACGGCGTGGTGACGGCATTTGTGTTACTGGGCATCGCGCTTTCGAATTTGCCGTTATCCCTCGTGTGGAAGGCGGTCAAACCGCTTTGGATTATTATCGTTTTCACGATGGTGATCCATGTCTTCACCACGCCGGGTACGCTCGTTTGGCAATGGGGCTGGCTGCATGTGACGGAAGAAGGCTTGCGGCAAGGCGCGATGATGACGATGCGGCTGGTTTACTTAATCACTTTTTCCGCGCTGCTCACATACACCACGAGCCCGATTGTTTTGACCGACGGCATTGAGCAGCTGCTGAATCCGTTCCGCGGCATCGGCGTGCCGGCGCATGAATTGGCGATGATGATGACGATCGCGTTACGGTTTATCCCGACATTGTTGCAGGAAACGGAACGCATCATGAAAGCGCAAAAAGCGCGCGGGGCCGATTTTGAATCCGGCAACCTGATCCGCCGCGGCAAAGCGTTGGTGCCGCTGATGGTGCCGCTGTTTGTGAGCGCGTTTCGGCGCGCGGATGAACTCGCGACCGCGATGGAAGCGCGTTGCTATCGCGGTGGTGAAAATCGGACGCGGCTGCATGAACTGCATTACGAAAAGGTGGACATAGTCGCGTTTGCGGCTACGGTCGCGGTCGTTTTGGTGCTTGCGGTTTTGCGATGGCTGCACTGAGAAATATTCACATCACCGTCGCGTATGACGGCAGCCCCTTTGTCGGTTTTCAGCGGCAGTTGAACGGCATGGCGGTGCAGGAAGTGATCGAAGACGTACTGCGCCGCATCTTGGGACAAAAAACGACGCTGTACTTCGTGGCGCGTACCGACTCGGGTGTGCACGCGTGGGCGCAGGAGTGTACTTTTTATACGACCGGCACGATTCCCGGCGAACGGTTCGCATCCGCGATGAATGCGCTTTTGCCGCCGGCCGTGCGCGTGAGAAAAAGCCGCGAAGTGCCGGAAGATTACAGCGTGCGTCGGCAAAATACGGGCAAGACCTATCTTTACCAGATTTTACGCGGTCGCGATGACGACCCGTTTCGTTATCGCTACGTCTGGCGGCTCGGGTACGCGCTTGACGTGGCGAGCATGCGCGCGGCGGCGCAAGTAGTATGCGGCACGCATGACTTTACGGCGTATCGCGGCAATAATTCCGTGCCGAGCAATCCGGTGCGCACGATCTACGATATTCATCTCGAGGAAGCGGGCGACCTGCTGAAAATTTACGTGACGGGCGACGGCTTCTTGTACAAAATGGTGCGCAATATTGTCGGGGCGCTTGTCGATTGCGGGCGCGGTCGCAAAACGTCGGCCGATCTTGTCGCGATCGGGGAGAGCAAGGATCGCCGCCGACTCGGCATGACCGCGCCGGCGCAGGGACTCTGCCTTTTGCATGTGTATTTCGACGCCGTCACGCCGGAGGCGATCGCTGAAGCGCGGACGCTTGCCGTGCCGTTATGGCAAATGTAAATACCAACCGATGCGGCGATGTACAACGTTATAAATGAAGTGAAAACAGACCTTTGTGGTCTGTTTTTTGTTTTCTGCCGGGCATCATGTGCGCATGTCGGGGCAGTGCATGCGTCGGACGTAAAAGCGGCGCTGTATTCCGCGCTTGTCACCCGCGCACCGTCCGACAGAGGGGCCGCCGTTGTTCCGCTTTGGAAAAAGAAATAAATCATTGTAAAATAAGAGTAACGAGCTTAGGCACGTATTGACGCAGAACCCGCATGAAAAGTTTTTTACAGCATTTCTTTAGGGTGGCATACCTGCTTCAAATAGCGTACACTTATAAGAGAGAGTTTTGTAAAAGAACGGAGGAATCCCATGAAAAATCTACGTAAATTAACTTTACTTTGCGGTTTACTGACCGCGGTTTCACTCAGCGCCTGCGCGATGCCGACGACGACAACGACGTTGAGTCAGGGCAGGTAAAAATCGCCGGCCAGCCGGTCGTTTCCGCGAGCATTAATAAAGCATTGGCTCATTATGCGAGTGAAGCGCGCCAAAATGGTGAAAAAATTCAGGCCGAAGCGAAAAGCATGCAGGAACGCAGCTGGTCGTACGAACATAACTACACGCAAAAAGCGACGTACTGCAGCGATCAATATATTTCCTTTTTGACGGAGGAATATACGTACGAAGGCGGTCCGCACGGCTACACCGAAACGCGCGGACTCGTGTTCGCCACGAAGACGGGCGAGAAAGTCACGCTGGAACAATATCTCGGCCGCTCCCGCGCGGAGTTGCGGACGCTGCTGGGAGATATAGTACGCAACGATTTGGACGCGCGCGATATAGTGTACTTTGAAGACGAGTTGCCGGCGGCGCTGGCGACGGATGCGCCGTACAATTACTACCTCGATCAGGCGGGACACGCGATGTTGCTGTTCAATCAGTATGAAATCGCGCCGTACTCCTCGGGATTGATCAGCATCGACGTATCGTCGCTGCGCAAATAAATCGGACAGATACGCTGCCTGTTGGCGGCGATCATTAATAAATAGAATGAGAGAAAGTGGGAGGACTTTATGAAAAAATTATTTCTTTTAGCCGGCGTCATGATGACGCTCGCGCTCGGCACGGCGAGCGCCAACGATTACAATGATGTGGCGGGAGTCAGCGTAAGCCTTTCCGAGCGTCCGCGCGTGGAAGCGAAGATCAATGCGATGCTTGCCAAAGATGTGGCGCGTGCGCAGTATGCGGGTGCGCAATTACTGGCTAAAGAAGCGCCGGCGACGGGTCCCGTAGCGGATCACTGGCAGATGTATAGCCAGCAAGTGACCTACCAGAGCGACCGCTATCTTTCCGTGGTAGCGAAAGGCACCTCGTTTGACGGCGGCGCGCATCCCGATACGCAATGGCGGGCCTGGGTGTTTGATAAACAAAACGGTCAAACCGTGAAATTAGCGGACTTTTTAGGAGAACGCTCCAACGCCGCGACGAATCGCCTAGTGCGTGCTTACGTGCAACGCTCGCTGGCGGCGCGGGCGATCGAATACTGGCCGGAAGAACTTGCTAAAGCGACGGCCGTCTACAATGATTTGCCGTACTATTTGAATGATCACGGCGACGCCGTGGTGATTTTTAACCCGGCGCAAATTGCTCCGTACGCGACGGGCGTGTTGGAAGTCGTCGTACCAGCGCGCTTGCAACATAACTGAAGCATAGCAGTCAGTGAAGGAGGGTTTTACTTTGCAGACGAGAGAAGATTTTGTCTGGAAGATGGGCGGCCAGCAGGGCGAAGGAATTGAATCGGGCGGTGAAATTCTTGCCAAAGTGCTTGCCGCGCTTGGCTATTCCCTGTTTTCCCAGCGTTTATTCGCCTCGCGCATCAAGGGCGGCCATACGACCTTTGCATTGCGGATCGCGAGCCACCAGCTGGGAACGATCGGCGAAGGCGTGGACAACCTGATCGCGCTTGATCAAGAAACGATTGATCAGCACGGCCACGAATTGCGTTCGGGCGGCGTGTTGATCGCCGATACGAAATTCGCGCCGAAAGGCGATGATTTGCCGGCGGGCGTTACGCTCCTGGCTTTGCCGATCACGGATACCGCGAAAGAATGCGGCTCGCTGCAAATGAAAAACATTGTGGCGCTCGGCATGTCGGTCGCGTACCTAGGTTTCCCGCGTGAACGTTTCATCGCGGCGATTTCGGATCGCTTCGCGAAAAAGACGCAGGAAGTGATTGCGGCCAACGTGCGCGCGTTCAACGAGGGGGCGCGTCTGGTCGATGAACAGAAAGATAATTTTGCCGCGCCCGGAAGCTTGCCCGAACCGCCGGATGCCGATCTGCTGTTTTTGATGGGTAACGAAGCGATCGCGCTCGGCGCTCTCGCGGCGGGCGCTCGTTTCATGGCGAGCTACCCGATTACGCCGGCGTCCGAAATCATGGAATACATGATTCAGGCGATTGACCGCGTGCACGGCGCCGTTGTGCAAACGGAAGATGAACTGGCGTCTTGCATGATGGCGATCGGCGCGAACTTCGCCGGCGTCCGCGCGTTCACCGCGACATCGGGTCCGGGTCTGTCGCTGATGGCGGAATCGATTTCGCTGGCGACGATCGCGGAAATTCCGATGGTCATTATTGATGTCATGCGAGCCGGCCCGTCGACGGGCATGGCGACCAAGGTCGAACAAAGCGACATCATGGCGGCGATTTACAGCGCGCACGGCGACGTGGGCAAAATTGTCGTCGCGCCGACCTCCACCGAGGAATGTTTTTACGTGACGGCGGAAGCGTTCAATCTCGCGGAACAATACCAATGTCCGGTCATTGTCTTGGCCGATTTGCAGCAGGGCTTGAATAAACAGAGCGTACCGGCGCTCGATCTCAGCCGCGTCAAAATTGAACGCGGTAATTTGCAGACAAAGGATTTGCCGGAATTGATTCGACCGGATTATTTCGCGCGTTTCGCCGATACCGAATCGGGCATTTCGCCGCGAACGATTCCGGGCACGCCGAACGGCATGTTCCTGTCCACCGGTTTGGAACACGACATGGTCGGTAAGCCGGCGGAAGCGCCGTCGAATCGCGTCGTGCAGACGGATAAACGCTTGCGTAAATTCACGACAGTGGCCGATCATTTCGCGCCGCTCGCCGTCGATGCGCCGACGGAAGAGGCCGACGTACTGTTGATTTCGATTAATTCCGCCTGTGGCGCGGCCGCGGAGGCGGCAGAACCGTTGCGCAAGGAAGGCATTAAAGTCAATCGCATCGGTTTGCGACTCTTGCAGCCATTTCCGACCGAAGCCTTGCGCCCGTATGTCGAAAAGGCGAAAAAAGTGCTCGTACTCGAGCAAAATGCGACGGGGCAACTTACGCAGCTCCTGACGATGCATTTGCCCGAATTGGCACCGTTTTCCATGTTGAAACGTTATGACGGCCTGACACTGACACCGAGTCAGATTGCGGCCCGCGTCAAGGAGGTGCTCTGATGGCGAACGCACGAGAGTATAAAAATGCGATTCAGCCGAACTGGTGCCCCGGCTGCGGTGACTTCGGCATTCAGATGGCGATTCAGGAAGCCGCTTCGAAACGCGATATTCCATTTGAAAAATTAATGCTGATTTCCGGCATCGGTTGTTCGAGCCGCATCGGCGGTTACCTGTACTGCTACGGCGCGCATACGACGCACGGCCGCGCGTTGCCGTTCGCGCAGGGCGTGAAATTGGCGAACCGCGACTTGGAAGTGGTGGTCTGCTCGGGCGACGGCGACGCGTACGCGATCGGCATGGGGCACACGATTCATGCGATTAAGCGTAATTTGAATATTACCTACATCGTTTTCGATAACCATGTCTACGGTCTTACCAAGGGCCAGACCAGTCCGCGCAGCTCGCTCGGCTTCGTGACGAAGACGACGCCGCACGGCAATGTGGAAACGCCGCTGGCGGTATCGTCGATGGCGCTCGCCGCCGGCGCGGGATTTGTGGCGCAGGGATACGCGCTGGATCGGCGCGGTCTCGTGGATATCATCATGCGCGGTATGGATTACCACGGCTTCTCCTTCATCAATGTCTTTACGCCTTGCGTCACGTACAATAAATACAATACGTACGAATGGTTCAAAGAACATCTCACCGATGTGAACGATGTGGCCGATTACGATCCCGCCGATAAGGCGCGCGCGTTGACGCTGTTGAACGAACGAGAAGGTTTGGTTACCGGCGTGCTTTACGAAGAAAAAGATCGTCCGAGTTATGAAGATTTGATTGATCTTGCGGAAGAGCCGTTAGCCGCCAAGGTCGAAACGATTAATGAAAAAACGTTTACCGACCTCATTGCGGCATTTCGTTAATCCCCTGAAACGGGGACAAAATCATACAAAAGCAGCTGGTATTACACAGCTGCTTTTAAAATTTCGAAAAAACGGCTTGTGCGTCTGCCTGAAAAATGAAAAGTGCGCTTTATACGGGGACGTCGGGGCGTTAAATGTGCTAAAATAAATCATAATAGTGTCTTTAGGAGGAAGCGCGTTGTGAACGAATTGTTGACCTCGCTCGGACGTTCAACGATATATGTTTTGGCGCAGATCGGCGCCGCCGTTCAATTATTGATCGCGGCGTGGCAGCGCATTACTTCGCTCAATATGCGTCAAACGACGAAACAGATGGCGTTGCTGGGCGTCGGCTCCTTTCCGATTGTCGCGCTGACGCTGCTGTTCACCGGCATGGTGCTGACTTTGCAGATCGCCACCGAATTGTCGCGTTTCGGCGCGCAATTTTCCATCGGCGCGATCGTTTCGCTCGGGTTGGGCCGCGAATTGGGTCCGGTATTATGCGGCGTCGTTTTAGCGGGCCGCGGCGGCGCGGCGATCACGGCCGAGATCGGTACGATGAAAGTCACCGAGCAGATCGACGCTTTGCGCGTGCTGGCGACCGATCCGATCAGCTACTTGGTAGTGCCGCGCATGGCGGCCTGCATGATCATGTTGCCGCTTTTGAATGTGTTGGGACTGATCATCGGCACTTTCGGCGGCGTTTTGGTCTGCACATTGAATAACGGCATTTCCGCCTACACGTTTTGGCGTTCGATAGAGATGTTTGTCACGCCGAGTGATGTCTATCTCGGCATGATTAAAGCGGTCGTCTTCGGGATGATTGTCGCGGTCGTCGGCTGCAGCCGCGGCATGCTCGCGACCGCCGGCGCGGAAGGCGTCGGTAAAGCGGCGACCGAAACCGTGGTGTACTCGATTATGATGATTTTTGCCGTCAACTATTTGTTGTCGAGCGTTTTGTTTTAAGAGGCGAAGATGATTGAATTACAGGACGTGACGGTACGCTTCGGCGAACGCGAAATCCTGCGCGGCGTGGATCTGACCGTGGCGGCGGGAGAAACGCTCGTCATTTTGGGCGCATCCGGCTCGGGCAAATCGACAATTCTCCGCGTTCTCATCGGTTTGATCAAACCGACTTCGGGCCGCGTTTTGATCGACGGGGTCGATGTGACGGATTACAGCGAACGGCAATGGAACGAAGTGCGCCGTCACATGGGCTATGTATTCCAATATTCCGCGTTGTTTGATTCCATGACCGTCGGTGAAAATGTCGCTTTCGGTCTGGTGCGGCAAAATGAATTGAGCAAAGATGAAATCGCAGCGCATGTGCGCGAACGTTTGCAACTGGTCGGACTCGCGGACTGGCAAGATGCGTTGCCGCAGCAGTTGTCCGGCGGCATGAAAAAACGCGTCGCGTTGGCGCGCGCGCTGGCGACCGAACCGAAGGTCGTTTTATATGACGAACCGACGGCGGGGCTTGATCCGATCAGCGCGGCGACCGTCGATCGCCTGATCCGTCGCGCGCAGCATCAATACGGCACGAGCGGTGTGGTCGTTACGCACGAGCTCGATTCGGCGCGAACCGTTGCCGATCGACTCGCGTTTTTACATCAGGGGCGTTTTATTGCGGATGCTCCGGCCGATACGTTTTGGCAATCGGACAATCTGCTCGTACAGAATTTTTTACAGGGCAAGAGCGAATTGGATGAGGAGGAGCGGCGCCCATGAAGTGGTCAACGGAGGCCAAGGTCGGAGCGTTTACCTTAGCGGGTCTGATCGCGACGGCGATCGTCTTGGCACAACTTTCGAACTTTGTGTTTTTCGGTAAAAAAGGCTACGACATCTACGGCATTTTTCCGGAAGTGAACGGTTTGGCGCAAGGCAATCAGGTGCGCTATTCCGGCGTGGAAGTCGGAAAAGTGGAAGAGGTGTCGTCGCTGCCGCACGGCGCGAAAGTGCGGCTGCGCATTTACGACGGTATTTCGATTCCGAAAGATTCCTACTTCGCGGTCGAGGCGGACGGCGTCATGGGCGAAAAATTTATTCGCATTACGCCCGGCGATTTGAAGAACGGCGCGCTGCAACCGGGGGACACGATCACGGGCGGCATGCCCGGCGGTATTGATGCGATCATGCGGGAAACGAATCGCCTGCTGGCCAAGACGCAGGAAGCGATGGACAGCGTCAACAAAGTGATCGGGGACCCCGTCATGCAGGAACAGCTGCGCGCCACGGTGGCCAACGCCAATGACATGTCGGCGCGGATGATCGTGCTGACAGCTTCACTGCAGCAGATGACGAACGATGTGAATTTGCTGCTCGCGCGGCTGGATGCCGACGGTAAATTAACCAGCGATTTACGGGCGACCGCGGAAAACTTTCGCGTGACGAGTGAAAACGCGCGGCGGATTTCCAGTCGCATCGGCGGAATCAAACGGTCGTCACTCGCCATGCCCGGCGAAGTCGAGATGTTATATAATACGGATAAGCATAAAACCACACTGAACGCCAATTGGCGCATCGGTAACGAAAATGCGTTCGGCCTTATCGGCGCGGAAGATATCGGTAAAGGTACGCTGGCCAGCTTGCAATACGGCAAGCATAACGGCCGCTGGTCGGTACGGGCCGGTTTAATTCGCGGCGAGATCGGAGCGGGGGCGGATTATGAGATCGGCAAAGGCCTGCTCACGGTCGATGCGTATAATTTAGAAGATTCCGAATACCGATTGCGCGCGCGTTGGCCGGTCGCGGAAGACTGGTCGGCAGTCGCCCAGTCGATTTTCCCGGAAAGCGCGCCCAACGGCGGCTACTACTTCGGTGTCAACCATACCTTTTAAGAGTGTAGAGAGTTAAGAGGAGATCAACATGAACTATGTAAAAATTGCCGCGGTACTCGCGGCTGTCGCTTTAGTCGGTCAAGGATCGGTATTCGCGGCGGATAACCCGCTTTTGGCGACGAAGAAGATCGTCAATACGACGGACGTGCTGCAACGGGAAAGCGTTCCGACGCTTGTCGATCCGCAGGAAGAACTGGCGCCGCAGACGCTGAAACTATCCTTATCGGAAGCGGTACAGATCGCCGTGGTCAATCATTATGCCGTGCATATCGCGGAAGCGAAATGGCAGGCGGCCAATGCGGCTGTCAGTGAAATAGCGGCGAAAAAGAATCCGAGTTTTGATTTCCAGTTCGGCGCGTCGAAGTTTAAGGAAAAAAGCCAGACGGTCGCCGTGCCACGTCCGCTCGGACCGGAGCATGCCGCTAAAGTCGACGCGACCGCGCAGACCGCGTTGAATGCGTTGCAGCTGGTGAATCCGGGGGCGAATCTGACGCTTGAAGATCTGAAAAAGACCGATTTGTATAAAGCTCTCACAACGCAAACGGTACCGATGACATTCGCGCAGGATCACGGTTTTCAAAATACGCTTTCGGTCACTTGGCCGATTTGGACGGGCGGTCGTGTCGAAAGCGCGGTAGCGGCGGCGCGTTACGGCCGTGACGCGGCGGAATGGGGCATCTATAAAGAAGAAGCGGATTTGAAATATAAAGTCACGCAAGGTTACTACCAGTTGATGGAAGCGCAACATTTTGCCGACATCGCCGACACCGCCGTGAAAAATCTGACGGAACACGTCAAAAACGTGACGCAGATTTATAATGCGGGCGTAGTGGCGCGGATCGACGTGCTTTCGTCCGAAGTCGCTTTGGCGGATGCGCGGGAAAAACAAATTAAAGCGCAAAACGCCGTGCAACTCGCGCGCGCCAACATGAGCAATCTGTTGCGCCTGCCGACGGTTACGACAGTCGTACCGGATACCGATGAACTGCCGCATCGCGCGATTACGATTCAGCGGGCGCAGGCCATCGACTATGCGCTGGCGCATCGTTGGGAATTGCAGCAGGCGGCATTGAATGTCAAAGCCAGTGAAGAAAAATTGAATGTCGCGAAGGCCGGCAACAAACCGACCGTCGCGCTGACGGCAAACATGAGCTGGCAGGACAAAGATTTCCCGGGCTTTGAAAATGAAGACTGGAAAGTCGCCGGCGGCGTGAGCTGGCCGCTCTATGACGGCGGCGCCACTACGGGAAAAGTAAAGGGCGCTAAAGCGGACCTCGCCGCGGCGGAAGAAACCTATCTGCAGGCGCGCGGTCAAATCGAACTGGATGTGACGCAGGCCTACTTGAATATCGGCAGCGCGGAAGAACGGATTCAGTCCACCGCGCAGGCGGTAGAGCAGGCGCAGGAAGCGTACAAGATCGCACGCATTCGTTACCGCGCCGGCGTCGGCATCAACTTGGACGTTTTGGATGCGCAGCTCGCGTTGGACCAGGCGCGCACGAATTACATCACCGCGTTGTACGATTACAACACGGGCCTCGCCCGCTTGGAACAGGCGATGGGCGTACCGGCTGTCGTGCGTTACGATGAAAGCGGCAAGGTAATCGCGCCGGTCGAACCGATTACGCTGAGCAATGATGAAGCCATCCTGGCGACGCATAAACGACAGGCGGAACAATAATTTTTGTCAAACAATACATGGACAATAGCGAGGGGGCATGTCCGTGCGACGTTGGCTTTTGACGGGAGCCACGGTACTCGCCATCGGCGCGGGCGCGTTCGAGTTCTATGTGAAACCGACCGTGCTCGAGCAAGCGCCGGCGCTTGTGGACGAGGCCTTGGCGACGACCGTCAACGGCACAGTCCGTTACGATAAACTGGATATAGACTGGGCTTGGAACGCGCATGTGAAAAATGCGACGGTAACCGATGCCAAGGGGCTCACGGTAGCGCGTGTTCCGGATATCGAAGTCAGCTGGAATCTGTGGCGGGCGCTCGAATATGCCATGGGTAAGCGCGCCGCTTTAGGCGTCCTTGACGGCATTACGATCGAACAGCCGGAAGTTTGGTTGCGGGAAGAACCGGACCGTTCCTGGAATATTGCCCATTTGATCCGTCCGCAGGAAACGCAGACGGAGTTCTCTTTGCGCGCCAAAATCATGATCAATCGTGGTTTGGCGCATTTGGAATTTTTACATGATCCCACCATCGATCTGACCGATGTCACGTGCGGGATGGATTTGAATGATTATCCGACCGTCACCGGCCGAGCGAAATTTTTATATAATAACGAACCTGTCAC
>NZ_JAHAHH010000032.1 GCF_018373335.1 Negativicoccus succinicivorans
CAGAAAATTAAAATTCCGGCTTCCAAGAGCCCGGCTTTCAAAGCTGGTAAACAGCTCAAAGAACGCGTTAACGTAAAACCGGCTAAAAAAGCTCGCAGAAAATAAGATACGTTCATAAAATAACGTATGAAATAACTCCCCGACAATGCTCGGGGAGTTATTTAGTATATAAAGTCGGTCACTATATAAAAAATAATGATTAAGGTGTGAATAGATACGATTTACATTTGACACTCGGTTTTACCTGTGCTACTATATACACAAGTTCAGATTGATCTATAGGTGCCGAAAGGCCATAGAGGGAAGCCGGTGCGAATCCGGCACGGTCCCGCCACTGTAAAGCGGAGCGAGTTCCAAAAGCCACTGGGAAACCGGGAAGGGGGAGCAAGCGATGATGCGAAGTCAGGAGACCTGCCTATGGGAAGTTTCCGTTTGACCTACGAGCGATAGGGAAGGAGAATACGAGCGATTACGCCGTGTCTCTTTGCCTACGCAAAGAGCTTTTTTAATTGCATATTTCCGTATGGATGCCGAAAGGCCATAGAGGGAAGCCGGTGCGAATCCGGCGCGGTCCCGCCACTGTGAAGCGGAGCGAGTTCCAAAAGCCACTGGGAAACCGGGAAGGCGGAGCAAGCGATGATGCGAAGTCAGGAGACCTGTCCATATGCAGCACCCGTCAGACTCACGAGCGATGAGAAGGGGAGATTTGTTCTCTTCGCGTTGTGAGAGAACATTTTTTCTTGGTAACTTGCTCTTAGGGGCAGTTATATAAAAGGATCTCAGGATCCGGTAACAAGATATATTGGCCTATGTTTTGTTACATCCATCTCCTTGTGAAGAGGATACTGACAGGGAACAGTATTCTCTTCCCTCCTTTGTTAATCATGTCATGTGTATAATGATGATTCATCCCCCCACCCGGCAGAGAAAACTCTGCCTCTTTTTTTGTCATATTATAAAGAAGTAAAAGAGATGATTTTTATTGCTATGCGATATAAAAAGCAAATAGGGAAATACGCACGGAGATTGAACGGCTCAATAACGCCAAATATTGACGGATGATGAATTCGTAGTATACAATAATCGCATACCCTTTGAACGCGGTTTATTTCCGCGGAACGCTTGCGAGAGTGGCGGAATGGCAGACGCACCAGATTTAGGATCTGGCGCCTTCGGGCGTGGGGGTTCAAGTCCCTTCTCTCGCACCAAAATCTTTTAGATAAACTTTCTGCTTTTGCGCACGTGTTCAAAAGCAGAAAAACACCGTAACAATATGTTTGCGGTGTTTTTTATTTTCTTTATTTATTTCGGTTTGCCCGCGCTTGCTTTTTCTGTTTTTTGGCAGTGGGGGCCGCCGTCTTTAATTGCTCACCCGCACGGTAAAAAAATAAGAAAATGAACGAATTTGAGGAAAGATAAAAAAGAAACATACGATCAAAATGAAAAAAGTTGCCAAAATGACAAAAGCGGTAAATAATGATAATGGAGATACAAGAAAGAGGCAATAAAAGAAGTCGGAGGTGAAGCAGATGGCAGGAATGACGCACGAGCAAATGTTGAAACAGACACGGGAATTTATGAAGAAGCTGGAAAGCGAACCGATGACCGAAGCGGAAAAATGGACGCTGGCGAGATGGGAAGCAGTCGAGTCGGGCGAGTACGCGAAAACACCAGAGGCACGAGCGGACGTGGCACGGTTATGCAAGGTGATGGGAGTACCGCCTCTGGAATTAAAGGACAAGAACATCTAGCCTATATCAATTCTTTTCCGTATACCGTAAGGGGTGAATAGCGATGACTCTGGAAGAACTGAAAGCGGACGTACTATCGAGGGAAGCGGAAGTGAAACGAGTCGCGAAAGAAGTACCGAAGCAAAACGGGGAATGGGTCAAGAACATCTGGTATCTGGGGAACGAGCCTCTGTATTACGCGCTGGAGAAGATCAAGATGACGGATCGGTACGCAGTCGCGATACAGACGATTTACGAAGTGGAGAAGAAACGGCTGGAGAAAAAGTATCAGAACGTGGACATAATGTTTCGCAACGAGATGATACGGGAGGAACTGGAGTATCTTCTACATGCGGAACCGTCAGAAGAGGAGATCGAGCTTGAGGTCGAAGTGCCGGACACGCGGACGGAAGCACAGAAAGCGTGGGACGGAGTAGCGACAATGATGAACGAACTGGAAGCGGACAGCCTGATGAACAGACTGAAAGAGTAGAACAAAGACCGA
The DNA here is from genome assembly GCF_018373335.1 of Negativicoccus succinicivorans. GTDB lineage: Bacteria > Bacillota > Negativicutes > Veillonellales > Negativicoccaceae > Negativicoccus > Negativicoccus succinicivorans_A. The sequence goes on from NZ_JAHAHH010000032.1 coordinate 2,236, forward strand.
AGCCCGAGACCATTCGTCGCGGGCGTTTTTATTCCACAGAAACAGAACGGCAAGCCTTTGCAGAAGAAATGCAAAGCACAGGCAAGCGCATGGAATACAACAAAGACGCTATTAATACCTATTTACGCCTGACTGATAATGGGCGCATTAAGGACATGGGGGGCGAGAAAAATCGCAGCAGCTATTCAATCGGGAAGTCTGTTATATTGGAACACAAAAAAGGAGATTCATTATTTTCCAAAGCGGGGGTAATTTCGGCCCCCCACCGAAAATATTGAATCTCCTTTAGATGAGTTAAGTATAACAGGAGATATTCTCAGCGTCAAGGACCGGAAAACAAAGGCAAAAGGCCGAAGGCATGACACGAGACGGAAGAAAGTTGAGTCGGAAGGAAAAGACAAGTGCAAATTTGTATGCGAACACGCAAAAAAGCGATACCAACTGCGGTGCCGGCGAATGTTACTTCCGGCAGCGACTCTAGTATCGCTTTTTTATCTGATGTTAATATATCAGATGACAACAATCGCGTCAAGAAGTTACGGGGGAAATGGGAAAGCCAGAGAATAGAAGAGGCGCATGACAATGTTGATTTGCCAACAAAAAAGAGGCAGCAGATGCTGCCTCTTTTTATGTTATTGCGGTTTGACTAAGACGCCGAACGGCGTTTCTTTATATACGTCGGTGTCCAGCACTTCGGTCGCGTAGCGATCATAATCGAAATGTTTGTACACATACTCCAAGGTTTCTTTGTCCTCGGGATCTTTCACCAAGGATGTTTTTGGCATTTCCTGTAAAATATTGTACGCGGCGCCGTTTAAAGTGCTTTTGTAGAAGAAATCGAAAAGACAGGTGACCATCATGTCATTCGCTTCGTCGGGGTCCATATCCTCATCGGGATAGATGTGCAGGTAGGCCAACCATTCGGCGAGCAGGCGGTCATCGGTGAGCAGCGTTTCCGACAAGTGATTCTTATGCGTTGTACGGTAGGCGGCAAGCGTTTTCATCAGGTTGGCTTCGTCGACGGTGAGATCGTGTTCGGGAACGGTGTCTTGCACGTACTTACGAGCGAGTTCGGTCAGATTGTCTTGGTTCATGGCAGTCTCCCTTACGAGATAGTAATGATGTAAAAACAGAGCGAATGATGTCGGATATTTCCATACGTGTATTATAACAGCATTTCTCAATTTTGCCCGTCACAAGGTTCTATCAATAAAGCGCACGACGCATTTCATCGGCATAACGGCATAAGGGCAGGATGTATACATTACACATGACGCTGACGGTTGTGTTTTGGGGGAAGATTCTTTACAATGGACTTAATCATTTGGAGGAGGGAACGATATGACGCAACAGCAGGAGACGATTCGTAAATTTAAAAGCGTACTGGTCGCCAATCGCGGTGAAATTGCGATTCGTGTCTTTCGCGCATGTAATGAGCTGGGCATTCGCACGGTCGCGATTTACTCGAAAGAGGACTCGCTTTCCCTGCATCGCAATCGCGCCGATGAGGCGTACTTGGTAGGGAAAGATAAATCAGCGATTGACGCGTATCTGGATATCGAAGACATTATTCGCGTCGCTAAGGAGCAGGAAGTCGACGCAATTCATCCGGGCTACGGTTTTTTAGCGGAAAATCCTGAATTCGCACGGCGTTGCGAGGCGGAAGGGATTCGTTTTATCGGTCCGCGTCCGGAGCATTTGGAAATGTTCGGTGATAAAATCAACGCGCGCAAGCAGGCCGAAGACGCCGGTATCAAAATGGTGCCGGGGAGCGACGGTCCGGTAGAAAGCGCGGAGGATGTCAAGGCGTTCGCGGAAGAAGTCGGTTTGCCGATTATCATCAAAGCGGTCTACGGCGGCGGCGGGCGCGGCATGCGCGTTGTCGAACGTTTGGAAGATATTGAGGAGGCGTTTGAACGCTCGACGTCGGAGGCGCAAATCAGCTTCGGTAACGGCGCGGTGTATCTCGAAAAGTACATTCGCAATCCGAAGCATATTGAGGTTCAAATCTTAGGCGACAACAAAGGTAATGTCGTGCATTTGTTTGAACGTGACTGCTCGATCCAGCGCCGCCATCAGAAAGTGGTGGAAATCGCTCCGGCTTTCGCGTTGCCGTTGGAGTTGCGCGAGAAGATCTGCGAAGCGGCCGTGCGGTTGATGAAAAATGTCAATTACGTCAATTCGGGTACGGTGGAATTTTTGGTCGCGCCCGAAGGTGAATTTTATTTCATCGAAGTCAACCCGCGTATCCAGGTCGAGCATACCGTGACGGAAATGATCACGGATATCGACATCGTTCAGACGCAAATTATGATTGCGGAAGGATACAATTTCGCCGATCCGGAAATCGGGATTCCCGAGCAGGATAAAATCGAACATCACGGTAATGCCATTCAATGCCGAATCACGACGGAAGATCCGGAAAATCATTTCTTCCCGGATACGGGTAAAATTATCGCTTACCGCAGCGGCGGCGGCTTCGGCATTCGGCTGGATGCCGGCACGGCATACACCGGCGCGGTCATCACGCCGTACTATGATTCGCTGTTGGTGAAAGCGACCACGCATGCGCTGACGCATGCGCTGGCTGTGAAAAAGATGGCGCGCGTATTGCGGGAGTTCCGCGTGCGCGGTGTGAAAACGAATATTTATTTCCTGCTGAATTTGTTGGCGGCTCCGGAATTTTTAGACGGAACGTATGATGTGAATTTCCTTGATTCTCATCCGGAGCTGTTCGAGTTGCCGAAACCGAAAGATCGCGGCACGAAGTTGTTGCGATACATCGCGGATACGACGGTCAACGGTTACGCGCATGAAGGGCCGCAAAACAAACCGGATTTCCCCGAACTCGCGTTTCCGGAAGCGAAGGGACCTGCGCCGCGCGGCACAAAGCAGCTGCTCGATGAAATGGGACCCGAGAAATTCGCTAAATGGGTGCAGGAGCAAAAGGAAGTATTCTTTACGGATACCACGTATCGTGACGCGCACCAGTCGCTGTTCGCGACGCGTTTGCGTAGCTACGATATTTTAGGCGCGATCGGCGCGACGGCGCGTCGTTTACCGCAACTGTTTTCTTTTGAAAATTGGGGCGGCGCGACGTTTGATGTGGCGTATCGTTTCTTGGATGAAAGCCCGTGGGATCGTTTGCGTCGCATGCGCGAAGCGGCGCCGAATATTTTATTCCAGATGCTGACCCGCGGCGCGAATACGGTAGGCTATACGAATTATGACGAAACCGTTATTCGTCACTTCATCGCGCAGGCGGCGGAACACGGCGTCGATGTTTTCCGTATCTTTGACTGCCTGAACAATCTGGATCATATGACGATCACGATTGATGAAGTGCGCAAGCAAAATAAACTCGCGGAAGTGGCGCTTTGCTACACGGGCGACCTGCTCGATAAAAAACGGCAGAAATACGATCTCGCTTACTATGTGAAAATGGCGAAAGAATGCGCGGCCGCCGGCGCGCACATGATCGCCATCAAGGATATGGCGGGGCTCATTAAGCCGGAAGCCGCTTACGCGTTGACGGCGGCGATCAAAGATGCGGTCGATTTACCGCTGCACCTGCACTCGCATGAGGGCGCGGGAAATATGATTTATTCCTACGCGAAAGCGGTTGACGCTGGCGTGGATATCATCGATCTCGCGATGCCGGCATTTTCCAACGGCACGAGTCAGCCTTCGATGTCCACCATGTGGTACGCGCTGTCCGATCATCCGCGGCAACCGAAGCTGGATATTCGCGCGGTGGAAGAATTGAATCAGTATTGGGAAGGCGTACGACCGTACTATCGCGGTGTCGATCATACCTCGTCGTATCCGAACACCACGGTTTACATGCATGAAATGCCGGGCGGACAGTTCTCGAACTTGCGGCAGCAGGCGGCGGCCGTCGGTCTCGGTGATCGCTGGAACGAGGTTTGTGAACGGTACGCCGAAGTGAACATGATGTTCGGCGATATCATCAAAGTCACGCCGTCGTCGAAGGTCGTCGGTGATATGGCGTTGTTCATGGTGCAGAACGGTTTGCATGAACAGGATATCTACGAGCGCGGCAACACGCTGAGTTATCCGAAGTCGGTCATCGAATTTTTCGAAGGCAAATTGGGTACGCCGTACGGCGGTTTTCCGGAAAAATTACGCAACGTGATTCTGCGCGGCCGCGTGCCGGAGGGCGAACCGGTGCCGGATTCGGTCGATTTGACGAAAGTCAAAGCGGAGATGACGGAAAAAGGTTTGCCGACGCGACCGGAAGATGTCTCGGCTTATACCATTTATCCCGATGTCTTCAGCCAATACGCTGATCGCTATGAAAAATACGGTGATTTGTCCGTTTTGGATACGCCGACGTTCTTCTTCGGCATGACCCGCGGTGAAGAAATTCGCACGACGATTGAAAAAGGCAAGACGCTGGTTATTCGACTGATGAGTATTCATCAACCGGACGAACAAGGCAATCGCGTGGTGCAGTTTGAGTTGAACGGCATGCCGCGTGAAGTCGTGGTTCATGATAATAATCTGGAAACGGCAGTGACGGGCGGTCGCAAAGCCGAAAAATCCAATCCGGGCGAAGTCGGCGCGACGCTTTCCGGTTCGGTTGTCAAAGTTCTTGTGAACTTGGGTGATGCCGTGGAAAAAGGCGATCCTTTAGTCGTTACCGAAGCGATGAAGATGGAAACCAGCATTACCGCGCCGATCAGCGGCAATGTGGGCGATATCCTCGTCAAAGCGGGTTCGCGTATCGAATCCGGCGATTTGCTGATCGTGATTGAATAATGAAAGAGTGTCAAGCAAAAAGCTTGACACTCTTTTTTCCTCTTGCTATAATAGGCGGGTAAGAGAGGGCTGCGATGGAACTCAAAAAACTCGTTTGGCATGGGGAATTACTTGCCACTTACGGCGCATTGATCGCCGAGCGTCCCCGTCAATGTATGGAATTATATTATAACGATGACTATACGCTGGCTGAGATTGCGGACCGTTTGGGCGTGTCGCGGCAGGCGGTGCATGATAATTTGCAGCGCGCGCTGCGCGACTTGGAGCAATACGAAGCGGCGCTGAAACTGGTCGAAGACCAAAAGCGGCGGCGCGAAGTCATGGCGCGCATGGAACGTGATTTACCCCCGGCGTTTCTGCAAAAATGGCAGACGGAGTGGAAGATATTGAGCGGAAAGGAGAGCACATGGCATTTGAAGGTTTAGGCGAAAAGCTGCAACAGGCATTTGCGGATTTGCGCGGCAAGGGAAAACTTTCCGAACGCGATATCGACGCGGCTCTGCGTGAGATACGACGTGCCCTCTTGGAAGCGGACGTCAATTTCAAAGTCGCTAAAGATTTTATCGCCAACGTTCGCACCAAAGCGATGGGTGAGGAAGTATTCGGCAGTTTGAAGCCGGATCAGACGGTGATCAAAATCGTTCGCGATGAATTGACCGAGCTTTTGGGCGGCACCAGCAGCAAGCTGATGTTGAGTTCCAACGGCGTGACGGTCATCATGCTTGTCGGCTTGCAAGGCGCCGGCAAGACGACGACCGCCGGTAAGCTCGCGCTCATGCTCAAGAAAAAAGGGCGCAAGCCGCTGTTGGCCGCCTGTGACGTGTACCGTCCGGCCGCGATCAAACAGCTGCAGGTACTCGGTGAGCAAATCGATATTCCAGTTTTCCGCATGGATGAGAAAGTCGATCCCGTACGGATTGCCAAATACGCTTTGCAAACGGCGAAATCGTACGGTCAGGACGTATTGATTTTGGATACGGCGGGCCGCTTACATATTGATGAAAAATTGATGGCCGAGCTGCAAAATATTAAAGCGGAAGTACATCCGCACGAAATTTTGCTCGTGCTCGACTCCATGACCGGTCAAGACGCGGTCACGACGGCGCAGGCGTTCGATGAAACGCTCGGCATCGACGGCACCATTCTGACGAAGATGGACGGCGATGCGCGCGGCGGCGCGGCGTTGTCCATCAAGGCGGTCACCGGCAAACCGATCAAATTGATCGGCGTCAGCGAAAAACTCGCCGACGGTTTGGAAGAATTTTATCCGGATCGCATGGCGGGACGCATTTTGGATCTCGGCGATTTGCAGAGCCTGCTTGAAAAAGCGCAACGCGAATTCGATGAAGATGAAGCCAAACGCATGCAGGAACAAATGGTCGCCGGCCAGTTCACAATGGATGATTTCCTCAATCAGCTGAATCAGATTCGGCGTCTCGGCTCGTTCCAGAGTATTCTCGGCATGATCCCGGGGATGGGGAAATTTAAAGACCAACTGAAAGATGTGGATTTGGAAGGCGGCGAGATTAAAAAGATCGAAGCCATCATTCAGTCCATGACACCGAAAGAACGGCAGGAACCGGGCATTTTGAACGGCAGTCGCCGTAAACGCATCGCGCAAGGCTCGGGAACGCGTGTGCAAGATGTCAATCGTTTCGTGAAGCAGTTCATGGAAATGCGCAAGATGATGAAGCGGATGAAGCGTTTCAATAAAAATAAGAATACAAAAGGCGGGTTCAACTTGCCTTTTATGCCTAAATAAGATTACTTCACAAGGAGGTGAAAGAACAGATGTTAAAAATTCGTTTAACCCGTCGCGGCGCGAAAAAAGTCCCGTTCTACCGTATTGTAGTTATGGAATCTTCGCTCCCGCAGAGCGGCCGTCCGGCCGACACGATCGGTTACTACGACTCGGTCAAACAACCGGCGGAACTCAAAATTGACGAAGAAAAAGCGTTGGCATGGCTCGCCAAAGGCGCCCAGCCGACGGATACCGTACGCACATTGTTCCGGCAACAAGGCATCATGGCTAAATTTGCCGAACTGAAAAAGTAAGCGAGGCGATTAGCATGCAAGAATTGGTCACGGTAATTGCCAAAGCGCTGGTTCGCAATCCCGACGCTGTGCGCGTTGACGTTGTCACCAAAGGAGATCTCGAAGTGTATAAATTGCACGTCGCTCCGGAGGATATGGGCAAAGTCATCGGTCGTCAGGGTCGGATTGCCAAGGCGCTGCGCACGGTAGTGCGCGCAGGTGCCATTAAGGAAAACAAAAAAGTTACAGTCGATATCGTCTAGGAGGCAACATGGAAGAAATGATTCTTCGCTGCCCCGTTTTGATCAAGTCCAAGGTCACGCAGGCATTGAAAGACAACATGCTGCGCGAAGTGCAAACCAACTTGGGCCAGGTCGAACAAGAATTGCAGCAGATCGAATTTCAGGCCAAACGCCTGTTAACCGAGCAGGCTCGCATTGATGCACAGGGTCTGATCAATTTGCGTGCGCAGATTGAACAGAATAAAGACAAACTGATGCAGATGAAAGCGAAGCTTACCGAAGAGCAAAAACGCATCAACGAGCTCGAAATGGGCGCGGAAATTCCGCGCGGCCAAATGGAGCAGACCGTTACTGTCAAAGTCGGCGACGACTTGAACAAGTACATGGGAGCAGAAATTTTGCTGGAAGACGGCAAAATTATCGCATTTCGCAACTGATGTCTACGGATATGCTGGTGGTGGGCCGGATCGTCGCCGCGCATGGAGTGCGCGGTGAGGTACGGCTGAAACCGGACACGGACCGACCGGAGATGTTGACGGCGTTGCCGCATCTTTACTTGGGCGGCAATCGTTACCAAATCCAAAATGCGCGTTTTCATAAACAAATGCTGATTGTGCAGTTCAAAGGCATCGCTGACCGCAATGCGGCCGATGCGTTAATCGGCCTTTGGGCGGAACTTCCACGCGAAGAGCTGCCGCCGCGCGCGCAAGGACAATTTTATATTGTCGATCTGGTAGGCATGGAAGTCGTCACCGAAAGCGGCACCGTGCTCGGTACCTTGCAGGAGGTTTTACAGCCGGGAGCCAACGACGTGTTTGTCGTGCGCGGTGAACGTGAAGAAATTCTCGTTCCGGCGCTGAAACGTGTCGTGAGTGACATCGATCTTGATGCCAAACGACTCACGGTGACCGACGAGTTCTGGGCGAACTATCATGAAAATTGATATTGTCACGCTCTTTCCGGAATTTGCCGATGCTTTTTTTTCTCATAGCATTATTTCGCGAGCCCGCCAAGCGGGCTATTTGACGTTAGGTACAGTCAATCCGCGCGATTTTACGGATAATAAATTCCGGCACGTCGATGATACGCCATACGGCGGCGGCAACGGCATGCTGCTGCAAGCCGAGCCGATCTTTAAAGCGGTCGAGAGCGTCTTACCGCAAAAAAGGCCTAACGCCCGCGTGATTTTACTCAGTCCGACCGGCGCGCCTTTTACGCAAGAGAAGGCGAGCGAGCTGACGCGATACGAGCACTTGGTACTCGTCTGCGGTCATTATGAGGGCATTGACGCGCGCGTGGAAGATCACCTGGTCGACGAAAGCATTTCCATCGGCGACTACGTGCTCACGGGCGGAGAATTGCCCGCGTTCATTGTGGCGGACGCCGTGGCACGTTTGCTGCCGGGAGTCCTCGGCACGCACGCCAGCGCGTTTGATGAATCGTTCATCGAGGGCACGTTGGAATATCCGCAGTATACGAAGCCGGCGGAATTTCGCGGGTATAAAGTACCGGAAATATTGCTGTCGGGTCATCACGCCAATATCGCGCGGTGGCGTCGCAAGCAATCACTGTTGCGCACGCGTGAGCGCCGTCCCGATTTATGGCGAAAGTTGATATTAAGCGATACCGACCGAAAATTACTGGCAGAGGAAGATACTTGATGGCGCATTTTTCTATCGGACTTGTCCATTATCCTATTTATAATAAACACGGCGACATCATCACAACGGCGCTGACCAACTATGATATTCACGACTTGGCGCGGTCGGCGACGACGTACGGCGTGGAAAATTATTATATTATCCATCCGAACTTCGCCCAGCGCAAGCTGGCCGAGGAAATCATGGAGCATTGGCAGACCGGGTTCGGCAGTACCTATAATCCGGATCGCAAAGATGCCTTCGCTCATGTTAAGCTTCGTGAAAATCTCGCGCAGGTACGGGAAGAAATTCATCGCGAAACGGGGCATCCGCCGCAAATCATTACCACGGATGCGCGCACTTACCCCAATACCGTCACATATCGGCAGGTACGGGAATGGTTGCAAACCACCGACAACTCATACTTGCTGCTTTTCGGTACGGGGTACGGCATGACGAAAGAAGCCATGCAATCGTTCGATTATATTTTAGAGCCGATTTACGGCGCCGGCGCTTACAATCATTTGAGCGTACGGTCCGCGGCCGCCATCATGTTGGACCGCCTTTGCGGAACCGAATGGTGGCAAGCATAAGGGGGAATTTTCATGTCCGGACACTCTAAATGGTCCAACATTAAACATAAAAAAGGTAAAAACGACGCCATTCGCGCTAAAATTACGACGAAAATCGGTAAGGAAATTACCGTAGCCGCTCGCTTGGGCGGCGCCGATCCGACCGGTAACATGCGTTTGAAACTCGCCTTGCAGAAGGCGCGTGAAAACAACGTTCCGAAAGACAACATTCAGCGCGCCATCCAGAAAGGGATCGGCGCCACCGACGGCGGCGACTACGAAGAAATTACCTACGAAGGTTACGGCCCGTCCGGCGTTGCTCTTGTAGTCGAAGTCATGACCGATAATCGCAACCGCGCGGCGGCTGACGTGCGCCATGCCTTTTCTAAGCACGGCGGAAACCTCGGTGAATCCGGTAGCGTCACCTGGATGTTTAAACGTAAAGGCGTGTTCGTTCTCCCGGGCGATGCCGGTGATGAGGAAGAACTCATGATGATGGCGCTTGACGCCGGCGCGGAAGACTTCAAAAATGATGAAGACGACTATGAAGTATTAACGACTCCGGAAAATTACGATGCCGTCGAAAAAGCATTCCAAGACGCCGATATTGAAATGACGATCAGCAAAATCACCATGGTGCCCGACACCACCATTGCCTTAGACGGCGATGACGCCCGCAAAATGCAAAATCTGCTGGACGCGTTGGATGATCTTGACGATGTCAAAGACGTTTACAGCAACGCGGAACTTCCCGACGACGAAGAGGAAGAATAATAGAAACAAGAAAGACGATGCGCTCGCATCGTCTTTTTTTATTTTGAAAAACAGCCTGGTAACTATAATAAAGGGCATCACGATATGAAAAATAAAATGCAGCCACTAAAAAAACACTCCGAAGAGTGCTTTTAGTCTACATAGGTAGAGCCCCGAGGGGCGATGTGGATACATCTTTATTTGAACTTGTAATACGATGCTTATAACGCACTTTGAAAGTAAAAAGATGAAGATTTACGTCAAAACTCGCATTGTTTCTTTTCGCAGCTGGAAAAATGTATGCAGGAATGCAGCTGAATTTGGAATAGAACATACAAATATTATTGAAAATCATTTTCATAAATGGTATAATATGCAAGAATCAGTTCTGAACTCGAGCAAAGGTCGGTTGTATTATATCCTTACCTCTCTCAAACTATCGCCGCAAGGCGGGGCGGACTTTGCTCTGACGTTCGGGAAAATAAAGGAGGACATGTATGAAAATTAGTTGGAAACAGATCGCGACAGGTATGCTTGCGGTGATGATGTTGGTGTTGGTCGGTTGTGGCGGTACCAAAGATGATACGCATGCGGCCGCTCCGGGCAAATTAAAAGTGGTAGCGACGACGACGATGCTCGCGGATTTGAGCCGTCAGATCGGTGGCGATGCGGTAGAAGTAACCGGCTTAATGGGGCCGGGGGTGGATCCGCATTTGTATCAAGCCAGCGCCGGGGATGTCAAAGTGATGACGGATGCCGACGTCGTTGTATATAACGGCTTGCATTTGGAAGGTAAGATGGGTGAAATCTTCAGTAAGCTGAAACAGGATAAAAAGGCTACTATTTGTGTAGCAAACAACTTAGATCCGTCGACATTGCTTCAATATGAAGATGATGACGGAGTGCAGGCTACCGACCCGCATATCTGGTTTGACGTGAAGAATTGGATGCTGGCGGCGGAAGAAGTGTACAAAGGCTTGGCTGCGAAAGATCCGGCACACAAAGATTTGTACAAAGCCAATTATGAAAAATATTTGGCAGAGCTGAAAAAAGCGGACGAATATGTGGCCAAACGTGCCGCGGAAATCCCGCAGGAGCGTCGCGTTCTCGTCACGGCACATGACGCATTCCAATACTTTGCTCGGGCGTACGGATTTACGGTCAAAGGTTTACAGGGGGTCAGCACGGAAGCGGAAGCAGGCGCGATTGACGTTCGTGAACTGTCCGACTTCATCGTGACGCACCAGATCCGTTCGATTTTCGTCGAATCATCCGTTCCGCATAAAACCATTGAGGCGGTGCAGGAAGCTTGCAAGGCAAAAGGTTGGGACGTAAAGATCGGCGGCGAATTGTATTCCGATTCGTGCGGCGCGCCGGGTACTCCGGGTGGCGATTATATCGGTATGGTCAAAGAAAATATCGATACTATTGTTACGGGCCTGAAATAATATCGACGGCGGGTGCGGAGAGAGCCCGCCTTTTTGTTATTAAGATACATGAAGGGGGATTCATATGGAGTGGGCGGTAGAAGTCGAGGACATGACCGTTGCCTATGATGAACGACCGGTTCTTTGGGATGTGGACATGAAGATTCCGAAAGGATCGCTCGCAGCGATTGTCGGACCGAACGGCGCAGGGAAATCGACATTGATCAAGGCGATGTTAGGATTGTTGACGAAAATTTCCGGTTCGGTCAAATTCTATTTGGACGGTCGATTGGCCGTGTCGCGCGATGATTTTAAACGGATTGCCTATGTGCCGCAGAGCGGAAGTGTAGACTGGGATTTTCCGACAACGGTGCTGGACGTTGTGCTAATGGGGCGTTACGGTCATCTCGGGTGGTTTAAGCGACCGGGCGCTGCGGAGCGGGAGATGGCGATGGATGTGCTACGTAAGACGGGTATGGACGCCTATGCTGACCGCCAGATCAGTCGTTTGTCCGGTGGTCAGCAGCAACGCGTATTTTTAGCGCGCGCATTGATTCA
>NZ_JAHAHH010000033.1 GCF_018373335.1 Negativicoccus succinicivorans
GAGTTTCTGCGCATTTTCTGCTACTTCCGCCTGCGTGTCGGCCGTGCTTTGTCGCGTTTTGGTGAGCAAACTCAGCGGCGGCAATTTATAATCGGCGCGATCATTTTTCGGTTTCGCGGGCGCGATATCCGGCTTCACTTGTTCCGTATCGGTGTCCGGTTCCGGCTTCATCCAGCTCGGTTCCGGCGCGACAGCCGATGCCTTGACAGGCGGTGTAAACGGTGTTGTTACCGTAGCCGGCCCATGCTTCTCCTGCGCGGGCGCGTCGCTCACCGGTTTTTTTCCTTTCGACTTGTCAAAATCAAAAAACTGCGCGCGCTGTTTTTGTTCTGTCGGAGAGTTTTCGGCATGCCGATGCGCCTCTACGGTTTCTTTCACTTTGTCACTCGCTTTTTCCCAATGCGGTTGCGCCTTGCCTTTGACAAAGTTGACGCCGTCCGTCACCGTCCATTTGCTGACGAAAATAGTATTCACCACGAGAATGACGAGCAGAGCAAGTTTCACGCCCGTTTCACCGAAAAGCGTGCGCAGACACAGTAAGCCCGCTCCGCCAAGCGCGCCGCCATACTGCGGAAACCAGGACGGCTGGATTTCCTGGCCGGTCGGCACGTACCACCAATGCAACGTGATCAGTCCGAGGACAAAGTAAATAATCCAGGCCGTATCCCGTGTTTTCACCGCCATCGCGCGCGGGCGATAAACGTATCGCGCGCCGAGGAAGATCAGCGCCAGCGCCGGAATAAACGCGCCGATACCGAATAAATATTCCAAAATCGCGTGCGTCCAATACCCGGCGATGCCGACGTCAAAACGAGCGATCGCAATCAACGCGAACAACCCGACGGCGATCATCAGCACTCCGCCGATTTCAAAGCGTCGGCTTTCCTGCCGTGCCGTTTCTGTTTTGGTTGGGGATTTACGATTTGCTTTGGGCACTCTGTTTCTCCTTTGTAGCGCTAAGACCGCGCCGTTCGTTCCAGCGGCGGACGAGCTCCGCTTCGCTGCCGTACATTTTCGGTTGATAGTACCGATCATTCACGAGCGGATCGGGCAAATACTGCTGCTTGACCCAGCCGTTCGGATATTGGTGGGCGTATCGATACGTTTGTCCATGACCCAGTTGTTGCGCGCCGCTGTAATGCGCATCGCGCAGATGCGCGGGTACATTTCCCATGGCGCCCTGTCGCACGCGCGACAAGGCCGCGTCAATCGCGGTAATCACAGAGTTGCTTTTCGGCGCCAGCGCAACATACAACACCGCTTCCGCTAAAATAATCCGCGCTTCGGGAAAACCGACCATCTCCGCCGCTTGCGCCGCCGCTTGCGCGACGACAAGAGCCTGCGGATCGGCCAGTCCGACATCTTCCGCTGCGCAAATCATAATTCTTCGCGCCATAAACGATGGTTTCTCGCCGCCTTCGATCATGCGGGCGAGGTAATGCAACGCCGCGTCGGCATCCGAGCCGCGCATGCTTTTGATAAACGCGGACGCGATATCGTAATGGCTGTCGCCACTTTTATCGTAGGCCAATCGCCCGATACCCGCCGCGCGCGCAACGTCCTCCGGCGTCATTTCCGCGCCCGGCGCAAGTCCGGCCGCCGTCTGCTCGAGCATATTCAGCGCGAGCCGCGCATCGCCATTAGCCTGCAGCGCGAGTTCACGAAGCACCTCCGGCGCCACGGTAAGTTTTTGTTTACCCAAGCCGCGCTCCGCATCCGTCACCGCATTTTGCAAAATCCGGACAATGGCCGCCGGTGTCAACGCTTCCAAACGAATCAGACGCAAGCGGGACAAAAGTGCCTTCTGCACCTCAAAAAACGGATTTTCCGTAGTGGCGCCGATCAACGTAATGGTGCCGTCTTCCACATAGGACAGCAATAAATCCTGCTGCCCTTTATTAAAACGATGAATTTCATCAATAAAAACAATCGTGCGCCGGCCGTAAAGACTGCCCTGCTCTTTGGCTTCGGCAATCACTTTACGCAGTTCGGCCACGCCGCTGGTCGTCGCATTCACCGTCACGAATTCGCTTTGCGTGAGGTTAGCGATAACGCGGGCAATTGTTGTCTTACCGGTGCCGGGAGGTCCGAATAAAAGCAGAGACGGCACGGTATCCGAGCGAATCATCGCCGCTAAAAAACTCTGCGCACCGACGACGGCTTCCTGTCCGTAAATCTCATCCAAAGTGCGGGGCCGCATACGTACCGCCAGCGGCCGAAAATCCGCGCGCTGTGTCTGCTCGAATAAATTGGCCATATTCTCTCCCGACATACAAAAATAACCGCTGTCCATAAAGTCAGCGGCTATGAAAAATCCCCACCATGTCGTGATTTGCTGTATTTTGAGCCTGCATGTGCAGGTGGGTGTCTTCCCGCCCGAAGAAAATCTACTCCGCGAGCGAAGTTGGACTCCCTTATCGATGGTGTTGGTTCAAAATAACGTTAGCCACACGTGCACGGTAGGGGTTTCTTTACACTTATATAATAGCAAAGTGCGGGCAATTTTTCAAGTTATTTGCCGCCGCTGCAATTATTTTTTTACGAGATCGTCTTCCGTACGAATGGAAAGTTCGCGCAATTGTTTCGGCGCTACTTCCGACGGCGCCTGGGTCATCGGATCGATCGCGCTTTGCGTTTTCGGGAACGCGATGACGTCGCGAATCGACTGACGATTGGCCATCAGCATGACCAAGCGGTCCAGACCGAACGCGATACCGCCGTGCGGCGGCGCGCCGAACGCAAAGGCGTCCATGAGGAAGCCGAATTTTTGCTGCGCTTCTTCCTGACTGATACCGATCGCCGCGAAAATTTTCTGCTGCAGTTCTTCCTGGTAAATACGCAAACTGCCGCCGCCGACTTCGATACCGTTCAGGACAAGGTCATACGCTTTCGCCTTCACGCGTTCCGGATTCGATTCGAGGAACTCGATATCTTCATCGCGCGGCATCGTGAAGGGGTGATGCATCGCGACGTAGCGTTTCTCTTCTTCGCTGTATTCAAACATCGGGAAATCAAGCACCCAAGTGAACGCCAATTCATCCGGATCGATCAGGTTGCGACGACGCGCCATTTCCAAACGCAACTCGCCCAAAGCTTGCGCAACGACTTTCGCTTTGTCCGCCACCATGAGGATCAAGTCGCCCGGCTGCGCTTCGCTGCGAGCGATGATTTCCTGCACCATTTCCTCACCGAGGAATTTGGCGATCTGCGATTTGACAGAGCCGTCCGGATTGACTACGATCCACGCCACACCTTTACCGCCGTAACGGCCGACATAGTCGACCAGGCCGTCAAGTTCGCGACGCGGAATGTCCGAATATCCTTTCACCACAATGCCTTTGACTTCGCCGCCGGCTTCGACGACCGAACGGAACACTTTGAAATCGGTCTTGGCTACAATATCCGTCACATTGAAGAACGGCATTTCGAAACGCAGATCCGGTTTATCCGAACCGTACAGGTTCATCGCGTCATCATAGCTGATGCGCGGGAACGGCGTGGGAATCTTTTTGCCGAGCGCGCGTTCAAAAATGAAGGCGACCATGTTTTCCATTAATTTCAAAATATCGTCGCGTTCGATAAAGCTCATTTCAATATCCAGCTGGGTAAATTCCGGCTGGCGATCCGCGCGCAAGTCTTCATCGCGGAAGCAGCGTACAATTTGGAAATATTTATCCATGCCGGACACCATCAGGATCTGTTTGAAGATCTGAGGGGATTGCGGCAACGCGTAGAATTTGCCCGGGTTGACACGACTCGGTACCAAGTAATCGCGCGCGCCTTCCGGCGTGCTCTTGGTCAGCATCGGCGTTTCAATTTCCCAGAAACCGTGCTCGTCCAAATAATCGCGCATCGCTTTCGCTACTTGGTGACGCAACCGTAAATTCTTTTGCATTTCCGGACGGCGCAAATCCAAATAACGATACTTCAGGCGGATATTTTCATCCACGTCTACATTATCTTCAATATAAAACGGAGGGGTTTGCGCGGCATTTAAAACGCGCATTTCATACACAACGACTTCCCATTTGCCGGTCGGCATATTTTCGTTGACCGTTTGCGCGTCGCGTTCACGTACCGTGCCGCGTACGCAGATCACGTATTCATTCCGGATGCCTTCCGCTTTATGAAAACTTTCCTCATCATAATCGGGCGAAGCCACCAGCTGCACTACACCGGTCCGGTCGCGCAAATCCACAAAAATCAAACCGCCGTGATCGCGACGTCGTTCCACCCATCCGCATAAAACGACTTCGTTGCCGTTTTGCGCCTCGGTCACTTCGCCGCACATCAACGTACGGTGCAAACCTGCCATTGTTTCCATTCCTTTATCCTCTCCGTTCTCGTTCATTTTGCAAGTAGCCGACAACCTCGCTGCGCGCCAGCGTTGTCTGCTCACGCGCGGCCAAATCGCGTATAATCACGGTGCCGTCTGCTAATTCTGTTTCGCCAATAATTATAACATACTTAGTGCCGGTTTTACCGACCTGCTTCAAACGGCTCTTTAAACTGCGGCCTAAAAGATCGGTATCGACGGTGAAATTCGCCGCCCGCAATTCCTGCGCAATCGCGAACCCGAGTTCACTCGCGGCCTCGCCGTGAGTCGCGATCGCGACATCAGCGGCCGCGGTGACCTCCGGTAATAAATCTTGCATCGACAACGCGAGCATTAAGCGCTCGAGGCCGACGGCAAAGCCGATGCCCGGCGTATGCGGACCGCCGATCTCTTCGACGAGTCCGTCGTAACGCCCGCCGCCGCAAATAGCGCTTTGGGCGCCGAGCGGCGCGTACTGAATTTCAAAAGCGGTTTTCGTATAGTAATCCAAACCGCGCACAAGACGCGGATTTAACGTAAACGGAATGCCCGCCGCCGTGAGCAACTTCTGCGTAGCGGCGAAGTGATCCGCGCATTCCTCGCAAAGGTACTCCGTGATTTCCGGCGCGTCCTGCGCGAGCTTTTGGCATGCTTCCTCTTTGCAGTCTAGCAGACGCAACGGATTTTTATATAAGCGCGTCTTGCAGTCTTCGCACAATTCATCCTGATGCGCCTCGTAGTACGCGATCAGTTTTTCCCGATAAACGGGTCGGCATTTCGGACAACCGACCGAGTTCACAAATACGTTCAGATCGTGTAAGCCGAGCGTTTGGAACAGCTGTACCGCGAGCGCGATAATTTCCCCGTCCGCCTGCGGCGATGGCGTCGCCAATACTTCCACGCCGAATTGGTGAAATTCACGGTAGCGTCCCGCCTGCGGCCGATCGTAACGGAACATCGAACCGATGTAATACCATTTCGTCACGTTCTGATCCGCATACACTTTATGTTCCAAATAAGCGCGCACCGCCGCCGCCGTATTTTCCGGGCGGAGCGTCAGCGAACGATCGCCGCGATCGGTAAACGTATACATTTCCTTGGAAACGACGTCGGTCGTTTCCCCGATACCGCGTTGAAACAGTTCCGTCTTTTCAAAATGCGGCGTGCGAATTTCCTGAAATCCGTACTGCGCGCACAATTTACGTATCATTTCTTCCACATACCGCCACTGCTCACTTTCCGGCGGCAAGATATCTTGCGTTCCTCGCAAGGCTTTAATCATTGTGTTTCGCTCCTTTGCGATATCGATTGAAACAGGCGATCTCTTTCCGTAAGGTATGACTCCAACCGTTCAGAATACGCTGCATTGTCCCAGGGAAAATAGCAACGATCAAATTGAAACGCGGCATTTTTGATCACTTTATTCGTCGCTCCCGGTCCGATGCCGAGTATGTGAATGCGTTCGCCCATCATTTGTATATTATAGCGGCAAAGCGTGCCGGGCAAGGCGTATCCGATATTGGCCAAATCCGCCGCGAGATATTTCTGACGATATAAATAGTACGGCTCATAACCCATGCCGCACAGCGTTTCATAGGCGAGGTCCGCCATCGCCCGCGTCGTTTCCGCGGACGGCAACCGGTATGCACCAGCCGTTTGCGTCAACGGACTATGCCGCTTCAACGCCAATGTATGCACGGTCACATTTTTCGGTCGCAGACGCGCCACCGCGTCCAAATTTTCTTTCATATCCGCGATGGTCTGGTCCGGCAAACCAGCGATGAAATCCATATTGATCGCGTCAAAACGGTAGGTTTGTGCCTCGGCGTACACGCGTTCGATCTGCGCTCCGGTATGCGCGCGGTGAATCGTTTGTAAAATGCGATCCTGCAACGTTTGCGGGTTGATGCTCAAGCGCGTTACTCCCGCGTTCCGCATCGCCTCCAGCTTCGCCTCGGTAATCGTATCCGGGCGCCCTGCTTCCACGGTAAATTCCGTGCCGGACGGAATCGCAAGTTCCGTTTGCAACGCTGTCAATAACCTTCGAAAATGTTCCGCCGGTAATACGGTCGGCGTGCCGCCGCCGAAGTAAACGCTGTCAACCGCTAAGCGTTGTCGGCGCAGCAGCGCGCCGGCTCGCTGCACATCTTCCAGCAGGGCCTCTAAAAATCCGTCCCAATCTTCATCCGGTCGCGCGACACGAGCCGGAAACGAGCAATACACGCAATGGCTCGGACAAAACGGAATACCGATATACACCGCCGCTTGATGATCGGTTTGCCGCCAATCAGTGGAAAGATAGGGTCGTTGGCGTTCACCGATCGCGGTTAAAAGTCGCCCCCAGTGCGGCGCGACTTTCTCGCGCTCCCACAGCGCCTCCGCCTGCGCGACGAAATCATCTTCTGCAAGCAGCGGGTGCAAAAGCTTGGTCGGACGCATCCCGACAAGGTAACCCCATTCACCGAGCGGCTTTTCGCAAAGAGTAACAAGTACGTCACTCAGGAAATGCCCGCCCGCGCGCCGCGTGGAAACCGTTTGCGAAGAGTACGGTGTGCCGTGCAGAAATAATTCTACATGGTACGTATTATCTTGCGGCGTCACTCGTACCCGACAATCCGGCTGTTTTTCGTCCCAACGCAAACCGAAGCGGAGCATCAGCTGCGCCACGGGGGAATGCCATGCCGCCGGTCCGTCCAGAAAATAGGTACGAAGCGTCATATACGACGCTGTTTACGACGGCATTGCCGGCAGTAGCCGTAGAACTTCAGCACATGATCCACGATTTGGAAGCGTTCCTCTTCTTCGATGATCTGTTCCAGAGGTTCCAGCATATCGTACTCAAATTCTTTAATGGCGCCGCAGCCTAAACAAATCAGATGATGATGGAAATGCGGCATATTATCATCAAATAATTCGTAGCGCGAACGACCGTCTCCGAAATCCAATTTCTTCAACAAGCCGAGTTCCACGAATAAATCGAGCGTGCGATATACTGTCGCCAAACCGATGTCCGGCTGAATGACTTTGACCGCATTGTAGACATCTTCCGCGCTCATGTGGTTTTCGTCGCTTTCCACAAACACTTTCAAAATATCCTGCCGTTGCGAAGTGAATTTGTACTTGTGTTCTCTGATCTTTTCGCGCAATGTCCGCATAATTTCATTTTGTCGCATGTCGAAATCCTTTCTGTTAACTACGTGCGATTTCTCTGTACTTATTGTAATACCACATATGCTTGGTAATGACCTTCAACACGGCGAGTGTCGGTACGGCAAGCATCATGCCGAACACGCCGAGAACGGCGCTTCCCAAAAGAACGCCGGCGATAATCGCGACCGGATGAATCTCAATGACGTTGCCCATGAGTTTCGGCATTAAGATATGACCGTCAAATTGCTGCACGACGATGTAGAAGATCAATACTTTTACCGCCAGCGCGCCGCTGATGGTCAGCGCCAACAAAAGGGCCGGAATCGCGCCCACAATCGGACCGACGATCGGCACCAATTCCACGATCCCCGCGAGCAGCGCGATGACCAGGGGATACGGAACGCCCAGCCACCACATGCCGACAAACACCATACTGGCAATCGCCGCGCACAAAATCAACTGACCGCGAATATAGGCGCTCAGGATATGATCCGTTTCCTGCACCAAATCCATTATATGTTGACGATAATTCATCGGGAACAATCCGGCGAAAATGCGTTTGAATTTGCCGCCCGCTTTCAGCATGTAAAACGTAATAATCGGCACGACGACCAGTTCAACCAAGGTGCCGGTAAATGCAATTACGGCGAAGATGCCGTTTTTGGCGACATCAATCAAATAGTTACCCGCGCGCACCAGCGAGTCATTGATCATGTCCTGCACTTCCGGCGGGATGAAGTCAATATAGCGCGCCTGCAAATACTGCATGGTTTCTAAAAGTTGCGACGTCAACGACGGAATCTGTAATACAAAGCCTTCAAATTGATGCCAGAACGGCACGAAAATACTGCGCGCCAGAATGGTCATCACCGCGATAAATACCAAGAACGCAATGATAATGGCAATATCGATGGGGAACCGGCGCCAGCGCAATTTCTCCGCCATTTTCATCTGAAAATCGACGAGCGGTCGCAAGATCAGGCACAAAAAGAGGCCGATCAAAAACGGTACGACAATCCACGGCACATAGTAAACGGTTAAAGCGACGGCCGTCACAAGGACAATGCGCAGCCAAAATTGCGCATCGCGTTTCAAAGGTACTACATTCACTGTTTTTTCATGTTCAGAAACGGGTTGCATCTTTTTTCTTCTCCGATCGTAGTCGATGGTCCGTGTCCGGATAAAACCACGGTGCCATCGGCCAAAGATAATAATTTTTCTTCAATACCTGTAATTAGTTGCGACATCGAGCCGCCCGGAAAATCCGTGCGCCCGATCGAGCCTTGAAACAGAGCGTCACCGACAAATACCACTCCCGGTTCGGCGGCGTAAAAGCTGATACCGCCGGGCGTGTGGCCCGGTGTCTCCAAAACATCAAGTCGGATATCATCCAAGACGACAGTATCCCCTTCCGCCAGAAATTCTTCCGCCGGCTGCGCCTTCACGCTTTGGTATTGGTAAGCCGATAAATTCAGTTTCGGATCGCTCAAATAGGCTTGATCCGCCTGATGCATCGCCACCGGTACATCCGGGTACAACGCGCGCAGTTCTTCTAATGCTCCGATATGATCGGCATGACCATGAGTCAGCAGAATTTTTTTCAATTGTAAATCAAATTTCGTCAGCGCTTTTTGGATCTCTTTGGCTTCCGCTGCCGGATCGATGACGATCGCATGCTTGGTCGCTTCTGAAAACAGAATATAGCAATTGGTCGCCAGCGGTCCGAGTGTTAACGCGATAATTTTCATAGCTACCTCAAAATAACTTTCCGCTATCCAGCAAAATGGTCACGGGTCCGTCATTCGTCAATGTGACCTGCATTTCCGTTTGAAAACGACCGGTCCCGACCGTCACATCATGCGCGCGCAACGCTTGAACAAATACTTCATAAAGCGGCTCGGCGAGACTTGGCGGAGCGGCGGCGGTAAAACTCGGGCGACGGCCTTTACGTACGTCACCGTATAAAGTGAATTGGGAAATCGCGAGAATTTCGCCGCCCGTATCCAAGAGAGACCGGTTCATTTTGCCGTCCGCGTCTTCAAAGATGCGCAAATTGACGATTTTATCGGCGAGATAACGGGCATCTTCTTCCGTATCTTCCGCCGCGACACCAAGCAGCACCGTCAGTCCCGCGCCGGCTTTGCCGACGAGTTCACCGTCCACCGTCACTTGGCTTTGTGTCGTTCGTTGGATCACTGCACGCATTACGTTCCTCCTGCCGATTCCAAACGGCGCACGGAATATACATCACGAATCCGTCGCAGCTTGGTCATCATAAATTCCAGTTGATGTAAGTCTTTAATTTGTACGCCCAGCCGAATTTTGGCGACATTATCCTGCGGCAAATCGGCGTTCACCGAGCCGACGGACAGTTTCATTTCCGAAACGACGCCCAAAACGTCTTCCAGCAAACCGCGGCGATCGTAACTTTCGATCTCGACGACCACCAAAAAAGTTTCATTCGCCCCGTACATCCAGCTGACTTCGATCAGGCGATTCGGATCATCATTGTGAATAATATTGTCACAATCCAGGCGATGCACGGAAATGCCGCGACCGCGTGTGATGTAGCCGATGACGGGATCGCCCGGTACCGGGTTACAACAACGCGCCATGTGCACCAACAGCCCCGGCTCGCCTTTGACGAGAATGCCGCTGTTGCCTTTCGTCGCCTTTTTGCTGACCCGCAAGCTGTCGAGCGTTTGTTGCAGCTGAGAAGAAATCGGATTATTTTTCGCTTCCTCTTTTTTGTGCAGGTCAATCAGCTTCAGTGTAATTCCGCGCACGGTTAAACCGCCATAGCCGGCCGCCGCCAGCAAATCCTCCGGCGTGCCCGCATTGATCTGTTCGGCAATGGTTTCCAAGCGTCCCGGCTTGTTCAGCGTTTTGAACTCATACCCGAGTTTTTTCGCTTCGCTCTCCAACGCCTCTTTCGCTTTGGCAATATTATCCGCACGATTTTCCTTCTTAAACCAACTGCGAATTTTCGAACGGCTTTCCGACGACGCGACAATGTTCAGCCAGTCCAAACTCGGTTTGCCGTTTTTGGACGTAATAATCGAAACGATATCGCCGTTTTTCAGTTTGTAGTCGATCGGCACAATTTTGCCGTTGACTTTGGCCCCCGTGCAGGTATTGCCGACCTCCGTATGAATGCGGTACGCGAAATCCAGCGGAATAGCGCCTTGCGGCAAGTCAATGACGTCGCCGCGCGGCGTAAACACAAAGACTTCGTCGGCGAATACATCGAGTTTCAACGCGTCGACGAATTCCTTCGAATTGCTCGTATCCTGCCATTCGAGCAATTTACGCAACCAACCGATTTTTTCATCAAAATTCTGTTGCTGCGACGCTTTTTTCGTGCCTTCTTTATAGCGCCAATGCGCTGCCACACCGTACTCGGCGACCTGGTGCATCTCTTGCGTACGAATCTGGATTTCGACCGGTTGCCCCGATTCGCCGATGACCGTCGTATGCAGCGACTGATACATATTCGGTTTCGGCATCGCGATATAATCTTTAAACCGATACGGCAACGGTTTCCATAAACTGTGGACAATCCCCAAAACCGCATAGCACTCCGGGATCGTGTTGACGATCACGCGGGTCGCATATAAATCGTAAATCTCACTGATATCCTGATGTTTTTTCTTGATTTTTTTATAAATACTGTAAAAATGTTTCGGACGACCGCTGATGTCCGCTTCAATATTGTTCTTCTGCAGTGAATCGCGCAAGATATCAATCGTCTGTTTGATGATTTCTTCGCGCACCTGGCGTTTGACCTTCATCTGTTCGACGAGGTCGTAGTATGCCATCGGTTCCAAATAGCGGAACGAAAGATCTTCCAGCTCCCACTTGATGTTAAAAATACCGAGCCGATGCGCGAGCGGCGCAAAAATCTCCAGCGTTTCGCGGGCAATGCGCTGCTGCTTTTCTTCCCGCACGAAGGACAGCGTCCGCATATTATGCAAACGGTCAGCCAGTTTGATAACGACCACGCGCACGTCTTTCGCCATCGCGAGAAACATTTTGCGATAGGTGTCGAGCTGCTGATCTTCTTTCGTTTTGTAATTCATTCGGTTGAGCTTGGTGACGCCGTCCACCAAAAACGCCACTTCATCGCCGAACAGCATGCGAATATCTTCCAGCGTGTAATCAGTATCTTCCACAACATCATGCAACAACGCCGCCTTGATACCGTCCGGATCCATTTGCAAGCCGGCAATAATGTCGGCGACAGCCAACGGGTGCATAATATATGGTTCACCCGAAACACGTTTTTGGTCCGCATGCGCCGTATCGGCAAGCTCATACGCTTCACGCAGGGAATCTTCATCGAGATCGGGCAAATATTTTTTGACGTCGGCGACCAATTTCGCATACGCCGCTTCCCGATCAAATTCCGTGTTTACGGTTTCCATATATCCTCCTTTCCCGCACCGGCACGATATGTGGCGGAATTTTCCAGCGCAAGTTTTTCGTCACTGGGCCGCCAAGTATACCAGGTTTCATTCTCATACTGTTGCCGTTCCAACAAATGCAATTCTTCCAACACGGTCACCGCCGCGAATAAATCCCGCGCGGCATACGGCAAGCCGCTCTGCTCCGCGAGAATAGTCTGAATTTGCGCGACAGGTCGATTATGCGACTCCAAAAGCACGCGCAGCTCACGATATACCGCCACCATAATTTCACGGTTTAAATGCGCTTTTTGCGCGTTTTCCCACGTGATATCTTTCACCACGCCCTGCACTTGCACCTGGTTCTGCCATGTATTTTTTTGCAACGCGTAAACGATCGCCGCGGTATCGCCGCTGAAAATTTCAGTGGTCAGTTCCCCGAATCCCCAGCCGACACATTCCAAGTCATCGCCCTGCTGCGCAAAGCTGGCTTTCAAATGGCGCCGATCTTTACCGATGCGGCGAATTTTTTGCACGGTCAGATCGCGGGACGCAAATAAAGGTGACGGATTACCTTCGCCGAACGGCTCTAAGCGTTCGAGCGCCGTGACGAAATCCAAATCAACATCCGCCAACGCAAGCGCGCGTTCCACGCGCAGCACCGGTATGAAATCGTCCGGTGTTAAATGCGTATCGGCATAGTCCTGTAAACGCTTGCGCAATTCGGGAATGCGTTCTTCCCGAATGGAGAACCCGGCCGCCTGATGATGTCCGCCGAATTGTTCCAAAATGTCCGCGCAGGAATGCAGCGCGTCATATATATCCAACGCGGGAATACTGCGGCAAGAACCCTTGCCGATCCCGTCATTTACCGAAATGACCAAAGCAGGGCGATGAAAGCTGTCCACCAAGCGCGAGGCCACGATACCGATGACCCCCGGATGCCATGCCGCTCCGTCCACCACCAACATCCGGTCGTCAGCGGCGCCAAGCTCTGCCAAGCGATGCCGAGCCGCAGTCACCAGTTCACGTTCCAAGGCCTGTCGCTCACTGTTGATCGCAAATAATTTTTGCGCGAGCGCCAGTGCTTTCTCCGCGTCGGTCGCCGTTAAAAGCTGCACGCCCAAACGCGCATGCGCCAAACGTCCCGCCGCATTTAAGCGCGGGGCGATAGAAAATCCGATACGCTCGGATGTCACTTGCTCCGGATCGATTTCACACACCTGTAAAAGCGCGCGTAAACCGACATTATCCGTCGTTGCAAACCGTTTCAATCCCTCTTTGACGTACAAACGATTTTCCGCCAATAACGGTACCACATCGGCGACCGTCCCCAACGCCACGAGTTCAATATCGTCCGTATAATCTTCGCCTTTGATCTCCCGCCAAAGCGCTCGGCACAGCGTGTAAGCCACGCCTACCCCCGCCAGATTTTTATCGGGATAGGCACAGCCGAGCTGTTTCGGATTGATGACGGCAAGTGCCTGCGGCAATTTCTCCGGCGGTTGGTGATGGTCCGTCACGATCAAATCTAACGGTCCTTGAAAACGGTTGCATAAATGCGTCGAGCTGATTCCGCAGTCCACGGTGATGACGAGTTTCACGCCCTTGGCGACAAGTTCCGCAAGAGCCGTTTCGTTCAGACCGTAACCCTCCTCAATGCGATCGGGAATATAGTACTCCACATTGCCGCCAAGTCGACGTAAACAGCGTAACATCACCGACGTGGAAGTAATTCCGTCGACATCATAATCGCCGTAGATAACGATTGTTTCTTGCGCTTTTAACGCTTGCGAAATACGCTCTACCGCTTTCTTTGTTCCTTTTAAAAGAGCCGGATCAAACCGATCCTCAAGTGTTGCATGAAAAAAATTCTGCGCCGCCTCCACGGTGCAGATCCCCCGCTGTACCAGCATATTCGCCACAATGAGCGGCAAGTCGAATTCATGGGCCAGCACACCCGCTTGTTCCGTATTTTCTTCTACCGGCACAAATTGCCAATGTTTTTTTTGCATACTTCCACCAGTTTCTTTTGCTATTTTTCTATTGTAGCACGTTTTATTCTCAATTACTATTTATTTTCAATATTTGTATACGACGGATGATTTAAATCAGTTATTAATAAGCTTTGTTATACAATGACTCGAGAGATTCTCTTTGCTTTTTACAAAAACGAAAATGAAAATCACGTTGTAAGCAATACAATAATTACAGTGTATTCATAAAAAGAATTTGCAAATAAAAAAGAGACCGTCATTCGACGGTCTCTTTGGCGTAATCAGCAGCTACCTATGCTCCCGGGCCGTTTCCAGCCAAGTACTTTCGGCGTTTACGAGCTTAACTACTGTGTTCGGCATGGGTACAGGTGTCG
>NZ_JAHAHH010000034.1 GCF_018373335.1 Negativicoccus succinicivorans
TCCAAAAAGCGTTCAGGAGAAGTTTCGTGCAGAAGATCGGCAAAATGATCTTGACGCTTACGGTCCCAATTCAGCGCGCGTAATTTCGCCATTTGCAAATGAAATTCCAGCCGCGTCTTGCCATCCGTTGCGACTAGCCCCCGCTGCAATTGCACGAGCCAATGGGAAATCTGTGTCCTCTCCGTTAAACGACGCAATGATGCATGGCCGCGCTCCATGTAAGGAAGTTGCCACTCGGACGCCAACTTCTGCGCCTGCAGGCATTGCTCATCGGTCGGCTTATAGCCGGTCGTAATACCCCACATCATCATCAGGAACGCCGAAACAGTTTTGCCAAATCGGCGGCGGTAAATCGAACCATAACCGGTCGGCCGTGCGGACAAACAAATGGGCGTTTCGTCGCGAGCAAATCGCGAATTAATTCCCGCATCTGACGAATATTCAATGTATGCCCCGCTTTGATCGCTCCGCGGCAGGAAGCATAGGCCAATACGCGATGTCGCAACTGTTCGGCGGTCGGAGGAGTATCCGCCTGCAGCGCCAAACTGATTTCACTCAGCATGCGTTCCTGTTCGGTACCGACGGCATCAGCAGGAGCCGCTACTAAGCGCAGCAACTGCGGTCCGGCCTGCTCAAATTGAAATCCCAGTGCGTGCAACTGCTCTTCATGAGCCAATAATGCTTGAACATCTTCGGCATCGAGTTGCAAAAGTTCCGGCACCAGCAAGGTTTGCGCAGGAATCCCTTCGGTCGCCTGTGCCAAACGATCGTAACGTACTCTTTCATGCGCCGCATGCTGGTCAATGATGTAGAGCTCTTCGCCTTTTTGGCAAACGATAAAACAATTCGCAATCTGACCCAATGGGACAAGTGTAGCCTCTGCATCTTCCTGCGGTGTAAATAAAATGCGTTCTTCTTCGTCGGAAGTATCCTCTTGCTGTACCTTCGCCATGTATTCGCTGAACGTATTTTCTTCCGCAACGCTCCAACGCGGCGGTGCGTAAGACGTTGCCGTCTGTGTTGAAGCGGCCGGCGCGCTTGATGCGCTCGGTTTCGTGACGGCATGCGGCGGACGTGCCGTTGACTCCAACGCCCCTTGCCGGAGCTCAAAATCCGTTTTCTTATCCGCTAGCGTAAATTCATTTTGTTTCTGCGCGGATTCGCCTTGCAATGCAACGGTATGGCGTTGCATACCAAGCGGTGCCTGTGTCACTTCCGTCGCCACGGTGGCCGCATCATCAACACTCGTCAACGCATTTAAAACCGCATGATATACTGCACGAAATACTGCCTGCTCATCGCTGAATTTGACTTCCCGCTTTTGCGGATGAATATTTACGTCGACATCCGCGGGAGAAATCAGCACGCGAATCACGGCCGGCGGGTAGCCGCGTTTCGGCAGCAATGAATGATACGCATTGTCGAGCGCCCGACTCAAAGCGGGGCTTTCCACGATACGACCATTGACGATCCACGTTTGCCATTGGCGACTGCTTTTCAATACCGCAGGTTTAGCAATATACCCGGTCACACTGTCGGTCTCGGTTTGATAATCCACCGGCAACATGGCATTCGCAAGATCCGTTCCGAATAAAGATGCAAATGTATCCAGCATATCTCCGTTGCCGGGCGTATCAATTACGGTACGACCGTTATTGATTAAACGAAGCGCGATTTGCGGATGCGCTAATGCCAATTTACCGACCAATGTATTAATTCGGCTGCTTTCCGTGCGTTCCGTTTTCAGAAACTTTTGCCGCGCGGGCGTATTGTAAAATAAATCTCGCACTTCAAGTGTCGTGCCTACCGGCGCCCCAATCGTCTGCGAAGAAATTAATTCGCCGCCTTCGATGCGAATTTCCTGTCCGATTTCCGCTTCTTGCGTACGCGTGACCAACGTCACCTTGGCAACAGACGCGATGCTTGCCAAGGCTTCACCGCGAAATCCCATCGAACTGATCGCGAAGATATCGGCCGCTTTTTGAATTTTACTCGTCGCGTGACGTACAAACGCAAGGGCTGCATCTTCCGCCGTCATGCCGTTGCCGTCATCCGTCACACGTAGGTAGCGCGCGCCGCCTTCCGCAATTTCAATTTCAATATGTGTAGCATTCGCATCCAAGGCGTTTTCAATCAATTCTTTGGCTACCGAAGCCGGTCGCTCAACGACTTCACCGGCGGCAATTTGATTGACGGTAACGGCATCGAGAATATGTATTTGCGCCATATTACAATCCCTTTCTCGCTTTGGCTTCCTTATTTAATCGGAATAACGTTTCCATTGCTTCCATCGGCGTCATGCTGAAAACATCTAAACCTGCCAATTCATCCCAAACGCCGTCGGCGAAAATGTCCATTGCCGGAACGCGCGCCGCTTCCACAGGAGCAGCGGAAGCCGTGGTTTCGAGTTCCGCCAGCAGCGTCTGTGCCCTTTGCAACACACTCGTCGGTAAGCCTGCCAGTTTGGCGACATGAATACCGTAACTTTTATCGGCTTTCCCGGGAATAATACGTCGCAGAAACTGCACATCGCCGCGACGCTCCTTGACGGAAACCGTAAAGTTTTGAATGTGCGGATAAACATCCGCGACTTCCGTTAACTCATGATAGTGCGTTGCGAATAACGTAAACGCGCCGATTTTTTCCGCAATAAATTCAACGGTCGCGCGCGCGATACTCAAGCCGTCATAGGTACTCGTCCCCCGACCGACTTCATCGAGCAAAATGAGGGAGTTGGCATCCGCCGCCTGTAGAATATCGGCGACTTCATTCATCTCCACCATAAATGTACTTTGACCGCTGGCAATATCATCCGTCGCGCCGATGCGCGTGAAAATGCGGCTGACCGGACAAATATCGGCAGTGCGCGCCGGTATGAATGAACCGATCTGCGCCATCAGCAACAGCAATGCGACTTGTCGCATATACGTCGATTTACCGGCCATATTCGGCCCGGTGATCAGCATAGTTTCACAGTCCTCATGACGTAAAACAGTGTCATTCGGAACAAATGTATCTTTTTGCGCGGCGGCCAACATCGGATGCATACCGTCACGGATTTCAATTCGATTCTGACGATTTAACGCCGGCTGTACCCAACGATATTTATGCGCGGCCACGGCAAGTGCCAGCAGCGTATCAATGACGGCAAGAGTACGCGCCGTTTTCTGCAGATCCGCAAGCGCCGGTCGCAGATCCGCGAGCACCTGCGAAAATAGCTGTGCTTCCAGCTTGTCCATTTCCGCTTGTGCCGACAGTACTTTGACTTCAAACTCCTTCAGTTCCGGCGTGATATAGCGTTCGGCGTTCGCCAACGTCTGCTTACGTACAAAATACTCCGGTACCCGTTCCGCTTGGGAACGAGGCACTTCAAAATAGTAGCCGAACACATTGTTGAAACCGATTTTTAACTTAAGTTCCGATTTAGCTTTTTCCGCCGCTTCCAAATTGGCGATCCAACTGCGACTGTCATGAACCAGCGAACGTAATTCGTCCAGCCGCGAAGAAAAACCATCTTTAATATAATCACCGTTACGTTGCAAACCCGCGTCAGGAGCGATCGCCTCCGTCAGCAGTGTATACACATCCCTGTGCGTCGCCACATCGCGGTTCAACATTTGCAACATAGGTGCATTGAATTCTTGCAAAAGCTCCTTTAACGACACCAGTTCCGCTAACGAATCTCGTACCGCCAGAAGATCTTTCGGCGTCGCCGTTCCGATCTCCACCTTAGTGACGATCCGCTCAAAATCATAAATACGTCCCAGTATATTTCCTAATGTATCCGCTTGGCGCGCATTTTTAAGAAAATCCGCCACCGCTTCCTGCCGCGCCAGAATTTCCGTATCCGAAAGCAGCGGCGCTTCCAACCAACGCTGTAAAAGGCGCGCCCCCATAGCCGTTTGCGTCTGCTTTAAAAGCGCATAGAGAGTACCACGGATGCTGCCGTCCTGCATATTCTGTAAGATTTCCAAATGACGTAACGTCCGATGATCAAGCGTCATTTGCGCTTCTTCACGCAACGGCAACAGTAATGTAACCTGTTTAGCCGATTGCTGCAACGTTTTTGCCAGATAGTAAAACAACTGCGCCAATGCTTCACGAACCACTGACTCTGCCGGCAATTCCGCAAGCGCCAAACCGCCGAAATCGGTTGCCCCGGTCAGTTTCGGTAGCGGCATTTCCAGTTCTTCCGCGGTCAAAATCAACATTGCCCCAAGACGCGACTTGGCATAATTTTCGATACTTAATTTACATTCGTCCGACGCTTCGATAATCAGTTCCGCCGGCGCATAAATACTCAATGCATCGAACAGTTCATGCTTTTCGTTATCCGTAAATAATCCCCAACGGCATTCTCCGGTCGAAACTTCAGCAAGCACCAACACGATTTGCGCTTCTTTTTGATACAAGTACGCCAAATAATTGCGGGTACCGTTCGCCAGTGAACTGTCCAAAAGAACCGTCCCCGGCGTGATAACTTTGGTAACGCCGCGCTCGACCAGACCTTTGGTTTCACTCGGATCCTGCAGCTGATCACAGATGGCTACGCGATAACCTTTTTGCACCAGACGATAAATATAGCTCTCCGCCGAATGAAACGGTACACCGCACATCGGTGCACGCTCTTTATTCCCCGCTGCCCGTCCCGTCAAGGTTAATTCCAGCTCACGGGAAGCCAGCAAGGCATCGTCAAAGAACATTTCATAAAAATCGCCCAAACGGAAAAACAGAATTTCATCCGGATGCTCTTTTTTGATTGCTTGATACTGCGCCATCATCGGCGTCAGTTTGGCCGCCATGTCAGTTCCTTTCTGCCAATTCGCCACGCAAAAGCCACGTCTGCGCGTGGTCTACTTTCACTGGTGTTGTCTCACCGATCATAGTCGTTGCGCGCGGCGCAAAAATAATCATTTTGTTACCGCTCGTACGACCGAACCACATCTTCGGATTATTTTTAGTCGGCCCTTCCACGATTACTTCATATGTTTTACCGACCATCGTTTCGTTGCGCTCTAAGCTGATCTCGTTTTGGATACTCATGAGTTCCTGTAAGCGCCGCTTCATGACATCTTTGGGAACCTGTCCCGCCATTTTGGCCGCGGGTGTTCCCGAACGAGGCGAGTATAAAAAGGTGTATGCCAAATCATAACGGGTCTTCTTCAACAGTTCCAGTGTTTCCCGATGCATTTCTTCCGTCTCGCCGGGAAAACCTACGATCAGATCGGTCGTCAGTACCACATCGGGCATCACTTTGCGGATATAATCCACCAATTTACAATAATGCTCTACCGTATAACCGCGGTTCATCCCTTTCAATACAGCATCCGAACCGGATTGTACCGGTAAATGCATTTGGGTGACCACATGCCGACTCTGCGCAATCGTATCAATCATCTCCCTCGTCATGTCACGAGGATGAGATGTCATATACCGAATACGTTCAATACCATCGATTTCATCCACTTCGCGAAGCAAATCCGAAAAATCCGTACCGTCTTTAAAATCAAGACCATAGGCATTCACATTTTGTCCCAAGAGCGTGATTTCTTTATAGCCTGCAGCGGCAAGTTCCCGTACTTCTTTGACAACGGACTCGATCGGTCGACTCCATTCGCGACCGCGTACATACGGCACGATGCAATAGGTGCAAAACTTGTTACATCCTTGCATGATCGGCACCCAGGCAAAAACATCGCTTTTGCGAACGGCATGCAGATCCGTAAAATCCGTAATATCGGCACCGCGCATTTGCGTTTTGAGCGTATGCGAGGCGACCGCTTTGCCGCTTTGCAGCAACTCTTTTAAATGGTGAATATTATACGGCCCGAAGACAAAATCAATATGCGGAGCACGTTCAAATAACGCTTCCTTATTTTTCTGCGCCATACAGCCGGTAATGCCGATGACAAGATTCGGGTTCTTGGCTTTAAGATGCTTCAATTCGCCAATTTTCCCGTAAACCTTATTTTCTGCGCTTTCTCGCACACAGCAGGTGTTGATGACGATGACGTCCGCCTCCTGCATATTATCCGTAGGTTGGTATTGCAATTCTTCCAGCTGTCCCGACAACCGTTCCGAATCACTTTCGTTCATTTGACAACCGTAAGTAATGATATGATAAGTTCCTTTCAATGCTCTCTCCTTCACAATGCATGGGACAATTACCGTCGCTGCACATTAACCATATCGCGAATCGATATCTTCAACATCTGCACCGACATTCCCGTCGTATACTCAATTTCATGACGAATAGCCTTTTGCAGACGCTGAATCAACCCTTTCGGATCATGATTAAAGGCCATGACGAGCGAAAACTCCAATCCTAAACCGTTTGTATTTTCCTGCATTTTCGTAATTTTAACATCATGCGCCGAGATCGCACCGCGCGTCACTTCTACCGCCCGGTTCAACAAAGCGATGATTACCGCGTCACTGAATACGAGTTTGCCGTAATAACTGAAAATCGGTCGAACCACCGACTTTTCATCCGGCCCCTGTGCTTTTTTGTTTTTATCGCGTCGAAAAAAAGACTTCAACGGATCGATTAAGTACCCGCGAAAATGAGGGCGCAATTCCATTGTCGGCAAGGGAATAATATGTTTTCCCTCTTTTAAACGGGATTCGTTGGCGCGCGCAATCTCCTCACGGGTCGCCACCTGTTCAATATGAATGTAACGACTCGGCTTGGGCAGACCAAGCGCCAGTGTAATTTTATCCACCATGCGTTCCGAAGTTCCTAAAATCAGAAGCTTCTTCGGATTGATCTTTGCCAACGCTTTTTGCACCGAAGCGACCTGCACGGGATCTTGGAAAATAGCCCGACGAACCGCCTTCAAACGACTCTCTTCTTTTTTAGCGGAAAATCCGGCGGCCAATCGATTTTGATAAATTAAAATACCGTCATCAATGATGCAGTCAATACCGCTTTCATGTGCGACCACTGATGCCCGATAGCTTTTCCCTGTACCGCTCGGACCCACAAATGCGATTACTTTCATCTCACACCATTCCTTTTGGGACGGATGCTTGTGCGTCTTCATTCCCCTTTAATCCCGACCGCAAATAGGC
Organism: Negativicoccus succinicivorans; assembly: GCF_018373335.1. Lineage (GTDB taxonomy): Bacteria > Bacillota > Negativicutes > Veillonellales > Negativicoccaceae > Negativicoccus > Negativicoccus succinicivorans_A. Next base: position 7,072 of record NZ_JAHAHH010000034.1, read on the forward strand.
AACTATTTCGCCCAGTCTCACTCCTCCGCCGTCAAATGACCGTCGGGCAATAGCTAATTTACGAGCTTGACATATTCCGGAAACCTTTTTATATTGAAGATAAGAGATTCGTCAATGTGTGCGGTATCGGATACAGAGGGCTTTAGACCCCTGGCCGGTTTGTGTCCGCCGTTGGCGAATCTCTATTTTCATTACTTGCGTATCGTAATCAAGTTTACTATCGTTTCGTTCTTTTATTACATTCTTTATTAGCATTGATTATTTTATTATACCATATACCCATTTAACTCTTTATGTATGGCCGATATGGATTAAGTACCTGTTGGAAACTGTGCCGACAATAAAAAAGCCTGCCGAATTCGGCAGGCTTTTTTATTAACGTAAGCTACAATTAAATGCTTTTAACCGTTGGACAATCCGTTGAATTCGTTCATCCACCTCATGATCCTGCAAGGTGCGATCCGGCGCGCGGAAATGCAACGCATAGGCCATACTGACAAATCCGCTCGGCACCTGATCACCGCTGTAACGATCAAACAGTTCGACCGATTCCAGAATCGCGCCGCCCTGTCGTTGCATGACATCAACCAATGTCGAATGCGTGACACCTTCCGGAACCAAAATGGCCAGATCCCGATCCAGCGTCGGATATTTCGGCAAGCTTTGGTATTCCGGTATTGTCGCAATATACGGCAACAATGCTTCGATATCCACTGTGAATATATACATTGTCGGTTTCAAGCCATACCCTTTTGGGGCAACGGGATGCAGTTCACCACAGGACAGCAAAACTTTGCCGTCACGCAACGCGGCGACCGCCTTACCCGGATGGTAAATGGCGTCTTCCGCTACATCCCAACGGTAATCGGTAACGCCCAGTCGGGAAAGAACTGTTTCCATCAAACCTTTAACATCATAAAAATCGTAGGCATGCTGTGTCTGCGGCCAACGTGCAGCCCCTGTGCTGCCGCAAAGAACACCCGTGACAAACGGTTTTTCTTGCGGTAATTCGGCAAGCGGTAATTCTTTCGGCAAATACACGGATGCCGCTTCAAACAGCGCCAAGTTTTCATTTTTCACGGCAAGATTGCGCTTGACCGCCTGCAACAGACTCGGTACAAGTGTAGTCCGCATTTGCGGGAAATCATCGGTAATCGGATTTAATACGGGAACCGCCTGATAGCGGCTGTCCGATTCTGCCAACCCCAATGCTTTCAAATCTTGCGGTGCCATGAAGCTGAAGGTAACCGTCTCGGAAAGACCGGCTTGTACCAGGATATCACGAATGGTTTCGATCGCTGCGTGCTCATCACTTTGACGACCACTGGTTTGGCGACCCAGCGGTAATGTATTCGGAATTTTATCATAGCCGTAAAGGCGCGCCACTTCTTCAACAATATCAGCCAGTTCCGCTACGTCACCGCGCCAGCTCGGAACGGTTAAGAGCAGTGCTTCACCCTGTTCGGTGATGTCAAAATAAAGGCGTTTCAAGATATCGATAATTTCAGCACGTTCCAACGTAATCCCGATCGCCCGGTTAATTTCCTCTACCGTAACGGTGAGTGTGCGCGTCGGTTGCGGTTCGGGATACACATCAAGATATCCCGGGGCCACTTCGCAGGCACCCATTTCCTGCAGCAGCTGCGCGGCTCGATCTAAGGCAAGTGTCGTAATATCGGGATCAATACCGCGTTCAAAACGTCCCGACGCTTCCGAACGCAGACCGTGTTTACGCGCGGTGCGACGAATGGTCGCGCCATTGAATGTGGCGGCTTCCAACAATACGGTCGTCGTTTTGTCGGTCACTTCCGTGCGTTGTCCGCCCATAATACCGGCAAGTCCGACCGCACCGTCTCGGTCGGCAATGACCAACTGATCCTCTGCTAAGGTTCGTTCTTTATCGTCCAAGGTCACTAACGATTCGCCTTGCAATGCACGGCGGCAAATTAATTCGTGTCCCGCAAGCGTATCATAGTCATACGCATGCAACGGTTGACCCTGCTCCAACATGACGAAATTCGTCACATCTACAACATTATTGATGCTGCGAATATTCGCACTGCGCAGCGCATCCTGCAACCATTCCGGCGAAGGCGCAATTTTCACATTGCGCAAAAGTCGCGTCGAAAAACGTTCGCAAAGATCGGTGGCGGCAAGCGTCACTTTTGCGTCTTCCGTAATCGCCGTACCGGACTCGTTCACTTGAATGGTCGGCAGACTCAATTCACTGTTGAACAGCGCCGCAAATTCACGAGCCAATCCCACCATGCTGAAACAATCCGCTCGATTCGGTGTAAGTTCAAACTCGAAAATCACGTCATCGAGGCCTAAAAACTCATGGATATCGTGACCTACCGGAACATCATTCGGCAAGATAAAGATACCGTCAGCGCGTGCGCCGGATAACAGGCTCAAATCGAAGCCCAATTCATTTGCCGAGCACATCATGCCAAAGGAAGGTACACCGCGTAATTTCGAGGTTTTAATGTGAATACCGCCCGGTAAATACGAGTTCGGTTGCGCTACCGGTACAATTTGACCCGGACGAACATTCTTTGCTCCGGTGCAAATCTGTAACGTTTCCGTTCCTACATCCACTTGGCAGACAACGAGTTTATCGGCATTGGGATGTGGATCGACCGAAAGAATTTTACCCGTAACGACATTTTTAATATCTTTGCCGGGGACATGTACTTTTTCCACCGGAATACCTGCCATAGTCAGTGTTTCGGCGAGCTCTTCCGGATCTCCCTCAATCGTGACATAGTGGCGCAGCCAGGTTAACGATGCCAGCATATATTTCCCTCCTAAAACTGCGCCAAGAAGCGCACATCATTATCATAAAATAAACGTAAATCGTCAATTCCGTACACCAGCATGGCAATTCGCTCCACACCCATACCGAACGCAAAACCGCTGATTTTTTCCGGATCGTAACCGTTTAAACGCAATACGTTCGGGTGCACCATACCGCAACCGAGAATTTCCAACCATTCTTCGGACGTATCCACCGTACCGCCTTTACTGTGGCGTTTGCGGAACGAAATATCGACTTCCGCGCTCGGTTCCGTAAACGGGAAATAGCTGGCACGAAAGCGCACCTTGGTATCTGTACCGAAAATCTCACGGCAGAAATGCTCAATCGTTCCCTTTAAGTCGGAAAACGTAATTCCCTGATCCAGCAAGAGTCCTTCGACCTGATGGAACACCGGTGAATGCGTCGCATCATAGTCGGAACGATATACTTTGCCGGGGGCAATAATACGAATCGGCGTATTCGGTTCCTGTGACTGCATCGTGCGCGCCTGAACCGGCGACGTATGCGTACGTAAAAGAATCGAATCATTGATATAAAACGAGTCTTGCATATCACGCGCCGGATGATCTTTGGGGAAATTCAGACTTTGAAAGTTATAAAAATCATCTTCGATTTCCGGACCTTGCGCAATCGTATACCCCATCTTCATAAAAATATCCTGAATGCGACGATTGATCTGCGTCAATGGATGCAAATGACCTTGCAGCGGTCGACGTCCCGGTAACGTAATATCAATTTTTTCCGCCGCCAACCGTTCACTCAATGCTTTTTGCGCCAGTTCATCCTGCTTCTCGCTCAGGTTTTTTTCCAAAAGGCCGCGCACTTCGTTAGCGAGCGCTCCCACGACCGGCCGCTCTTCAGCGGTCAGATCCTTCATGCCGCGCAATATCGCAGTCAGTTCCCCTTTTTTACCTAAGAACGCTACTCGGATTTTTTGTAACTCCGATTCGTTCGCAGCAGCTGCGATTTGTTCCAACGCACGCTGTTGCAGTTCCTGCATTTCCTCTTTCATAACAACCCTCCTAAAAACACAAAAAGACCCTCGCCTGGGGCGAAAGTCTCTTCCGCGGTACCACCCAAATAAGTACTCGAAATCTTTATCGCAGAAATACGTTTTGCCTACGTTATCAGCAAACTGCTCCCGAATGAACTGCACGGTTTCACACGCCGACTTTTGCAGTCATGAAATCGGCTCCCTGAAGTGCGAATGCTCCATACACCTTTCGTTCCTAGCATCCAATGTGAAATTAAAGATAGTATAACAAGTTAACTTTGATTCCGCAAGTCGCTTATGTGAATTTGAGACCGCCGGCGATAATGCCTCGTTGCACCTGATTGCTGCCTTCAAAAATTTGCATGACTTTGGCATCACGCATATATTTTTCTAACGGCGCTTCTTTGGAGTACCCGGCGCCGCCCATAATTTGAACAGCATCCGTGCTCACTCTCATCGCCGTATCGGACGCAAAACACTTCGCCATGGACGCGATAACACCGGCGTTTTTCGCGCCGTCCATTTGACCGGCAGCCGCTTTCCACACCAGCAAGCGGGACGCTTCCGTGGCCATTGCCATATCGGCCAACATCTGCTGCACCATCTGCAACGCAATCAATTTATTGCCGAACTGCACGCGCGTGTGCGCGTATTTCCCTGCGGCCTGCAATGCCGCTTCTGCAATACCGACGGAGATCGCACCGACAAACGGGCGCGATGCATCCAACGTCCGCATCGCCCATTTGAAGCCGCTGCCCTCACGCCCCAGCCGCGCCGACTCGGGTACAAAGCAGTCCGTCAGTACCAATTCCGAAGTAGCGGAAGCACGAATACCCATTTTATCTTCCACTTTACCCACACTGAAACCGTCCGCATCTGTCGGCACAATGAATGCCGTCAGCCCACGTACGCCGCGAGCCGGGTTGGCATTGGCAAAGACCACCACCACATCGGCAATCGGGCCGTTGGTAATAAAATGCTTCGTACCGTTTAAAATGTAGCCGCCTTCACTTTTTCCGCTCGTGTTGCAATCGCTGACGCATCCGAACCGGCATTCGGTTCCGTCAAAGCAAACGCGGCCATTCCTCCGTCTAAAATCACGTCACAAAAAGCTTGCATCTGCTCGGGTGTGCCACCGAAAGCCACCGGCAACATGGCCAGCATATTCGCCGCGCACGCCGTCGCAATACCCGCACAGCCCTGCGCGATTTTTTCAAAAATAAGAGCCAATGTCACGGCATCCAAACCGATACCGCCGTATTCTTTCGGTACACCGAGTGAGGTCAGACCGGTCTGCTTCAAAATTTTCCAAAGTTCATCCGGCACCACACCGTCTTTATCCATTTCCAGTGCACGCGGTGCGATTTCTTTCGTTACAATTTCCTGTACCAGATCCAATAATTCCTGCTGTTCGGCAGTGATTGTAAAGTCCATTGTTTCCCCCTCAAATATCGTGCGCGATATCAATCGGGTGCACGATCCAATACGTGCCTTTCCCCGAAAGCATTAATCGTTTGTTGTCATCGTAAAATTTAACTTCCCCGATCAATGTCTTTTTGCCGTGGTGGATGATTTTACCGTAGCCGTGCACCCAGGTATTTTCCGGAACGGGACGAATATACGAAATATCCAAATCAATCGTGACGACATGGTAGCCAAGCGCTCGAGATGCCCACCCCATGCAGGCGTCACTCATCGTAGCCAACGGCGCTCCATGTGCAATTCCGCGGCGATTCGTGTGGTAATCCGGTTCGACAAACAGTTTAAAATGAGTTTTCCCCGGAAAGAGATCCACTACTTCAATTTTCATAAACTGAAAATAAGGATCTTCACTTTTGGCACGTTGATAAAAATTTTCCAACGCGGAGTCAATCATTTGCCACCTCCGACACCCACAAGGCTTTACCCAACACATAAAACGTACCTTCGCAATGGGCTAAAAGCCGACCTCTTTCATCACGAAAATCGCAAACCGTCCGCATCGTATTGCGGCCGTTATGAATAACTTCTGCGGTTCCGGTCACCGTGGAATCTAAAGTCACAGGGCGAATGTACGAAATACGAAGCCCCATGGTGGAAACTGATTTGCCATGTGCAAAACAGGCTGCTCCCATATAGGTATCGGTCAAACCAAAAAGAAAACCGCCATGTGTCGACTGGTAGGAGTTTTCCACAATCTCACGCTTCGCTATTGTTTTCATTACCAAGTGTCCCGGTTCCATTGTCACCACTTCATAATTCATCAGGCGATCAAAAGGATTCAGTAACACCATTTCCATAATTTTTTGTTGTTCCTGCTCCGTCATCATTATCGACTCCACTCATTCATAGTGTAGCGCATCGATCGGATTCAAACGTGCCGCTTTACGAGCCGGATACAAACCGAACAGTAAACCGATCGCTACCGAAAACGCAAACGACCCTAAAATCGGCCACAGGGAGATCGCGGCGGAAACATTGACTAAAGAAGCCATTGCATACGCACCTAAAATGCCCGCGATGACACCGATCGTACCGCCTACCAAACTGATCGTAATGGACTCAATTAAAAACTGCGTAATAATCATCCGATACGTCGCACCGAGAGCTTTACGTATTCCGATTTCACGAGTACGTTCCGTTACTGATACCAGCATAATATTCATGATTCCAATACCGCCGACTAACAGCGAAATCGCCGCAATCGCACCCAAGAAGAGGGTAAGCGTTTGCATGGTTTGCTGTACGGTTTCTAAAACGTCTGCCATATTTTCCACCGTAAAATCATCTTCGCGATTGGGCAAAATCTTATGTCGGATCCGCAAAAGATTAGTAATATCCGCTTCCACTTGGGACATCGTATCGGCGGATGAGGAGGCGACGCTGATCGTTTGCACATGGGTGATGCCGAGCAATCGTTCCTGTACGGTACTAAAGGGCGCTAAGATGCGATTATCCGCATCATTCCCCCCCGATGCACCCTTTTCCGCAAGAATTCCAATCACCACATACGGATCATTATTTACACGAATTTTACTGCCGATCGGATTCGCATCGCCAAACAGATTTGTTGCGACTGTCTTCCCGAGCAGCACTACACGAGCACGCGATTTGTATTCTTTTTCCGTCCAGTAGCGTCCGTCTTCAATTTCCGCGTCTCGGACATTACGGTAGGATGCGGTAACGCCGATGACCTTTGTGGTCCAGTTTTTATTGCCGGCTACTACTACATACG
>NZ_JAHAHH010000133.1 GCF_018373335.1 Negativicoccus succinicivorans
CACATGATCGGAAAAAGAGCTTAGCGGCCGGTTGGCAATTTCTTTCAACAATGCCGCTAAGTAATAATTATACACCTCTTCGCGAACCACCGCAGAGTAAAAATGACAATAGTGGCAGTGACTCGCGCAAAAAGGAATATGAATATAAATTCCTGTGCTCATCTTAATCGTCTTTCAAAATCGCCATAAACGCTTCTTGCGGAATCGTAACGCTACCGACCTGCTTCATGCGCTTTTTGCCCTCTTTTTGCTTTTCAAGCAGCTTACGTTTCCGTGTGATGTCACCGCCATAACATTTTGAAAGTACATCTTTGCGCATCGCTTTAACGGTTTCCCGGGCAATAATTTTATTACCGATTGCCGCTTGAATCGGGATTTCGAACATTTGCCGCGGAATAATATCTTTCAACTTCAGAGCCAGCGCACGACCGCGGGACGGTGCTGAGCTGCGGTGAACAATAGTACTCAATGCGTCCACTAAATCTCCATTTAAAAGGATATCAAGCTTAACCATATCCGCCGGACGATACCCGGAAAGCTCATAATCCAAAGACGCATAACCGCGTGTGCCGGATTTCAGCTTATCAAAAAAATCATAAATAATTTCATTCAACGGTAAATCGTACTCGAGTGCGACTCGAGTCTCGTCAATGTATGTCATTGTGAGATACTCACCACGCCGCTCCTGAGCCAGTTCCATGACGGCTCCGACGAGATCGGACGGCAGCATGATGTTAGCTTTCACAAATGGTTCCTCAATATGATCAATGACCGTCGGATCGGGCAGATTCGCCGGGTTGTCTACCTCGATCATATTTCCGTCCGTGGTATAGACACGATAAATAACCGAAGGCGCTGTCGTGATTAAATTTAACTGATATTCGCGTTCCAGACGTTCTTGGATTACATCCATATGCAACAAGCCGAGAAAGCCGCAGCGGAATCCGAAGCCCAACGCAAGTGAAGTTTCCGCTTCATACACCAACGCCGCATCGTTTAAATGCAGTTTATCCAATGCATCGCGCAGATTGCCGTAATCTTTGCTATCTACCGGATACAATCCGCAATACACCATCGGTGTCGCCTTACGATAACCCGGCAACGGTTCGGCAGCACCATTTTCCACTGTCGTAATCGTGTCGCCGACTCGACAGTCGTGAACATTTTTAATACTTGCTGCTAAATATCCTACCGTACCGCAACTCAATTCCTGGGTAGGCGTCATTTGGGGCGCAAAAAAGCCGACTTCCGTCACCTCAAATGATTTACCGG
>NZ_JAHAHH010000134.1 GCF_018373335.1 Negativicoccus succinicivorans
GGGCATGGTCGTGACGGGCGATTTCAAGCGGTGCTCCGATGGGGAAGTTATCTTGAACCGGTTGAGTATGTGGAAGACATGACGGTGTATGCGGATGGTAAAGTCGTGCCGGCGCGGTTTGAGAACGGGGAGATTCGTTTGGCGAATGCAGTCGGCGCGGACGCGGTTATTACAGCGGACTATACCTATTATTGGCGCGTGATGCTGGCGGATGATAAGTTCGCGGCGGAAGCGGTGTTTAGAGATTTTTATAAATCCAAATCGTTTAAGTTGGTGACATGCCGATGAAACAAGTCAGTGAAAAAATGAACGCGCACCTGAACGGCAGCAAGCATTTTTTGTGCGCAGACGTATATGAGTTGCGTCTGCGCGATGGGGTCGGGTACTTTCTGACCGACGCGGATGCGGATGTGAGTTATAACGGCAGGCTGTATCGCCATGATGAAATGATTCTTATGCGCACTCAAATTAAAACAATGAGCCGTGTTGCAGTGGACAAGATGACCGTGACGATTTACGCCGATGAATCGGATAAAATTGGCGCTAAACCGGTCAACGAGTTTGCGCACGGAGGCGGATTCGACCGGGCGAGGTTGTATCTGAAACGCATATTTTTTGATGATAACCACGAACCTATCGGGCACGTGTCGTTGTTTGGCGGTGTAGTAGAGGTGAGTAAGGCCGGCGGGCTCGCTATTAAGCTCACCGTGAAAGCGGAAACGCAGGGGTTGAATATGCCTTTCCCGCGGCGGCGATACTATCCGCAGGCGCCGTATGGCGGCATTGCCGGTAAAGATAGCGGTACAGCGTTAATCGCGCCGTTTGTGCCGACGTCGTTGAGCCTGTATTGATGACCACGGGCGAAAAACTAGCGGCCGCGGCCCGGATGTGGCTCGGCACGCCATACGTGCATAATGCGAAAATCCGCGGCGTTGGTGTCGATTGCGCCCGGTTGGTTATTGGCGCGGCGGAAGACGCCGGACTGATTGCCAGAGACAGTTTAGATCCGGGCGATTATTCCAACGAGTGGCATTTACATCGGCAAGAAGATGTCATGCGGAAAATCGCCGAAGAGTACTGCGACGAGGTTACTGAAATGGCTTGCGGCGATATTTTGCTGTATCAATATGGTCGCGTATGCAGTCATGCGGGAATTTACGTCGGATGCGATGAAATTATTCACGCCTATGTCGGCGCCGGTGCGATTCTGTCGCGTACGAATGACATTATTTTTTATACGCGCGCGGGGAAACACC
>NZ_JAHAHH010000135.1 GCF_018373335.1 Negativicoccus succinicivorans
GAACACGGCGTCAGCCCCGTGCAAAAATGGCAGATGCAGACCCAAGAGGGGGAAAACGTGCACGTGTACGGTGTCGAAGGAAACTTTGACGACGCGCAGACATTCGTCAAAGCGGCGTTTGAAGATCCGGAGCTGCGCGCCTACGCCAAGGATCACGGCGTGGCGTTTTCCAGCGCCAATTCGATCAATATCGGACGTCTATTGCCGCAGATCGTGTACTATATCCGCACCTACGCGGAACTCGTCAAAGCGGGCGAGATCAAAAAGGGCGAAGCATTTGACGTCTGCGTGCCGACCGGCAACTTCGGCAATATTTTGGCAGGTTATCTCGCGAAACGATTGGGCGTGCCGATCGCGAAACTGATTTGCGCCTCGAATGAAAATCACGTGCTGACCGACTTTTTCCGTACGGGCACATACGATCGTCGCCGCGAATTTCACGCGACGCATTCGCCTTCGATGGACATTTTGATTTCGTCGAACTTGGAACGTTTTATTTACTACTTGCTGGACGGCGATGCGCGGGCGACGGAGAAATACCTCGAAGAACTCCGCGCAAACGGCAGCTTTACATTGCCGCCGGATGTCATGGCGCGAGCCGATGATTTCCTGTGCGGCTGGGTGGATGATGAAGAGACGGTTCGCCTCATGGGCCGCATGCACAAAGAGCACGGCTATGTGATGGACCCGCACACGGCGGTGGCGGTCGGCGTAAGCGGTCAGTTGCAAAAGGAACGGGACGGACGCCTGCTGGTCATTATCTCCACGGCGCATCCGTATAAATTCCCCGACACCGTCGCGCAGGCGCTGAAACTCGACACCAAAGACGCGAGCGATGATTTCGATCGCATGTGGCAAATCGCCAATGTTTCCAGTTTGCCGCTGCCGATTCAGTTTTTCCATTTGCGCGAAAAACAACCGCGCTTTCATGAGAGCGTAGAGAAAGAAAACTTGCAGAACGTTGTGCGCGAGACGATCGCCGCGATGACGGAGCATAATGAAAATTAACAGGCAACATACGCAGTGGAGCGAAGCGGAAGAGCGCCGTCTCAAATGGGGACTGGTCGTATTTCTGCTCGTGATCCTGGGTGGGATCCATCTTTTGGATCCGACATTTTACGGTACGATTTGGCACCTTTCCATGGTCGGCGATTTTCACGGCACGGTGGAATACCTGCGCGGCTTCGGCGTATGGGCGATGGCAGTCAGCTTTTTCATCGACGTCATCATCAAT
>NZ_JAHAHH010000035.1 GCF_018373335.1 Negativicoccus succinicivorans
TCCTTGAGATACAAACGCTCCCGCAAAGTCAGCGCCGATGAGCTCGAACTGCACTCCTGATGCGGAGCGATCAGCGTGATTTCACCGAGATCCACTAAGCCGCGCGCCAACATGCGCAAGCCGCGCGCTTCGATACCATCGTCGTTCGACATGAAAATATGCATTAATTCGGTCCTTTACTGTCCAGATGCAACGGCACTTCATCAAACGAAATTTGCCGCGTATGTTGAGTATGGCTCCATTCTTTTTTATGTCGGTTCAGGAATCCCAGGAAAGTGATCGGCACCCAGGAATAAATGAAAATCGGATACAGGGGAACGTACAGCCAAACTTTTTTGGGCACGCTGATTCGCCACAATACGATAATCGGCAAAATAAATTGCAAGGTACCGATTGTCGTCCAGAATTCCACCGGCATAACGCGATCATTATACAGTACGTTTGTAAAGAACGGAACATACGCGTTTACATAAGTCATCAATAAATAGAAGGTCGAAAGCAGCATAAAATGCGGCTGCGACAATTGTAAGATACCGTCAAGCATGCGAATATTACCGGTCGCAAAACCGCGTTTAAGCAATTTGGGAATGTACCGTCCGGCACAGTCGAAGTGTCCCTGCGCCCAGCGTTTGCGCTGGTTCCATGACTGCATGAAGCGAAGCGGCTTTTCATCGTAAACAATAGCGTCGTCCGCCCATGTCGTACGAATATTGCCTTCGTACAGAACTTTCATGGAAAACTCCATATCTTCCGTCAGGCAGTTGCAACCCCAACCGTAGGTTCGCAGGACCTGACTCGAAATGCACATGCCCGTGCCGCCGAGCGCGGTGGAAAGACCGATATTGTACTTGCCCAGATGCCACAGGTGATTGACGATCCAAAACGCCATCGCGAACGTCGCGGACACCCATGTGTCCGACGGGTTTTTCGCGCTCAGATAGCCCTGAATGACCTGCTCGCCTTTTTCCAGGCGACTGTTCATTTCCGTCAGAAAATCCAGATGGACGAGGTTGTCTGCGTCGAACACGCAAAAAGCGTCGTATTCAATCTCCGTCTCATAGACCTTATGAAACAGCCAGTCCATCGCGTAACCCTTGCCGACCTCTTCCGTATTAAATCGTTCATAGACGATGGCGCCGTGATCCCGAGCGAGTTGCGCGGTACCGTCGGTGCAGTTGTCCGCGACGACATAAACATCGTAAAGTTCACGCGGATATTTCAGCATGAAAAGATTATCAATCAGCGCGCCCAATACCTGCTCTTCATTATGCGCCGCGATGATAATGGCGAAACGATTTTTCGGCGTCAGGATCTTGGCTTCTTTTTTACGAAACATGCCCGAAATGGCCAAGACCATGTAGTACACCGTGAACAGCGCCACGATGATCTGGATGGGTATCATAATGATATCCATGTAATAGGTCATTCTACGCTCTCCTTCCGCCGGATCGATCCAACCGATTCCAAATCGTATTTAAAATGCCGAATAAGAAATACATGAAAAAGAATACAAACGCCCAACGTGACGGTTCATCGAACAGCAAGAGCAGTCCGATGACGACCACGGCCGCCAGCGCTTTTTTTTGTACCGGATCGGCGGCTTTACCTTTGAAATCCGGGTAATGCATTTCGCTGACCATCACCCATGCCAATACCAGCGTCAGCACCCAGGTAAGATACACCGGCAACGGCGCATCCGACAGCACATAGGTCGCGGCCAAACATCCCGTCGTCGGGATCGGCATCCCCATGAAAAAGCCGTGCACCACATCCGTATTAATATTGAAACGAGCTAAGCGCATCGCGCCGCAGACGGCCAAAAGCACGGCGGCAACGGCTCCCAAACCGAGCGGCATAAGCGACATTTGCCAAGTATAGAGCAAAACGGCCGGCGCCACGCCGAACGATACCACATCACATAATGAGTCCAACTCTTTACCGAAATCTCCGGCCACGCCGAACGCACGAGCTACCCGTCCGTCCAAACCGTCCGCCACCGCCGCGAGCAAAATCGCCCAGCCGGCCGCGTTGAAATTCCCCTGCACGGTAAACATCAACGACACTGTCCCCATGGCAATATTCAAAGCCGTAAAAAGATTCGGTATCCATTCTTTACGCATCTACTATTCTCCCGATAACAGTTTCCCCGCCGCGCACACGATCTCCTTTTTTTACGCAGACAGCCACATTTTTCGGCATAAACACTTCCGTGCACGAACCGAATTTGATCATTCCGTACAGCTCGCCTTTGCCCAGCCGGTCACCCAATTTTCTCCAGGATACGATCCGGCGCGCTAAAAGACCCGCAATCTGCGTAACGACAATCGAAATTCGTTCGTTTTCAAGACCGATCGTGTGGCGTTCGTTTTCATAACCTACACTTTTTTGAAACGCGGGGCGAAAACCGCCGCAGGTGTATTGACGAAACTTAATATCACCCGTTATCGGACTGCGATTGACATGCACATCAAATACGGATAAAAAAATCGTAACTTTATAACAGGGCGCACCCAAAAACAACTCTTCCTCTACTTCTTCGACCCGCATCACGGTGCCGTCCGCCGGTGACACAAGCACGTCGGGATCCCGCGGCACATTCCGCCGGGGCGAACGAAAGAAGAAGGCGAAAAAAAGCGCAAACAGAAACGGTAACAAGGCCCAGTGCCATGATATCAGCAACCCTGTCAGGAGCGCGACGAAAAGAGCTCCCCCGATAAAGGGATAGCCTTCTTTCACGATCGTGATCTGTGACAATATTATTTCCTCCTTCGGTTGGCGGAACGTTTCACCTGCCACATAAATTGCGGCAACGCTCCCATCCGCCGTAACCGGGACGGCTGAAGAGCCAAACGATACAACCATTCCAAGCGATTTTTTTGCCAGAAAAGCGGCGCCCGTTTTAATCGACCGGAAAGCACATCAAAAGAACCGCCCACACCGAGCGATACAACGCCCGGCAATTGCGGCCGCATCCGCGTCAGCCAATACTCCTGCTTCGGAACACCGAGACCCGCGAATAAAAGCTGCGCGCCGCTTTCCCGAATGCTCGCTGCAATCGCGTCATTTTCCGACGCGGCAAAATAGCCGTCCCTCACGCCGACAATCGGCAGCGTGCCGAAACGGCTTTCCAGCCGTTGCGCCGCTTCGGCGGCGACGCCGGGCGCGCCGCCGAAGAAATACATCTTGCTTCCCGTTTGCGCCGCGCGTTCCACAAGCGCGGTCATAAAGTCAATCCCCGCTACACGTGCCGGAAAATGCTTATGGAGCTGTTCGCCCGCCCAAACAATTCCCGCCCCGTCCGCGAGCACCAGATCCGCCGCGGCCAATACCTGACCGAACGCGGGATCTTTATACGCGCGCATGACCATTTCCGCATTCGCGGTGGCGATGAATTTCGTTTCCTTTTGCGCGATCCAAGTGTCCACCTGCGCGACAGCGGTTTCGAGTGTAAGTGCGTCAATGGCAACGCCCAGAATCGAATGCCGTTCCCACTGCATGGAAGGCACCTTAATTCATACTGTAGTTCGGCGCTTCTTTGGTGATATTTATATCATGCGGATGACTTTCGATCAGACCCGCATTGGTAATGCGCACAAACTTGGTTTCCGAACGCATGGCTTCCAGATCCTTCGCGCCGCAGTAACCCATGCTGGCGCGCAGACCGCCGATCATCTGGTAAATCGAATCCGCCACCGTGCCTTTGTACGGTACGCGGCCTTCGATGCCTTCCGGCACCAATTTGTCCATGTTTTCCTGGAAGTAGCGATCTTTGCTGCCCGCTTTCATCGCGCCGAGCGAGCCCATGCCACGGTACACTTTGTACGAACGGCCCTGGTAAATCACCATTTCGCCCGGGCTTTCCTGCGTGCCTGCCAAAAGGTTGCCGAGCATAACGACGCTGGCGCCGGCCGCTAACGCTTTGGCCATGTCGCCCGAGTATTTAATGCCGCCGTCGGCAATGACCGGCACATGGTAACGCGCCGCCACCCGACTGCAGTCATACACCGCCGTAATCTGCGGTACGCCGATACCGGCGATGACACGAGTCGTGCAAATCGAACCCGGTCCGATACCGACTTTAACCGCATCCGCGCCGGCCTCGATCAATGCTTCCGTCGCTTCGCCGGTCGCCACGTTGCCCGCGATCAGATTGATGTTCGGGAATGTTTCGCGCAAGTTTTTAACCGCGCGAATAACGCCCGCGGAATGTCCGTGCGCCGTATCGACAATGAGCACGTCCACATTGGCGCGCACCAATGCTTCCGCGCGTTCCAGCATGTCGCTGCCGACACCGATAGCGGCCGCCGCCAGCAGGCGACCGTTGCCGTCTTTCGCGGAGTTCGGATATTTTTTCGTTTTTTCAATATCTTTAATCGTGATCAGGCCGCGCAGATTACCCGCGCCGTCTACCAGCGGTAATTTTTCAATGCGGTGCTCCCACAACAGACGTTTCGCATCTTCCAATGACGTTCCTTCCGGCGCGGTGACCAGACCTTCTTTCGTCATCACTTCGCCGATCTTTTTCGACATGTCGGTTTCAAAGCGCATATCGCGGTTCGTGATAATACCGACGAGCTTACCGTCGACGGTAACCGGCACGCCCGAAATACGGTAGCGCGCCATCAGGTCTTCCGCATCCTGCAGCAAGTTGTCCGGTCCGAGGTAAATCGGATCGACAATGATGCCGTGTTCGGAACGTTTGACTTTGTCCACTTCCCGCGCCTGTTCATCAATCGTCATGTTCTTATGAATGACGCCGATGCCGCCTTCACGCGCCATCGCAATCGCCATGCCCGATTCGGTGACGGTATCCATGCCCGCGCTCATAATCGGAATATTCAAATGAATTTCTTTGGTCAACCAGGTGTCCACTTTGACATCGCGCGGCAGTACATCCGATGCCCCCGGCACCAGTAGCACGTCGTCAAATGTCAGACCTTCTTTTTGAAATTTTTCGTCCATCATCGCACGCTCCCTCTCCATCAGTCGCGGTCGGCGCGTAAAACGCCGCCCTCGGCGAGATCTTCTTTCGTCAGTGTATGGAAAACAATTTTAACATCTTGCGCAGGACAGCCCAATTCGGCGACCGCCGCATCCGTTACTTTTTTCACAAAGGCGCGTTTTTGTTCTGTTTTGCGCCCGGCGAGCAAGCTCACATGAATGACAGGCATAAAGATTCCTCCGTATCGTTAATTTGTTTTCTTCTATATTTTATCTATTATAGCATACCGAGAGCACTTTACTCACGTTTTCTGCCCGTACCGCGCGGACAAATTTTACGATATTTATCCGTTGGCGATATCGGCTATCTAAAAAAGTCGCCGTCGGCGACTTTTTCAGTTTTATTTTTCAGCGATGTCTTGTCCCAGTTTGCGACAAGAAGCCAAGCCATCATCATCCGGCGTGCCTTGGCAGTGCAGCGGCGGCGCCACAATCTCCGCGCCGGCATCGCTGAGTTCCTGCACCCACTTGGTCAGCCATTCTCCGTGCGACCAGCCGCACGAGCCGAAAACGGCGACCTGTTTACTGGCCAGCTGCGGATACAGTTCCTGCATGAACGGCACCACTTCCCCGTCTTCCAATTCTTCGATACCCATGGCGGGGCAACCTAAAATCAGTCGATCGGCCTGCAATGCTTCTTCAGGCGTGGTGTCCGCATACGTCGTCAGAACGGCATCGGCTCCGCCATCGCGTACGCCGAGCGCGATCTCTTCCGCCATCTGCTCCGTGTTACCTGTATTCGTCCAATAAATAACTGCTACTTTCATAGGCTCCTCCTCAGATAGAAAAACGCCACGTAAACGTGGCGTTCGAATCAGGCGTTGGCTAACGCTGCGCCGAGTTGGCGGCAGGCTTCGAGCGCCTCATCATCGGGATACGCGTACGCTTTAACCGGATCCGCGACAATATCCGCGCCGGTTTCGGCAACACGACCGGCCCAGTCGTCCATCCACTGACCGTCGTTCCATGCGTACGAACCGAAAAGCGCTACTTTTTTGCCGGCGAGATGTCCGGCGAGTTCTTCATAAAACGGTTCAAAATCGTATTCTTCGAGCTGTTCCGAACCCATGGCCGGGCAGCCGAGCGCAATGTAATCAAATGCGGCAATATCGTCCGCGGTAACGTCGGTCACGAAAGAAAGTTGCGTTTCCGCGCCCGCCGCTTTGGCGCCTTCGTCAATCGCATTCGCCATCGCTTCGGTGTTGCCGGATCCCGTCCAATACACAATTGCTATATTAGCCATAATATGCCTCCTTTAAGATGCCGTATATCTATCTTCTTTACTACGCCTATCATAACGATAGTGCTTGTCCTTGTCAATCGGAATCAATGCCACGCTTTAAGCGCCTGCGTCAATCGGGAAAGCCATTCTTTTTGACGGTCGTCGGCGCTGATTAAGACCGCGTACACCTGACCGTTTTTCTTAAAAAGTTCGGCATGGGTGATTTCACGGTACAAAATACCTTTTTCCATGCGACTCGTCGTCCATGTCGCCGTGTAAACCCGATTGCCTTTGGTCGGCATGAACTCGACGGTTTCCGCGCGGTCGGGGATCGCGGGAATGACTTCGCTGTTCCAGTACGCCGCCGCTTCATCAAGCGTCATTTGTTGCGTCACGGAGTTTCGTTGCAAGCGATCCCGTTGCGCGTCGGAAGCGTTTCGATCCGACGGTTTCGCGTCGCGGCGATACACGACCAAATTGCGCGTATCCGCCAAGCGATCTCTTTGCTCGGGAACTTGGTAACGCGCGCTTTGCTCTTTCTGTCCGGCGCGGTAAGCCGGACGCGTCCGATCATACCGCGACGTCACCGCGCGATCCTGCGGAATCACGGCGAGTGACGCGTACGCGAAGGCGGCCCGATTCTGTCGTACCAACAGGTAGTAGTCGCCGTTTTTAAAGCCTTTGTCCTTGTAAAAAGCGGAGATTTTCGTCGTATCATGCGGCCCACGCACCGATACTTCTCCCGCCACCTGCGTCGTGTCCTCGGGAAGCGTCCATTTTCCCAAAGACGGCACGACCGCGTCCGCGGCCATCGCCGTATACCCCGAAACGAGCGCGGCAAGCGCGGCGGCGATCCATAATTGTTTCATGACGTCTCCCTTCTTACTTGGCCTGCTTTTCTTTTTGTTTTTGCAATTTCGCCCAAGTGTCGCGCAAACCGACAATGCGATTCACGACGAGATGTTCTTTAGTCGTATCCGGATCAATGACAAAATATCCCTGGCGCATGAATTGGAAACGCTCTCCCACGGGATAATCCAAAATCGCGGGCTCCGCGACCGCCTGTTTCACAACCAACGAATCCGGATTGGCTTTCTCGACGAAATCGCGTCCGTCATCAGTATCGTCTTCCGGGAAGAGATAATCATACAAGCGGGCTTCGACAGGTACCGCCGTATGCCTTTCCACCCAATGCACGACGCCTTTCACCTTGCGGTTGCTGCCGGGCGAGCCGCTCTTGGAATCCGGATCATAGGTGCACTTCAATTCAATAATTTCGCCGTTTTCATCTTTAACGACTTCTTCACAGCGAATAATGTAGGCGTTGCGCAAACGCACTTCACGGCCCGGCGCCAGACGGAAGAATTTTTTCACCGGTTCTTCCATAAAGTCCGCCCGTTCGATGTACAGTTCACGCGAAAACGGAACCATGCGTTCGCCCATATCCGGCGCGTCCTGGTTATTGGCGATCGGCAGTTCTTCGGTTTGCCCTTCCGGATAGTTGACCAACGTAATTTTCAACGGATCGAGCACCGTCATCAGGCGCGGCGCTTTATTTTTCAAATCTTCGCGAATGCAGAATTCGAGCAGGCTGATATCCACCATGCTGTCGTTTTTCGCGACCCCGATACGCTCGCAGAAATCCCGCAACGCTTCCGGCGTGTAGCCGCGGCGACGGATTCCCGAAATCGTCGGCATGCGCGGATCGTCCCAGCCGCTGACGATGTGTTCTTCCACCAACCGACGCAGTTTGCGTTTGCTGGTAATCATCGTGGTGACATTCAGTCGGGCGAATTCAATCTGCCGCGGATGCTCCGGATCCGGCCAGCTTTCCAAGACCCAATTGTAGAGCGGACGATGCGCTTCAAATTCCAGCGTGCAGACCGAATGCGTGATCCGTTCGATCGCGTCCGAGAGCGGATGCGCGAAGTCGTACATCGGATAGATGCACCAGGTATCGCCGGTGCGATGGTGCGGCACGTGCAAAATCCGGTACAATACGGGATCGCGCATCACGAGGTTCGGCGACGCCATGTCGATCTTGGCGCGCAATACTTTTTCCCCGTCGGCGTAACGGCCCTCTTTCATTTCCTCAAATAAACGCAGGTTTTCTTCGATTGGGCGGTTACGGTACGGACTTTCCTTGCCCGGCGTGTTGAAATCGCCGCGGTACTCGCGGATTTCATCGCCCGAAAGATCGTCCACGTACGCTTTGCCCTCGCGGATCAGCTGCACGGCGTATTCGTACATTTGCGGGAAATAATCCGAAGCGAAACGCACTTCACCGTCCCAATGGAAACCGAGCCAATGCACGTCTTCTTCGATCGATTCGACGTACTCCACATCTTCTTTGGTCGGGTTCGTATCGTCAAAGCGCAAGTTGGTTTTACCCTGATATTTTTCTCCCAGACCGAAATTCAAGCAAATGCTTTTCGCGTGACCGATATGCAAATACCCGTTCGGTTCCGGCGGAAAACGCGTATGCACCCGATTGTCGGTATACACATTGTTCGCGATATCCGCATTGATTTCCGCTTCGATAAAATTGCTGCTGGCCACTTCCGGCGTCTTCGTCTCCGTCATAATCTCCTCCTGCCGACAAACACTCCGTCTGCCGTTGTTCGTTCTTATATGTATCTTTTATTTTACCACACTCTTTGCCGATCTGCGCCGTGGTATAATCAGCGTACAGAAAGGATGATATTATGTTACGAATTGTGAGCTTTTCCTACCGCGGTTTGCCCGAATGGGGCATCGTGACCGCTGACGGCGCCCACATCTTGCGCGCCGCCGAGTTGGAAGAAGCATTATTCATACCGCTCCCCGCGACCGTCGCCGAATTGGTGGCGAACGGTCCCGAAGGTCTCGTAATTTTACAAAGCGCGCTCACGCAAAAGGAGGAAAATGAAGCGCTCGCGCTGACGCCGCTCGCCTTTGATGAGGTGACTTGGGACGTGCCGCTCCTGCCGATCCGCAATCTGTTTTGCGTCGGCCAAAATTACGCGGCTCATGTCAGCGAATTTTCCGGACAGGACGCGCCGCTTCCGTCGGCGCCCGTGTATTTCACGAAAGCGACGACGACCGTGTTGCCGCATTTAGCGCCTCTGCCGCGTCATGCTGACGTAACGAAAGCGCTGGATTACGAAGGCGAACTGGCCGTCATCATCGGTCAGACGACGCAACAGGTCGACAGCGCGCAGGCGTTGGATCACGTGTTCGGTTACACGATCGCCTGCGATGTCACCGCGCGTGATCTGCAAAGCGAACGCGGCCAATGGTTCTTGGGTAAAAGTCTTGACGGCAGCTGCCCGCTCGGCCCCGCGATTTTGGTCGGCACGCCGGACGAGCCGTTCCACCTGATCACGAAAGTCAACGGCGAATTGCGCCAAGCGGCGACAACCGATGAAATGCTCTTTTCCGTCGCGCAACTGATCGCCGATCTTTCGCAAATCGTCACCCTGCTCCCGGGCGATATTCTTTTAACGGGCACGCCCGCCGGTGTCGGCAAAGGCTTCACGCCGCCGCGCTATTTGCAATCGGGCGACACGATCGAAGTCACCATTGACGGGATCGGCACGCTGCAAAATACGGTACAATAATTTCCCACGAAAAAAAGCGGCTCACGCCGCTTTTTTTATTGCCTTTATTTGGCTAACTCCGCCGCTCGTTCGATCGGATATCGAAACGCGGGCGGAATCAGATCTTCATTCAGGTATTGCGCCAGCAAACGACCGACCAACACCCCTTTATTGCTGTAAAACCACGCGAAATAGTAAAACCGTCGGCCCTCTTCATCGCGTCCGCCGATGCTTTTCAGTTTGCGCGACTGGAACATGCGTTTGGGATCCGGTTTCCATTTACCCACGGCGCGTTTGACCATGTCCTTGTACACGAAATCGTCGCCTTCCGCCAATTCGTGCACGACCTGGTACAACACGTCCCATTTATTTTTCCGCGCGATATGCTCGACGATATCCAGCTCCAGACAAATTTCATCCGTAAAGAAAATATTTTCACCGCGCGGCGTCTTCATCCTGACGTCCCTGTCATAGAGCGACACCGTGCCGAGATGAAAGCGTTCGAAAAGCTGCGCGATCTTGACAATCGAGCTTTCGCCGCGCGCGTTAACCAGACAGACACCGAGAAAATCGAAATGGTAACCGAGCGTTCTGGCGAAACCCGAGAACGCGCCGTACTCCGTCTCGCCTTCCACAATCAGCACCGAGCGGGCGAACAACGCCTCTTTCACTTCGGGGAAATGCATGATCAGGTGTTTTTCCACCCCCGGCTCGAAGCTGAATTCCGCGCCGTTGGCCGCGCGGACTTCCCCCGTCTTATCACGGTACAAGCGTAAAATATAGCGGTAATCGTCAATCAGACAATCCGTCGAGTTGGTGACGATGAACAGCTGTCCTTCCAAACCGTCAATGCCGAGAAAACGCTGAAAGAGTTCACACATCAGCGGACTTTCATTCGCCAAAATGCCGCGGTAAAACTCAATCAACGTGCGCTGGCGATACGGATGCTGGTGAATTTCCGGCTCGTCGATGCCGATAATGAGCGGCAGGTACTTGCGGCCTTTGTCATCGACAATCAAATAATCCCGAAACGGTTCGCGCGGATCGTCATTGAGCATCATCAATTCGCGCAACATCTGAAAGCCCGTCAGCATCAGCATGCGGAACGTATCGTCCGTGTCGCGTTCCGAACCGTCGGACTCCGTCAGATAATCCACCCAGGTATCCAGCGAAGTGGAAAGACGATCCACCGCCGCGACATCCGCGCCGGAATGCTTCGCCATATCGTGCAGAATCGAACGCAGACGCTCGCCCTCTTCGGCGATGAATTGACCTAATATATCACGCAGATCGGCGCGCGCCTCTTCACTGAGTTCGTTGCGCTGCATGCCCGTCGGCAAATGCGTCAGATAGCGCACGGATTGCTTCCAGTCTTCGGGAAGCACATCATTATGTTCGAGATTGCGCATGGTGAACGTTTCCGCCCCGGGTTCCTGCGACACCTCCAGCCGCAGCATTCCGTCCGCGTCGTCACGCGCTTTCCCGTTGATCACCAGCTGACGCCGATGCTCCATCTGCAAAGCGATAAACACGCGAATCGGTTTATTTTTATCGCGAAAATCGTCCGCGTCAAAACCTTTTTTCTCGTGTAAAGTTTCAAGTATCTTCAAAAAATTGGTTTTGCCGATATTATGCGAGCCGACCAAATAATTTTGCGTGCTGTCAAAAACCATCCGCACGTGACGAAAAGTACGATAATTTTCAATTTCCATACTGACAATATGCAAGCCCGTCACCTCCCCAACTGTCAATTGTATTATAGCGTATTCCCCATCCGCATGCATAAATGCCGAAAAGAAACACCACCTCCATTTTGAAAATTTGTTATAATTAAAACTACAAATTTACATGTACATCATGCTTTCATAGGAAAGGATTGAATGATTATGACAACAACCACTACTCGCGTCGGCATCGTCGGTTACGGCAACATCGCGCGCGGCACGGAAATCGCGTTGCAGGCCGCCGCCGACATGGAGCTCGTCGCCATTTTTTCCCGCCGTTCGGGCATCACTTCGGCAAGCGGCACGCCGGTCTTTACGATGGATCAGATTCCCTCGTTTCAAGATAAAATCGATGTGATGATTCTCTGCGGCGGCTCCGCCAACGATCTCATGGAACAGGGGCTGGAAATCGGTCGCTATTTCCACGTCATCGACAGCTTTGACACGCACGCCAAAATTGAAGAACATTTCACCGGCATGGATCGCGTCGCCAAAGCGGCGGGCAAAGTAGCGCTCATCTCGATGGGCTGGGATCCGGGTCTCTTCTCGCTGATGCGTCTTTTGGGCGAAGCCGCTTTGCCGCATGGTAAAAATTACACCTTCTGGGGCCGCGGCATCAGTCAAGGTCACTCCAACGCGATCCGCCGCATTCCGGGCGTCGCCGACGCCAAACAGTACACCGTTCCCAAGGAAGAATACCTCGAACGCGCACGCAACGGTGAAATGAGCGACTTCACAGCGCAAGAATCGCATTTACGCGAATGCTACGTCGTTTTGGAAGACGGCGCGGACAAAGCGCGGGTCGAAAACGAAATCCGCCACCTCAAAAATTATTTTGAAGGCTATGAAACGGAAATTCATTTCATCTCGCAGGAAGAACTCGATCGTGACCATGCCGCGATGCCGCACGGCGGCTTCGTTCTGCGCGTCGGTGAAACGCAGCCGCAGGAAGCGCAAGTCATGGAATACAACCTGCGTCTGGCGAGCAATCCGAACTTCACCTCCAGCGTCATCATCGCGTACACGCGCGCGCTGATGCGCATGGCCGCGGAAGGCAAAACCGGTTGCATCACCATCTTCGATGTGCCGCCGGCCTACCTGCTCGCGAAAACTCCGGAAGAAATTCGCCATCTGCTGTAATACGTAAATAAAAAAAAGAGAACCTCTCGGTTCTCTTTTTTATTTGCGTTTATTTTTCCGCTTCGTCCCGCTCGCCTTCTTGCGCTTGGCGCGCGGCGTCGCGCTGATCTTTTTTGCGTTTCCACCACCACAGACCGCCGTAGACGATCGTGATGCCGGCGATCATCACCATGAGGCGCGTCTGATTTTCCGAGGCGAGAACGACATCGTGTCCGACGACGACTTCAATCGCCACAGATGGCAATTTGCCCAAAGCCGTGCCGATCAGGTAATCGCGATAGCTGATGCGGGAAAGCGCGCCGAGCGCCGTCACCAGTCCGTTCGGTGAGTACGGCACGGCGCGAGCGATCAACATCGCCCACATGGTCGAGTACGAGTCCAGCTTGGTGAGCATTTTATTATGCTCGATGACGCGTTTCGCCATGTCGCGGAAGATCGTGCGCATCAGCCAAAACGAAATCAGCACGCCCACCGTTTCACCAGCCCAGGAAATCAGAATACCGAGCCAAATGCCGAACACGAGTCCGTTGGCGGCCGACAGGAAAATGGAAGGCAAAAAGCCGACGATATTGATGATGACGTCGATAAAGAAGCTGACGGCCATCGCCCATACGCCGAAGCCGCGCAAGTATTCGACGGTGCCGTGAAAATCGCCGACCATGGAAAGGTGCCAGATCGTGC
>NZ_JAHAHH010000136.1 GCF_018373335.1 Negativicoccus succinicivorans
CGAACATAACCGAGCACACCGACCGGCAATTTCGCCGCCAGCTTGCGTTCACCCTTTGCAAGCGTAAACGTGCCAAGCGTCTTTTTGCCCGCCATTGTTTCTTTTTCCGACGTTTCCACCGTGACGGTAGCATCATCAGAAAGCGGCGCCGATACCGTCACGGCCAGCCACAACGGCTGGACGGCGTCGCCTTTACCCAAATAGACAACATCGGAATCAATGCCGCCCGTGCCTACTGACGCAACGTCTTTTTGCCAAAGAAATGTATTTTCTGCATCGTAAATCATTAAGACCCCTCCTTATTTAATGACCGCTTCATCACTACGCAACGCGTCCAGCTTGCGAACAGGAATACCCGCTAAATACAGGACCTGCTGACCGTCGGCAAGATCGCGGCGCGTTACATGTACGTTATTCTTATCAATCAAATAAATTTCTAAGAACGAATATACATCATCATTGACATACGCCACCGCGTTCACCGTGTCCAAGTTGCGCAAACGGTTTTTCGCAAGAATAAATTTCTCAATCAAGGAACGTTTGCCGTCGCTGTCAAGGCTTAACAAATTGCTTGTGTTAATGTTACGAACCGCCGCAACGGCGCGTTGATCGCGTACCGCAAGGCCAGGTTTCCAAGTGAACAAAGTGGACACCGCGCGGAACTTGCGGCCGTCCGGATCTACCGCATCATTTTCGCCCAAGTCGCGGACTTTCAGACCGGCATACGTATTGCGCGGATAAATACCCGTCACGGTACGTTCGCCCCAGCCGACAATCCAAATCGACGTGTTTGTTTTGCCCGTGCCGCCGGCCGATACAACCTGATACCCCGGATCACCTTTTTCGCCTTTCAGTACGTTATAACGAACGCCTAAGCCGTTGAACTCGTCCGGATTCGTCATCGAATCACCGTACAGAATATTGCGCGCTACCGCTTGCCCAAAGCCTTCAATATGCGCGACATCTTCCGAACGACGGAACTGCGCCTTGTCCGGAGCAAGCGCCAACAATTCAATGTCCACTTCCGAGCGCGCCTCAAAAATGGAGCATGTATCGGCGACCTGTTTTGTTGTGGACTTCGACGGATCGACGCCACGATTGATGCGACGCAGCGACGGCATCGGGACCGACGTGCGCACCGTCGTTTGGTTACCCGTCGGCAAGTTACCTTCAAGCCACGGAATGTCGTCCAAAATCGGATTCGATTCGTTCAGTGCTTCCAGCACCCAATCCA
>NZ_JAHAHH010000137.1 GCF_018373335.1 Negativicoccus succinicivorans
GCCTGGTATCTTTATAGTCCTGTCGGGTTTCGCCACCACTGATTTGAGCGTCAGATTTCGTGATGCTTGTCAGGGGGGCGGAGCCTATGGAAAAACGGCTTCGCCGCGGCCTTATCGTTTCCCTGTTAAGTTTCTTCCTGGCATCTTCCAGGAAATTTCCGCCCCATTCGTAAGCCCGCACCGCTCGCCGCAGCCGAACGACCGAGCGCAGCGAGTCAGTGAGCGAGGAAGCGGAATATATCCTGTATCGCATATTCTGCTGACGCGCCGGAGCCGCCTTTTTTCTCCTTCTACATGAAGCACTTCACTGATTTCCGCATCCGTGCCAACATAGTAAGCCAGTATACACTCCGCTAGCGCTACGTGACTGGTTCAGGGCTGCGCCCCGACACCCGCTAAAAGCACTGACGCGCCTACGGCTTGCCCAACCCCGCGCCGTCCGGGAAAGAATTTCCCGATCGACCCGACGTTTCTGTTTACCTGTGATGTTAACGTTTGGATCTTTTTCCCGGGTTTACCTATTTTCTTCTAATGAAGCGTTCACAGCTGACGTTAATAGATGGGTGCTTTCATGTTTGGTTTTTCACCAGGAGAACTTATGAACCTTTGCCCCGATGAACGTCTGCTCTTTGTGCGGATGATTTCCGCTATGCTTCGCCGTTCGGGCGGTGATGCGGGTGCTGTTATGTTTGAGGCGTATCGCCATATTGTGTCCGATACCAATCAAGCTCGTCGTTCCTGCATGCTCGACCTGCTCGAAAGCGTCAGGCAGGACTATGTACAGGGTGGATGCGTGTCGCTTACACCAGATATGCTTTCCAGCTGAGTACGACGCAGAAAACCTACTGCGGTCCGACGCTGGGCTGACGGTTGCCGGCACGTGACAAACTCCAGGAAGAAGGGCTTCTTAATTTCCCGCTAAATACGTCGTGATGAAAAGATCACGGCCTATACCTGGGGGGCATTATGAAACTGCCTAACGTCATTGAAGCTGTACTTGACTGTCTGTATCTGGCGGCAGAGCTGTGGGAGTGGCTGGAGAAGAATTTGCCTGTTTTTAAGGCATTGGCGCGGATTTTAGTGTGACTTTAACATCCATGCATCTGGCTGCATGACTATGCATCAGTGTAATATCCAGCGGCTGCGTTTCTGGTGTTTTTTCGTCATGTCTGTCGCCACTTTCTCGCGTCTGGCACCGGAAACGCAGCCAACCCCGTCTCAGCGGTGC
>NZ_JAHAHH010000138.1 GCF_018373335.1 Negativicoccus succinicivorans
TCCGGAGGCGAGGCCACACGCCAGCAGGCACTGATACCAGCGATGCGTCGGGTGCGCGAGATGGGATTCCTGATTGGTTTGCACACCGCAGGGCCGTATCCGCATCGCCTGCGTGATGTGCTGTCTGAGGGTCTGGTGGACTGGGTCGGGATTGATGTTAAAGCGATGCCGGACACGTATCAGGTCGTGGCGGGGCGCCAGGGAGCCGGCACGAAAGCGTGGGAGGCGCTGGACGTGCTGCTCGAGTATGCCGAACGCCGCCCAGGCGCGGATAGCGCTGGTTCGGCTGGCGACGAGGGTGATGACGGTGCGCGCTCGCGGTCGGTGGATTACGAAGTGCGCCTGACGGTGTATCCCGGTTATCCCGGCGGGGTTGAGGGTGCGTTTAGGGTTGCTGCTTCTCTTCACGACGCCGGCGTGGCCAGTTTGGCCTTGCAAGTAGCGCGTAGTTTGGGGGCGCCTGAGGGTTTTGTGGCCGACGGCGACAACTGGGCCGTGCAGGTGGAGCAGTTGGAGGCGCGTATTGGGCAGCTGGGCTTTGCTAGCTTCCTGTGCCGCTAAGCGCGCTGTTACATGCGCGTGCTGGCGCACTGTTACTTACGCGCTCCAGCTCATTCGTCTACTTGCGTGCGCTGGCTCATTCTTCGACCTCGCAGGCCGTGAACGCAACTTAGTACTTACGCGCGCTGGCGCACTGCTACCTACACGCGCTTTGCGCCATATGAGACCTGCCGAAACTAAATGTGTTGTGGTGCACGTGTTTTCGGGTTGACGGCGCGGGGCCCGGTAGGGCTAAGATAGTTCCCGCTGCCGCAAAGGGCTGGTTCCTTGAACTGGTTCTGATGGTGGTGAGGGATCTTTTCTTTCAAGGGTTTCTAGTGTTGCGGTCTGGTTCACAGTGAATCGGGTTGACAGGTTAGAAATCTTGGTTGTAAGATTCTCTGGTGCTTTGAGGGAAGCGCGCGAACCGGTTTGGTTTGTGGGTTTTTCTTGTGAGTGTGTTGTTTGAGAACTCGATAGTGTGTCAAGTTTTTTATGTCTTGAATTCTTCTCCAACGAATGTGTTGTTTGTTGGGGGGTTTTTCTTGTTGATTTCTTTGTCAACTAAATGTTTTTTGAGCTAGTTATTTTCTGGTTCTTCATGTTTTTTTGGAGAGTTTGATCCTGGCTCAGGACGAACGCTGGCGGCGTGCTTAACACATGCAAGTCGAACGAAAATACCAAGC
>NZ_JAHAHH010000139.1 GCF_018373335.1 Negativicoccus succinicivorans
TTATTTTGCAATCCTTGTTACATTTAAGTGCACGTGAATACCGCAAAACCTTGTCTAAGTTACGAGAACATTTAGCGGTAGTAGATAGAAAGGTATCCCTAAACCAATGGAATGATATTAATTATAATCATGTGCCATCTAAAGCAAATCTTAAATATCGTAATGCTTTCTTAATACATGATAATGAACGTCGTAAGGCATATCTTACATCATTACAAAAGGGCAACGATGCTGTTAAGATTAATGCCAATTCTATGTTCTTGTACGATATTGTACAAGCCTATGTAAAGGGAGATAATTTCTGGGATAGTAGTCTAAATCCATATGACAAAACATTAGAGCAGTTGTGGAATGCCCAAGATGCGCCTAAGGATTATGACGATATCTTAGTTATACGCGACGGGTCTGGATCTATGGGGGAAAAACTATCTGGTAATAGTTCCGTCACCGCACTTAGCGTAGCAGATTCGATTGCATTGTATTGTGCACATCATAACAAGAATGAATCCTTTAAAAATCGATTCATTACCTTTAGCAATCGCCCTCAGATGGTAGATGTTTCGATGTGTCATACATTGAGAGATAAGTTAAGACGATTGCATCGCTTTGACGATTACAGCAATACGGATATAGAGGCTACATTTGATTTAATCCTTGATACAGCTGTGAAAAATCATCTGCCTCAAAAGGAGCTACCATCATCGTGCCTTATTATTTCTGATATGCAGTTTGATCAAGCTACAAAGCATGAGGATAATACAACTGTTATTGAAACGTGCCGCCAGAAATTTGAAGCCCTTGGGTATACTATGCCACGGCTTATTTTCTGGAACGTATCCGTCTATGCACATAATACTATTCCTGTTCAAATGCATCCAAGTGGTGTCATTCTTGTATCTGGCTTCTCTAAGTCTATCGTTGATATGGTAGTGTCTAGAGAACTCGATTCTGAAAGAGCACTCAAAGCGGAGCTAGATGCAAAGTGTGGTATCGTAGATACAGTATTACAAGACTATGTAAAGGTAGCGTAATATTAATATAATCCTAGCACATAAGGTTCTTATTAGTTTAGTTATGACTAGTGGGACCTTATTTTTGTGTACATAATTTGTGTTATAATTAAGAGTAGGTTTTATAAGGTAATAATCATTTTATATATACGAGGAATTATATATGGCAATTAGCAAAGAGATACAAAAATCTAGCGAAATGAAATTCGA
>NZ_JAHAHH010000140.1 GCF_018373335.1 Negativicoccus succinicivorans
CACGGTGAAAATCGCGACATCGTCAATGGCGTAACCAAAAAGCTCAGCCTTGCCGTCGCCGGCTCCGCGGTTCTTTCCGGTGGCGACGCGTCCGCCGCGCAAACGCTGCTGATGAATTTAGCTCTGAACTATATCAACAACGAAGTATTCACGATGGGTCAGGAAAAAGCTGCGGATGACCTCGGCTTCACGATCCTGGAACACACCGATTATAATCTCGGCGGCGCTCCGGCCGCAATGCACGCCTTATTGAAAAAATACGGTCCCGGTTTCAATGACGGTATCGCGCGCGTGATCGCGCCGAACTCGCATCCGCGCAACGAATCGCGTGTCACGGAAGCGGTCAACCGCATGCAGGCGTATTCCGGCAACCGCGTCACCGTCAAAGGCGCCGATGTTATCGTCAACAACAAGACCGTATTGACACCGATTAAAGTCGGAAATTATGATGCCGAAACGCGCGCTTACTACGTTTCGGGTCGTCTGGCTCGTCTCTTCCATGATAATAAAATGCAACCGGCGCGATTAAGCGGCGGCGCGCTTTACGTGGGCAACCAATCATTGTACACCCTTTCCTCCGCGGAAGACGGCCAAGCGATCGTCAATCGCTTGAACGCCGCCCTTACCCCCGAAGCGAAAGCCAAAGAAGTAAAAACGGATACATCTTCCAAAAAAATAAAACAGACAGCGGAAACCAAACCGACCCAAGATATCAAAAAGGCCACGCCGAAAAAAGCTTCGGAGGGCAACATTAAAGATCGCGTCAACGCGATTCTCGGTCGCAAAAACTGATCACAAAAAAAGCGCTTACCTCGGTAAGCGCTTTTTGTTTGCTCTCATTCGTCTGCCGTCCATTTTTTTACCGTCGCTTGCAGCGCGCCGCGAAGTACTAAGCCGTTGCCTGCGTTACTTTTCTGCGCTTGCGTTTCACGCAGCGCGAATTCAATAAATCGCGCCGCCGTCTTCACCGCCTGCGCGAGCGATTCACCGCGCAGCAACGCCGCGAGCAGTACCGCATTGAAATAATCGCCGCTGCCGCTGAAATTCGGCGCCAGACGCGCAAAATCGACAGCGCCCGCGTGACCGTCCGCCGACCGATAATAAATGGTTCCGACGTTCGCGTCAGGATTTCCCGCGCCCGTGATCACGCAAGCGCGCGTCCCCAACGTGCATAAGCGTTCGAGCCATTGCGGCGCGACGTCTTGCTCACACGCGGG
>NZ_JAHAHH010000036.1 GCF_018373335.1 Negativicoccus succinicivorans
CTCTCATCATGATGAGAGCGGTTTTTGTATATGTGTATATGCATACATGTGTATTTGTATATGTGTATATGCATGCGTATGTATATGTATATGTATAAAATAAATAATGATGTACAATGAAGAAAACTTTTCTTTGCAACATAATGAGGTAAAATATGAAACGAAAACCGCATGATTCTGTGCAAAGTCCGTCTTACTACACAGACGGCCGTTATGAAACGATCGAAGCCATTGAGGCGTGGAGATTGGATCACCATGCCGGTGACGCGCTGGCGTATATCAGCCGCGCCGGTAAAAAATCACCCGAAACGTACTGCCTCGACCTGCAGAAAGCGCTGTGGTACATTCATCGCATTCTGGCCGAGCCGCGCCTGCGCGATATTGATCCGCAGAATTTTACCGAAGACAAACAGTTGACACCGATTTTGGCGACGGCAGTGGTTCACTTGCAGGCGGCGAGCGTGGCCGATCAGGCGGGGGATCGAACGAGCGCCCGAGCGGAGTGGAAACTTGTGCGCGGAGCATTGCAACATGCGCTGACGGAGAAACAATAGTCGTCATGCGGATTGCGTTGGCGCTGAGAAACACTTGGACAATAAAAAAGACCTGCCGCGGCAGGTCTTTTTTGTGCTTAGAAAGCGGAGATGATAGCCCCTTTGTATTTATCCGAGATAAATTTCTTGGTGGACTCGCTTTGCAGCGCTTTCATCAGTTTTTCGATTTCCGGACGTTGTTGATCGCCGTCACGAATGGCGACGATATTGGCGTACGGGGAATCTTTCGCTTCGAGATAGAGCGCGTCGGAGATCGGGTTCATGCCCGCGTCAATCGCGTAGTTCGTATTGATGACGGCAATGTCAACATCATTGATCGCGCGCGGCAATTGCGCGGCTTCCAGTTCCGAAAATACCAAGCCTTTCGGATTGGCGATGATGTCCGCTACTGTCGCCGTGATGCCCGCGTTTTTCTGCAGGTCGATCAAACCGGCCGATTTCAGCAGAAGCAATGCGCGTCCGCCGTTGGTCGGGTCGTTCGGAATCGCTACTTTCGCGCCTTCCGGCAAACCGCTCAAATCTTTCAACTTGCTCGAGTATACGCCCATCGGTTCAAGATGGACCGTGCCCGCGGAGACTAATTTCAGATTGTGCTCGGAGTTGAAGTTGTCCAAGTACGGTTGGTGCTGGAAGTAGTTCGCGTCGAGCTCTTTGTCGTTCAGCGCGAGATTCGGCTGTACGTAATCGGTAAACTCAATGACTTGAAGATTGATGCCTTCTTTCGCGAGCGCCTCTTTGACATTGCCCAGGATTTCCGCGTGCGGCACCGGGGATGCACCCACCTTAATCGTGACGGACGGCGCGGGAGCGGCTGCTTTTTCCGATTGTTTGTCGCTGCCGCAGCCGGCGATTACAAGAGCACATGCCATGACACCGACACCGGCTAAACTATACCATTTTTTCATGTCATAACCTCCTTGAATTTTTTGAATTGCCCTCAATATAGCATTTTCCCGATGCTTCGTCAAACAAATAAAACAATTATGCAGACAATTTTATATAAAAAATAATAAAATGGACTGAAATAACATCAAGATACGCGTCATAAACCGCATTTTTTTACAAACGAAATATAAAAATATAATTAAGGCGAAGTGAGCGAAACGGCGATGCGCCTTGTCGTTGTCGCCAACGGAATATCTGAACGACTGTTCTGTGGTACAGCGTGAAATTGACGCAGCTTGCTAAATCGCTATAATCGGGGAATAGAAAGGATGTGGAAGAGTGAAAAAGTTAATTTGGGTATTGAGTTTGTGCGCGGCCTTGCTGGCGCTTGTCGGTTGCGGTCAGACCCCGCAGGAAAATCAGGGAAAACTGCAGGTGGTAACGACCGTGTATCCCGTGTACGACGTGGTGAAAAAAGTGGCGGGGGATCACGCCGACGTCACGCTTTTGGTGCCGCCGGGAGCGGAGCCGCACGATTGGGAACCGACCGCGAGCGATTTGAAGAAAATCGGTCAGGCGAAAGTCTTTTTCTACAACGGCGCGGGTTTGGAACCGACCGATCAGATTTTGAAGAAAGACATTACGCGTGACGCGATGGTCGTCGAATTAAGTCATGGGTTGGATCTGCTGAAGGCAGAGGACCATGATGACGATGATCACGATCATGATCATGATGCCGATCACCATGACGAAGATCATCACGATGAAGATCATCATGCGGAAGGCCATCATCATCACCACCATCACGGCGGCGTAGATCCGCACGTGTGGTTGGATCCGCAAAACGTCATGAAAGAAGCGGCGGCGGTAGCCGACGCGTTGGCGAAAGCCGATCCGGCGCATGCCGACGCGTACCGCGCCAATGCGAAGAAATACCAAGAGGAATTGGCGGCGCTCGACAAGGACATGGATGCGGAGCTCTCGTCGCTCGCGAATAAACATCTCGTCGTTTCACACGAGGCGTTCGGTTACCTGGCCGCGCGCTACGGCTTAACGCAAGTCGGCATCATGGGTGTTGACGCGGATGCCGAACCGACGCCGGAACGCATGGCGCAACTGGTCGAATTCATTCGTGAACATGATGTGCACACAATTTACAGCGAAGAACTCGTTAATCCGCGCTTGGCGGACGCGATCGCCGCGGAGACCGGAGCGGTCGTACGCGTGTTGAATCCGATTGAAGGCTTGACCGTCGTGCAGGAAAAAGCGGGCTACGATTACATTAAGTTGCAGCGTGAAAATCTGGCCACTTTGACTGCCGGTCAACAATAATATGCTTCCCTTCAGCCGTCACTTCGGTGGCGGCTTTTTTCTTGCCGCAAAAGAATGAATGCGCGGTGCGTATGCGAAAAATAAAAGGGACTTGCCAGGCCATGGAAATTGAGGTACAATCACTTACGAAAGTTGAATATGGAGTATTACGTCTTTTGATTGACATTTTCTGTAATCAATGATAAAATTACTAATTGCAGTAGTGTCATTATGATCGTGGAGACTGATAGAGGAGAGACGCAGTACAAAAAATGCAAAAGCAAGGTTCAAAAAGGAACCTTGCTTTTATTGTCATTTTTCGAAAACGACACGTGAATAGCCGAGACGACACGATAACGCCAATATCAGAAAGGGTGACAAGTGCATGTTCAAACCGGTAAATATGGGCACGCGGAAACGGTACACCTACGCCAAGATCAATGAGGTCTTGCAAATGCCGCACTTGCTCGATTTACAGCGAAATTCCTACCTGTGGTTTCAGGAAGAAGGACTGCGGGAAATTTTTGAAGATATTTCTCCGATTGAAAGCAATGAACGGGGCAATAATCAAGACGGTAAATTAAAACTTTATTTTGATGATTACAAATTCGGTGAACCGAAATATGATATCGCCGAATGCAAGGAGCGCGACGCGACGTTCGCGGCGCCGCTGCGCGTGAAAGTTCGTCTGGAAAATGCCGAAACGGGTGAGCTCGCCGAAACGGAAGTGTTTATGGGCGACTTCCCGGTGATGACCGATACCGGCACGTTCGTCATCAACGGCGCGGAACGCGTTATCGTCAGCCAGTTGGTGCGCTCGCCGGGCGTATATTACAGCGGCACGATTGACCAAATGGGTAAGTCGCTGTTCAGCTCCACGGTGATTCCGAACCGCGGCGCTTGGATTGAACTCGAAAGCGACGCCAATGATATCGTGCACGTGCGCATCGACCGTAACCGCAAGTTGCCGGCGACGGTTCTCGTGCGCGCGCTGGGCTTCGAAACGAATGATGAAATCATGGATCTTTTCGGTGACGATCCGCGCATCGCGGAAACGTTGAAAAAAGACCCGACGCGTTCGCAGGAAGAAGCGTTAATTGAAATATATAAGAAATTGCGTCCGGGCGAACCGCCGTCCATCGACAGCGCGACTTCGATGTTCAACAATTTGTTCTTCGATCCGCGCCGCTATGATTTGGCGCATATCGGACGTTATAAATTAGGTAAGAAATTAGGCTGGCAGGGTCGTCTGTTCGGTCAGACGTTAGCGCGCCCGCTGGTTCACCCGCACACGGGCAAAGTTGTTTTGCCCGAAGGCACCGTGATCGGTCATAAAGAACTCGACCAGATCGCGGCCTCCGAAATGTTTGCCGATGCCGGCTCCGACTGGGCGCGTCAGCTCGAAGGCAAGACGCTGGCGGATACTCTCGTGGATATCAATACCGGCGAAGTGCTTTTGGAAGAAGGCACGAAAGTCGGCAAGAAAGAGTTGAAAGCCATTAAAGACAGCGGCATGTTCAAACGCATGCCCGCCAATGATATCGAGGCCATTATTGAAGGCGTGCTGCCGGCGCGTCGCGTAGAAAAAACGCTCGCGCAGAAACGCATTCCGGGTCTGCAGGAAATTTATGTCCTGAAAGGGGAAGGCGAAAATCGTCAGGAAGTCAAAATCGTTTGCAATAACGTGAATCTTCCGGACACCTTGCGTACCGTCGAACCGGCGGACATGATCGCCAATATTTCCTATTTATTGAATTTAATGGAAGGCATCGGCCATGTCGATGATATTGACCACTTGGGGAACCGCCGCTTGCGTTGCGTCGGCGAACTGTTGCAGAACCAGTTCCGCATCGGTTTGACCCGCATGGAACGTGTCGTCAAAGAACGTATGGCGACGCAGGATATCGACAATCTGACGCCGCAGATGCTGATCAACATTCGTCCGGTCACAGCGGCGCTGAAAGAATTTTTCGGTTCAAGCCAATTGTCGCAGTTCATGGACCAGACGAACCCGTTGGCGGAACTGACGCACAAACGTCGCCTTTCCGCATTGGGACCGGGCGGTCTTTCCCGTGAACGCGCGGGCTTTGAAGTTCGCGACGTGCACCATTCGCACTACGGCCGCATGTGCCCGATTGAAACGCCGGAAGGTCCGAACATCGGCTTGATTTCATCCCTGGCGAACTTTGCGAAAGTCAATAAATACGGTTTGATTGAAACGCCGTATCGCGTGGTGAAACACGACGGCGATGATGTCACCGTTACGAGCGAAGTGCGTTACGTCACCGCCGATGCCGAGGAAAACCTCGTCGTGGCGCAGGCGAACGAACCGCTTGATGAAAATAACCGTTTTGAACACGCGCATGTCGCGAGCCGTCTGCAATCTGAAGTCATTGAAGTCGCGCCGCAACGCGTGGATTTGATGGACGTTTCGCCGAAACAGGTCGTTTCGGTCGGTACGGCATTGATCCCGTTCCTTGAAAACGACGACGCGAACCGTGCCTTGATGGGCGCGAACATGCAACGTCAGGCGGTACCGCTGTTGCGTACGCAGGCACCGCTCGTCGGCACGGGCATGGAATACACCGCCGCCCGCGACTCCGGCGTATGCGTACTCGCCAAACGCGCGGGTACGGTAGAACGCGTCACCGGGAAAGAAATCATCATCAAAACCGATGACGGCAAATTGGATCGTTACGATCTGATCAAATTCATGCGCTCCAACCAGAGCACCTGCATCAACCAGATCCCGCTCGTTTATAAGGGCGATCGCGTGGAAGCGGGCGATGCGCTGGCGGATGGCATGGCAACCGACGGCGGCGAACTCGCGCTCGGTTACAACGTGCTCGTTGCGTTTATGCCGTGGGAAGGCTACAACTACGAAGACGCGATTCTTCTCTCGGAAGAATTGTGCAAGGAAGACATTTACACGTCGATCCATATTGAAGAATACGAATGCGATGCGCGCGACACGAAGCTCGGCGCGGAAGAAATTACCCGCCAGCTCCCGAATGTCAGCGAAGATTCGTTGAAATATTTGGATGAAGAAGGCATTATCTCAATCGGCGCGGAAGTGCGCCCGGGGGATGTCCTGGTCGGTAAAGTCACGCCGAAAGGCGAAACCGAGCAGACGCCGGAAGAACGTTTGCTGCGTGCCATTTTCGGCGACAAAGAACGCGAAGTCCGCGACACCAGCTTGCGCGTGCCGCACGGCGAATCCGGCAAGATCGTTGATGTTCGCGTGTTCACCCGTGAAAACGGCGATGAACTGCAACCGGGCGTCAATAAACTCGTTCGCGTCTACATCGCGCAGAAACGTAAGATTCACGAAGGCGATAAGATGGCGGGCCGCCATGGTAACAAGGGCGTTGTCTCCCGCGTCATGCGCCAGGAAGATATGCCGTTCATGCCGGACGGCACGCCGGTTCAAATCGTGTTGAACCCGCTCGGCGTACCGAGCCGTATGAATATCGGTCAGGTTTTGGAAACCCACTTGGGACGCGCGGTTCAGGCGTTAGGCATGGAAATTCGCAACAACGATCCGGATCTGCCGCGTCGCTTGAAAGAATACGGTTACGATGTCGATAAATACGGCATGCCCGAACCGGATGTCGCCGGTATTCATATCGCGACGCCGGTCTTTGACGGCGCGTCGGAAGTTGACGTATTCAGCACGTTGAAGCTCGCCAACTTGCCGGAAGACGGCAAGACGGAACTGTTCGACGGTCGCACCGGTGAAAAGATGGACAACCGCGTTACCGTCGGCTACAAATACATGTTGAAGTTGCACCACTTGGTCGATGACAAGATTCACGCTCGTTCGACCGGTCCGTACTCGCTCGTCACCCAACAGCCGTTGGGCGGTAAAGCGCAGTTCGGCGGCCAGCGTTTCGGTGAAATGGAAGTCTGGGCGCTGGAAGCGTACGGCGCAGCGTACACCTTGCAGGAAATCCTGACGGTGAAATCCGACGATGTGATCGGCCGTGTGAAAGCGTACGAAAAAATCGTCAAAGGGGAAAATATCCCCGAACCGGGTGTTCCGGAATCGTTCAAGGTGCTCTTGAAAGAGCTTCAGTCGATCGGCTTGGATGTTCGCATTTTGAATGAAAACGGCGAAGAAGTCGTCATTCGTGAACTCGAAGAAGAAGACTTGCCGCAGGCGGAAGAAAATGAACTGCGCGAAGTCATGGAATCCGATGCCAGCGGGCAAAGCCGAACTTCCGCGGAGACGGAAGATGCGGATAACGCACCGGAAGAAAATGAAATGAGCGTGGAAGACACGGCGCAGCAGGCCGATACCCAAAATATCGCCGCCGCGGAACCGTTCTTCACCGATACTGATAACGACGCTGAATAGTGAAGGGAGCGGTAGATTTGTTAGATGTGAACGAATTTGATTCGATGCAAATCGGACTGGCTTCGCCCGAAAAGATTCGTGCCTGGTCGCATGGTGAGGTCACCAAGCCGGAAACGATTAACTATCGGACGCTGAAGCCGGAAAAAGACGGTCTCTTTTGTGAACGGATTTTCGGTCCGACCAAGGACTGGGAATGCCATTGCGGAAAGTATAAACGGATCCGCAATAAAGGCGTCGTCTGTGATAAATGCGGGGTCGAAGTCACCCGCGCCAAAGTACGTCGCGAACGCATGGGGCATATCGAATTGGCCACCCCGGTGTCGCACATTTGGTACTTCAAAGGAATTCCGAGCCGGATGGGACTCATTCTTGACGTCTCGCCGCGTTCGTTGGAACGTGTCCTGTACTTCGTGTCCTACATCGTGTTGGATCCGAAAGACACGGGACTTAAGAAAAAAGAACTGCTGAACGAAGCGGAATATCGGGAAGCGGTCGAAACCTACGGGTACAATTCGTTTGTCGCGAAGATGGGCGCGGAAGCGATCCAAACCCTGTTGGCGGAAATCGACCTGGAAGAACTGCGCAAAGAACTGCGCGCGGAAATGCAGGAAGCGAGCGGCCAACGCCGCTTGCGCGCGATTCGTCGCTTAGAAGTCGTCGAAGCCTTCCGTAAATCCGGCAACCGTCCGGAATGGATGATTATGAACTGCGTGCCGGTCATTCCGCCGGAACTGCGCCCGATGGTGCAGCTCGACGGCGGTCGGTTCGCGACCAGCGATTTGAACGATCTCTATCGTCGTGTCATCAACCGTAACAACCGTTTGAAACGTTTGCTGGAACTACATGCGCCGGAAATTATCGTGCGCAACGAAAAACGCATGCTGCAGGAAGCTGTCGACGCGCTCATTGATAACGGCCGTCGCGGCCGCGCGGTCACCGGACCGGGCAACCGCGCGCTGAAATCCCTTTCCGATCTCCTGAAAGGTAAACAGGGCCGTTTCCGTCAGAACTTGTTGGGTAAGCGTGTTGACTACTCCGGCCGTTCCGTTATCGTTGTCGGACCGGAACTCAAAATGCACCAATGCGGTCTGCCGAAAGAAATGGCGCTCGAACTCTTCAAACCGTTTGTCATGAAAGAACTCGTTGCCCGCGGTTTGGCGAACAACATCAAAAACGCCAAGAAAACAGTCGAAAAAATCGCGCCGGAAGTGTGGGATGTCCTCGAAGATGTCATCCACAAACATCCGGTTCTCTTGAACCGCGCGCCGACCTTGCACCGCTTGGGTATCCAGGCGTTTGAACCGATTCTTTGGGAAGGTCGCGCCATCAAATTGCACCCGCTCGTCTGCGCGGCGTACAACGCCGACTTCGACGGCGACCAGATGGCTTGCCACTTGCCGCTGTCGGTCGAAGCGCAAGCCGAAGCGCGTACGCTGATGCTTTCCGTCAACAATATTTTGTCGACGAAAGACGGTAAACCGGTCGCGGTACCGTCGCAGGATATGGTCCTTGGCGCGTACTACCTGACCATTGACCGCTCGGAAGAATACAGAGATGAGAAAGGCGCGCTGCGCATGCTCGTGCCGGAGACGGAATACAGCCTGATGGACGAAGAGGCGCGGAAAAACGCGATCTCGATCCCCACATTTGCCGATTACGATGAAGTCGTCATGGCGTATGACCAGCACTTCATCGACTTGCAGCATTATATCTTCGTGCGCATTCCGGAACACGGTCGTGTCTTGACCACGGCCGGCCGCCTGATTTTCAACATGGCGCTGCCGGAAGAATTGCGTTACTACTGTGAAAATGAATCCGGTCAGGCGATGCTCGGCGTGCTCATGGATAAGAAAGAGCTCGCTCGCCTGATTAATAACTGCTTCCGTCATTTCGGCATGGCGCATACCGCGGATCTGCTCGACCGCGTGAAGACGCTCGGCTTCCACTACGCAAGAAAAGCCGGCATGACGATCGCTATCGCCGACATTAAAGTACCGGCGACGAAAGAAACGATTCTCGCCAAAGCCGACCAAAAGGTCGATAAAGTGAACAGCCTCTTCAAGCGCGGCTTGATTACCGACGATGAACGCTATCGCAAAACGATTGATATTTGGAATGACGCGACCGGCGAAGTTACCCGCGAAATGATGCAGGGCTTTGATAAATTCAACCCCTTGACCATGATGGCGCAATCCGGCGCCCGCGGTAACGAACAGCAAATCCGTCAGCTCGCCGGCATGCGCGGCTTGATGGCCGATCCGTCCGGCCGCATCATCGACTTGCCGATTAAGTCGAACTTCCGTGAAGGCTTGACCGTTTTGGACTACTTCACATCGTCGCACGGCGCGCGTAAAGGTTTGGCCGATACGGCGCTCCGTACGGCGGACTCCGGCTACCTGACCCGTCGTCTCGTCGACGTCGCGCAGGATGTTATCGTGCGCGAAGAAGATTGCGACATTGTTTCCGTTGATCTTGTTCGTGAGCGCGGTCGTCTCGCGGCTACGGCCAAAGAAGCGATCGCCGCCATGCAGGATAAATTGCTCGGACGCGTTCTTGAAACCGCGGTAGTTG
The DNA here is from genome assembly GCF_018373335.1 of Negativicoccus succinicivorans. Classification (GTDB taxonomy): domain Bacteria; phylum Bacillota; class Negativicutes; order Veillonellales; family Negativicoccaceae; genus Negativicoccus; species Negativicoccus succinicivorans_A. The sequence goes on from NZ_JAHAHH010000036.1 coordinate 9,679, forward strand.
ATTCGGAAACGGGTGAAGCGCTCGTTGCGGAAGGCACGAAACTTACCGCCAAAGATTTGCAGGTCATCGGCGAGCATCTGGTTCCGCAGATCGTCTTGCGCGGCTCGTACGCCAACACCGAAGAACACGAACACGTATCCAGCGAAAACACCGTTGTCACTTTGGGTCAGCCCGAAGACAACCTGCGCAACAAATTGCGCAAACACATGGTGGATCGCATGCTCGACAAAGAACTCGTCGAAGATGTGGAAACGGTTGCCGGTGAAGTTCTTTACCAAAAAGGACAGAAACTCACCGAAGCGATGATTGAAAAAATCCTCGCCAGCGACGCTCGCCGTGTCGTCGTTCATTTGGATGAAATCGACGGTATTGAAGTCGAAGCCATCGTCGAAGGCGACGGCGTCATTGAACCGTTGCGCGACCGTCTCGCCGGCCGCATCACCGCGGAAGATCTTTACAATAAAGAAACCAACGAGCTTATCATCGCGAAAAATGAGCTCATCAATGAAGAAATCGCAGCCGAAATCGAAAAACATTACGACACGGTCAAGATTCGTTCGGTTCTCACCTGCCAGTGCCGTCACGGCGTCTGCCGCAAGTGCTACGGCCGCAACCTCGGTACCGGCCGCATGGTCGAAGTCGGTGAAGCCGTCGGCATCATCGCGGCACAGTCCATCGGTGAACCGGGCACGCAGCTGACGATGCGTACGTTCCACACCGGCGGCGTCGCGTCGAACGAAGATATCACGCAAGGTCTGCCGCGTGTTGAAGAACTTTTCGAAGCGCGCAAACCGAAACGCTACGCGATTATCGCGGAAATCGGCGGCACCGTGCAGATTGAAACGCTGGAAGAAAACAAGCAAATCCAAAAAATTCACATTACCGACGGCGGCGAAGAATGGTCCAAAACCATTCCGTACGGCCTGAAGATCGTGGTCGAAGACGGCGACACCATCGCCAAAGGCGACCGCCTGACCGAAGGCTCGATCAACCCGCACGACATTCTGCATGTACTCGGCGTCCAGGCGACCCAGCGTTACCTGGTCTACGAAGTGCAAAAAGTATATAAATCGCAGGGTGTTGAAATTAACGACAAGCACATCGAAGTCATCGTGCGTCAAATGCTCCATAAAATCAAATTGGAGGACGCCGGCGATACCGATATGCTGCCGGGAGATACCGTCGAAGCGAACCTGCTGGAACTCGAGAACAAACGCTTACGCGCCGAAGGCAAGAAGGAAGCGAGCGGCAAACATATCCTCTTGGGGATTACCAAAGCCGCGCTTGCGACCGATTCGTTCCTTTCCGCCGCCTCCTTCCAGGAAACCACGCGTGTCCTCACGGAAGCCGCGATCAAAGGTAAAATCGATCCGTTGCTCGGCTTGAAAGAAAACGTCATCATCGGCAAACTGATTCCGGCCGGCACGGGCATGTCCCGCTACCGCAACATCAGTCTTGCGGAAGATAAACCGCAAATCACCGTGGAAAGCGTCGAAGAAAACGCTGACCAAGCGGAAGAAACGGCCGCCGAAGCATAAAAGCAAAGCGAAACAAAAAGAGACGACAATGTCGTCTCTTTTTTTGCGTCTCAAATTCGCAATCATTGGGAAACCGTCTAGGGAATCAACAATGGCCAACGGTTAGCAGGAGCGCATAATGCGAACGGAGACATGGTTGCGACGCGATCGTCTTGAAAAAGCATTAAAAAAGGTATAATTATAATATATAAAGAGAGCGCGAACGGCTGAATCAATACGGGCGGCGGGAGAAGTCGTTGGCAAAACATAGAATTAAATAAAGGCCGCCAAAGCATACGACTTGGCAATGAAGTATAGAGACGAGGAGGTGCGGGAGTGATAAGCTATGAAGAATACAGAGCAATAGTCATGCGAGAGTTCAAAGAGTTGTGGGGCCCTTTGAGCGATGAAGAAGTAGAGGCGTACTTCGAGCGAGAGGGAAACAAAATTACGAGAGCGCGTTATGAAGATGATGTTGAAAGTCTAAAAGAGGGAGAAATCACTGAGCGTATACTGGAAAAGGGTTGTACCTCGTCGATTGCGTATTGTTTAGCCCTGATGTATTAAAAGACGCTAAAGCGAAACGAGGAGGTGCCGGAGTGATAAGCTATGAAGAGTACAGAGCAATAGTTGTACGCAGCTTCAAAGAATCAAGAAGGTCTTTGAGCGATGAAGAGGTAGAAGCGTACTTCGAGCGTGAGGGAAACGAAATTACAAGGGCGCGCTATGAAGATGACGTTGAAAGTCTAAAAGAGGGAAAAATCACAGAGCGCGTACTAGAAAGGGGTTGCCCCGCGTCGGTGGCGTATTGTTTATCCCTGATGTATTAAAAGCCGCTAAAGCGAAATGCTGAGGCGGTTTTTTGTTGCGCGAAAGGAGACATCATGCAAAGAATCGTAAAGACGGTAACCGTCGAGCGCGGGAAACTGTACGCAACGGTCGGTGAAATGCCTACCGCGCTGACTACGTTTGACCACGACGCGAAGACGGGGCCCGACCGGCAACGGATTGGATCCGTATAGATAAGGGGAATATGGTAGTATAAATACAGAACACAGTAATCGGAGGTGCGAGATGAAAAATTATTTTGACTTAAGCGGTAAAATTGCGCTCGTTACGGGCGGTTCATCCGGTCTTGGCATTCAGTTGGCCAAGGCTCTGGCTCGGCAAGGGGCGACGGTGGTGGTCGCCGCGCGGCGGGAAGAAAAACTGCAGGAGACGGTGCGGGCGCTGAAAGAACTCGGCGCGGAAGCGTCCTATGTGGTGATGGATGTCATGTCGCCAGAAAGCATCGATCAGGCGGTGGCAGAGATTGTCGCACAATATCAGCGCATCGATATTTTGGTGAATAACGCAGGCGTCGGAGCGAGTGTGCCGGCGGCGGAGCAGTCGACAGAGGATTGGCGCAAAGTGCTCGGCACGAATCTGGACGGCGTATACTATGTGGCGCGCGCGGTGGGTAAACAGATGTTGAAGCAGGAATACGGTAAAATCATCAACCTCGGCTCAATCCATTCGGAAGTGGCGATGAAACCCGCTTATCTTTCCGCATACAGCGCGGCCAAAGGCGGCGTGAAAATGCTGACCAAAGCGTTGGCGGTGGAATGGGCGCAACACGGCATCACGGTCAATGCGATCGGACCGGGTTATTTTGACACGCATATGACGGAAAAAGCATTTCAAACGCAAGCGTTTCAAGATATTCTCGCGACGTATTCGCCGATGGGACGCGGCGGTCGACCGGGTGAACTGGACGGCGCGGTGATTTATTTCGCCTCCGATGCTTCGAGCTTCACTACCGGTCAGCTGCTTTGCATTGACGGAGGTTGGACGGCGATCTAAATAAAAAAGAGACCTTGCGGTCTCTT
>NZ_JAHAHH010000037.1 GCF_018373335.1 Negativicoccus succinicivorans
TAACCAGATCGGTCTCGCGACCGGCCAGGTACGTGAATACTACCATCCCGGTTACGTGGCCAAACGCATGGAAGTCGGCGCGGTCGTCGGCGCGGTGCCGGCGGATCAGGTCGTTCGTCGCGTGCCGGAACCGGGCGATATCGTGTTGCTGGTTGGCGGCCGTACCGGTCGTGACGGCATCGGCGGTGCGACCGGCTCTTCCAAAGAACATACGGAAAGCTCATTAACCACCGCGGGCGCGGAAGTGCAAAAAGGTAACGCGCCGACGGAACGTAAATTACAATGCCTATTCCGGCGTCCGGAGGCCTCGCGCCTGATTCGCCGCTGCAATGATTTCGGCGCGGGCGGCGTGGCGGTCGCCGTCGGCGAATTGGCGGACGGCTTGATGATTAATTTGGATGCCGTACCGAAAAAATATGAAGGATTGGACGGCACGGAATTAGCGCTGTCCGAATCGCAGGAACGTATGGCGGTGGTCGTCGCCGCGGATGATGCGGATGAGTTCCGCCGCTATGCGGATGAAGAAAATCTGGAAGCGACGCCGATTGCGGTCGTCACGAAAGAGCGCCGCCTGATGATGCAGTGGCGCGGTGAAACCATCGTCAATTTGGAGCGCTCGTTCCTCGACACCAACGGCGCCGGTCGAGCCAGCGCCGCCGTCATCACGACGCCGGCCGAAGAAAATTATTTTACGCCGCAACCGGTGACGGATGTGCGCGCCGCATGGGCGCAAACGCTCGGCGATTTGAATGTCGCTTCGCAGCGCGGTTTGGGCGAACGATTTGACGGGACGATCGGCGCGGGCACGGTCCTGATGCCGTACGGCGGCGCGCGCATGTGCACGCCGGTCGACGGCATGGTCGCGAAAATTCCGTTGCGGCACGGGGAAACGTCAACCGTGAGCATCATGACCCACGCGTTTGATCCGTACTTGGCGTCGTGGAGTCCGTTTCACGGCGGTCTGTTCGCCGTGCTGCAGTCGCTGGCGAAAATCGCGGCGCTGGGCGGCAACTGGAAACGCGCCTATTTATCCTTGCAGGAATATTTTGAAAAATTAGGCGACACGGCGTCTTGGGGCAAACCGGTCGCGGCGCTTTTGGGCGCGTTTGTCGCGCAGTCGGAACTGGAAGTCGGCGCGATCGGCGGCAAAGATTCGATGAGCGGTAGCTTCCTTGATTTGCATGTGCCGCCGACGCTGATTTCGTTCGCGGTGGCGCCGGGCGATGCGACGCATATTGTCAGTCCCGAATGGAAGGGACGCGACCACGCGTTGGTCTTGCTCGAAACGCCGTTGGATGAATACGCCATGCCGGATTTTGAAGTCTTTATCGATCATGCGGATCGGTTGTTCGCGGCGGCGGAGAAAGGTTTGCTGAAAAGCGCGCAGGCGGTTGATGCGGGCGGTCTTGCTGCCGCGTGCGCGAAAGCGGCATTCGGTAACCATATCGGCGCAAGGCTGAGTGATGCTCTCACTCCGACAGAATGGTTCGCGGCGCGGCCGGGTTCATGGCTGGTCGAATTGGACAGAGAGATCGCGGAACAATGGGCGCTTGACGAGCATATTACGATCATCGGCGCCACCGCCGGTGACAGCATTTCTCTTGCCGGTGTTACGTTACCGCTTGATGAATTGCAAGCGCGTTGGGAAGAGCCGCTGGAAAAAGTATTTCCGACGAAAACGCTTCAACCGGCGCCGCTGTATCCCGTTTCGCCGGTGGCGGGCAATCCGACACGACGCGCGCGGACTACCATTGGCACGCCGCAGGTCGTCATTCCGGTAATGCCGGGTACGAACTGTGAAGTGGACACGGCCCGCGCATTTGAAAATGCGGGCGCCAATGTGTCGACCGTCGTCGTGCGCAACCTGACGCCGCAGGCGCTGAATGAATCGGTGGAAGCGCTTGTCAAAGCGGTGGAAACGACACAGATTTTGGCATTTCCGGGCGGATTTTCCGCCGGCGATGAACCGGACGGTTCGGGTAAATTTATCGCCGCGCTGTTCCGGCATCCGGCATTGGCCGACGCGGTGAACGATCTTCTGACGCATCGTGACGGTTTGATTTTGGGCATCTGCAACGGTTTCCAGGCGTTGATTAAACTCGGCCTGTTGCCGTACGGAGAAATCCGCGAATTGGCGCCGAGTGCGCCGACGCTCACCTACAATACCATCGGGCGTCACATTTCGCACTACGCGATGACGAAGATCGTTTCGACGAAATCCCCGTGGCTCATGTATTTTGAACCGGGCGAACTCCATCGCATTCCGTTCAGTCACGGTGAAGGACGTTTATACGCGGCGCCGGACGTCGTACAGGCTTTGGCGGCGAACGGTCAGATCGCGACGCAATATTGCGATGAATGGGGCAGCGTCCACGAAACGATGCCGGCGAACCCGAACGGATCGGTCGCGGCGATTGAAGGCCTGCTCAGTCCGAACGGACGAATTTTGGGCAAGATGGGTCACAGCGAACGCTATGGTCCGTATGTAGCGAAAAATATTATCGGACAGAAAAAACAGAAAATTTTCCAAGCCGGTGTAGATTATTTCACAGGGAGATAACAAAAGATAAAATGCGACGCGCACAAAAAATTACGATGCTTGCGGCACTCATATTATTGCTGAGTTGCCGCACGGCGGAAGCATGTCCGTTTTGCCTGCTGGGCATGTATGAAGCGCATATCGCCAACTTCGGCAATTATGTGATGACTATTTTGCCGGTGCTGACGCCGATTGTGACGGGAATTGTTTTGTACTGGCGGGAGCTGAAGCAAAAATTATTCGGTTGAACGGAGCGCAAAAACGGCGGACGCTGCTCGCGGTGACGTTGGTGTCGCTTTTGGTTTGGGCGGGCTGGCACGGGTTTCTGTGGTATGCGGAACGAACCGCGCAAACATGGTACGGCACCTGGCAAGCGACGGGGGTCGAACCGCAAAGCGGGGAACGTTACGTTTGCACGATGGCGCTCGCGCCGTATCAACGATTGAATGCGCGCGAATTTGCGGTGCGCTGCGAATTCGGCGTAGTGTACCGTGACCCGGCGGTACGCATCGCCGAAGTGGAACCGTTGCCGGCCGTGATTCGCGGCGACACTTTGTACTTGCCGCCGCAGACAAAAGACGGTCGCGGCGATTTGACGCGGCTCGGCAGCAAAGGCGCGGACGAAATCATCAGTATTCGGCATTTCCGATTTCATAAAATCAGCGCGGAGGTTTTACCGGAGGTGGCGCTGGTCACGCGGTCATTGGATAGCGCACGGACGCTGCCCGCGCGGGAATAGGGAGGCGCAATATGGGAAACAGACGGCAGTGGTACTTGCTTGTAATTTGCGTTTTCATCGGCGTGCTGTCGGTGTTTGCCGCCGAACCGATTACGGCGGAGAAGGTTGTTATCCTGCCGACGGCAACGACGGAGCGACATGTGGAACTCGGCACCTATGTGGAACGACGTTTGGCCGAGCCGTTTCGCTATCCGTATTATGAAATAACGAACGGGCCGCAAACGACAATGCCGTTTACGCGCCACGACTTTGCCGCCGTCGCCAAGACTTACGATGCGGATATCGTAATCGGTTCGGAGTTGGTGCGTTTGGCGCAATTTACACGCACGGATTGGAACGGTGATTGGTGGACTACCACCTTTGGTGAGTTGCGCGTGTATGCGTATTACCGGCCGAATGATGAGATGCAGGTGTGGCAAAGCACGTACAACGACACGGCGGAAGAATCGGTTTTGAATACGCCGCAGGCGGTGGTCAAGGAAATTACCGACCGCGCGCTGGCAGAATTTCCCTACCGACGTATACCGACGCATCGCCCGCGCGTGTCGGCATAACGTGCCATCGTGGATACCGAGACGCAGATAAAAAGCAAGTGCAAAACCGCGCTTGCTTTTTTTTATTTCATCGGCTATAATTACTTTTGTTATATTCCCTGATAGCTCAGTTGGTAGAGCAATCGGCTGTTAACCGATCGGTCGTAGGTTCGAGTCCTACTCAGGGAGCCAGAAGGCCCGTTGGTCAAGTGGTTAAGACACCGCCCTTTCACGGCGGTATCGGGGGTTCGAATCCCCCACGGGTCACCAATCTGGGCGATTAGCTCAGCTGGGAGAGCGCCTGCCTTACAAGCAGGATGTCGGCAGTTCGATCCTGTCATCGCCCACCATCTGAAAAAGAGACCGCGCGTCTCTTTTTTATTGCGTAAAATTCCGTTTGTCGTGCGGCTTTCCTGCAGACGATAAAGATGTCATGGCATCAATTTTCCTTGACAAAAAGGCGAATTTTACGTAAAATAGTGGAAGCTTTTACTTGGAGCGGTACTCAAGAGGCTGAAGAGGACGGTTTGCTAAATCGTTAGACGGTTTACCCCGTGCGTGGGTTCGAATCCCACCCGCTCCGCCAGTTTATTTATTCGACACGAAGGTGTCTTTTTTTTTGCCCATGATTAAAAATTTCATGTAGAATATAAGAAAGAAATTGCCGAGATTTCGGCCAAGGAGGAAACCATGTTACTGGATGAACTGATCACCGGGCACAATCCGGAGAGTATCGCCATTCGCGGTCCCGAAAATGTCACGTATGGCCAATTAAAAGAACACATCGCGCGGTATCGCACCGTTCTGCACAAAAAGGGCGTGAAGCGAGGCGATCGTGTCGGTTTGTATGAACAGAACAGCCCCGCATTTATTTACATTTACTTCGCGATCGTCAGTCTGGGCGCGATCGTCGTCCCGATCAACTGCATGTTGACCGAAGCGGAAGTGGACTACATCGCCAAAGACGCGGGTTTGGTATTGCTGGTCGCGCATAAAGAATTGCACACGGCGGCGCCGTTGCTTTTGGTTGCGACGCTTGTCGAAGAAGCGCAGGGCATCGCCGCAGCGGAATGCGTTCCTGCGGAAGCGCAACGGGAAGACACGGATGTGACCACGTTCATTTACACGTCGGGCACGACCGGCCGACCCAAGGGCGCGATGCTCACGCATCGGAATCTGGCGGAAAACGTTATACAATTCAATGCGGTGTTACCGCACGAGCCGGAAGATCGCGTTCTTTGCGTGTTGCCGATGTACCATTGCTTCGGTTGGACGACCTGTGTCATGAATCCGCTTATCCGAGGGGGCAGCGTCGTTCCCGTCAACACGTTCCGTCCGGGCGAAATCTTGCAGGCGATCGAAACGTACGCGGTAACGGTATCGTTCTTAGTGCCGCCGTTGTACCATCTGCTGGTGCGCCTGGCCACTCCCGAACGGTTGAAATCGGTCCGTCTTTTCGTCTCGGGCGGGGCCAGTTTGCCCGAACCGGTCGCGAAAAAATTTGAAGAAATTTACGGTCGGCCGATTATCGAAGGCTACGGGCTTTCGGAAGCATCACCGGTCGTTGCGGTCAATCCGGAAGACAAACATAAATACTATTCGATCGGTCCGGCGCTTCCGGGCGTGCGCGTTAAAATTAACGGGTACGACGCGACGACGTATGAACCGGGAACGATCGGTGAACTTTTAGTACAAGGCGCCAACGTCATGCAGGGGTATTGGCATTTACCCGAAGCGACAGCGGAGGCCTTGCAGGACGGCTGGTTGCATACGGGCGATCTCGCCTATATGGATGAAGACGAGTATATTTACATCGTCGACCGCTCCAAAGACATGATCATCGTCAACGGGGAAAATGTGTATCCGCGCGAAGTGGAAGACGAAATCTATCGGTATCCGGGCGTGTCGGAAGTCGCGGTGGTCGGTCATCCCGACGGCTTGCGCGGACAATTCGTGTGCGCGTACATCGTGTTGCAGGAAGACGCGGAACTCGATACGCAGTCTTTGCGCAAATATTTGGCGCAACGTCTCGCCGCGTTCAAATTGCCGCGTAAATATGTGGTTTTGGATGCGCTCCCGAAAAACAGCACGGGAAAAATTTTAAAACGGGTGCTGCAGGAAAGCGATACGTTTTCCGGCGCGGATGCGGACGATAAAAAATAACGCGTAAGATAAATAAAAAAACTGCCGTACGGCAGTTTTTTTATTGCGTAAATATGGATGCGCGAAAAATAACAGGCCTCGCTAAAAGCGGCCGAGCTCTTCCAGAGCACCCGACCACATCGGCATGTTCGCGAGAAATAACCAGAAGCAAGCAAAGATCAGGAAGGTGACCAGGAGCAAGAGGCCGATAAACGGAAACAGTAAGGTGCAGACGGCGCGTCCGAGACGGATTCCGTAATTTTTTTGCAGTGCCGTGAGCACGAGGAAGATCGTCCAGCACGTCACCACCAACGTAAGCGCGTCAAACAGTGGTGCATTGACGGCCGCCGGCAAGAAATTAAGGATCACACCAAAGGCCGTCAGAGCGTTGGGAAACAACGCGAACGGCAAGGCCTGCAAGAGCCCCTGCACGGTCCCAACGCCTCCCAAAAGAGACGCGCAGAAATGCATGAGAGCGCCGCCGAGCGCAAGGTACAATATGCCGCCGATGAGCGAGACGGCAAAGGCTGCGCCCAGCGCATTCGGCATCAGACCGACCGAAGCGAGCGAAGTGATCAGCGTGCTCAGAATAAACACGATGACGGCTTCGCCACGGACATCGGTATGAGTGATCCGATACAATGCCAATTGCGGCCGCGTGATTACGTCATAGAGAAGTTCCAACGCGTTACTGAGCATGCGGCGCCTCCCATTCGGTGCGAGCGCTTCCGCCTTCGCGACGAGTTAAGCTTCCGACGCTTTCACGAAATGCGCTGCGAAGTTCGGCGCTGAAGAGGCGTTGCCAGGAAACGGAGTCGTCGCCGTATTCGTGAGTAGGCACGTCCGTCGCGGGCAAGCCGACGAGGTTGGCCGTATAGTCGAGCGCGTCGTAGTAATTGCCCATTTCGTCCACGAGACCGGCGGCCTGCGCCTGACGGCCCGTGAAAATACGTCCGTCGGCCAGTTCGCGCACTTGTTGCGGATCCATTTTTCGGCCCGTCGCGACGACGTCTACGAATTGCTCGTAAATGTCATCGACCATGCCTTGCACGAGGGCGCGTTCTTCCGGCGTCATCGGACGATCCGGCGAGAGAATATCTTTATGCGCGCCGGATTTGATTTTATCGTTGTTGATGCCGAGTTTTCCCATCAATTCTTCATAGTTCGTATAGCCGATGTACACGCCGATACTGCCCGTCATCGACGAGGGGTTGGCGAACACCCGATCGCCTTTTGCGGCGAGCCAATAACCGCCCGACGCGCACATGTCGCCCATCGAAACGATGACCGGCTTGCCGCTTGCTTTCAGCCGATCGATTTCGTCGCCGATTTCCTGCGATGCGGTGGCCGAACCGCCGGGGCTGTTAATACGCAATAAGACAGCCTTCGCGGCCGGATCCGCGGCCGCTTGGCGAATTTCTTTCATGAGTCGGCCCGATGAGGCCGTTGTGCCGCCGCTGAAAAGGTTGGACGGCATATCGGCCGCGCCGACGATCGGCCCCTCGACGCGAATGACCGCCACGTAACCGTCACCGTTAGAGATCGTTTTTTTGTCAGAGTGTGACGGCTGTAAAAAGATGGTGAATACAATGCATAAAAGTATGATGGCGCCGATCATCCAGCGCTTTTTCTTTTTGTCCATGAAACCTCCCTGCCAACAAAATTTATCCATTTTATTTTAGCATAAACTGCGTAAACGCATGGAAAAAGACGTCAGCTGTTGGTAAAAGCATTGCCGGCGTGCGTTTTCCGCGGCCGCTACTATAGGAAATATGTTAAAATAACAAGATAGGCGATTAGGCAAATAATAATCGTTACGGAGTGAAGAAATGAAACGAATTTCAATGCGCAGCCTGTTGGTCGGGATCGACCCGGGCTCATTATATACACGCGTAGTGGTGGCGGACGCTCAGCAGGAAATATCCGAGCCGTCGCTGGCGGCGGTCACCACGCAGGGGGAAGTCGTCGCTGTCGGTACCGAAGCGGCGATTCGCTTGCGGGCGGAGCCGCGCGGTCTCGTTGCGGTGCGACCTTTCGTCGGAGGCGTCGTGGCGCAACAGGCCGCCGCGCAATTACTGTTACAATCGATCTTGGATAAAGTCCAACGCGGCGCCGTAACGCGGCCGACCGTGTGTCTTGCCGTGCCTTCGTTGCCGTCGCAGGTGGCGGCCCGGGCCTGGCTGCAGACGACGCGCCAAGCGGGAGTATTGGAAACGTTGCTGACGGATCGCGGCGCGGCGGCGGCGCTGGGGTCCGGTTGGGACCCGTTGCGCGCGGAAGCGGCACTGGCGGCGGATTGCGGCGAAGGATTTACGTTGACCGCGCTTTCGGGCGGCGGTTATCTCGCCAATGATTATCTGCCGGCCGGAGGCCGCGCTTTGAGCGCGGCGTTGCGGGCGTACTTGCGGGAAACCTACGGAGTGATGGTCGAGACGGCTACGATTCAAACTCTCGTGCGTGAAGTGGCGGTCTGTGTACAGAGCGTCGGCGAAACCCGTCAGGAATGTACGGGACGCTTGCTGGCCGACGGCACATTGACGGAGTTCACCGTGACATCGACGGAGTTATTGCCGCTCGTACGTGAAGTGACGAATGTCTGGTTGCAACGTTTTCGCCGTTTAGTGCGCGGACTTTCCGCGCAGGCGCAGGCGGATCTTTTGGAAAACGGCGTACGCCTGACCGGCGGCGCGGCATTGGTCAAAGGATTTGATTTGGCGCTTTCGGAAACGCTCGGCATTCCCGTACAGGTCGCGAAAGAGCCGTTCGGCACAGTGGCGCGAGGTGGCGTGCTGGCGTTGAAGCGCCGCGCGGAGTGGCCGTATTTATTGGTCGGTGGCAACGTGGGGAGGAATGAATAGTGCGGGGAATCGAACGACGCACGCTGGTTTGGGCGATTGCCATCCTGCTTTTGATAGGTTTGGTCGGTTGGGCCTGGCGGCATCGTGAGGCGGTGCCTTTTGTCACGCAACCCCTGGTCGCGACCGCGACGCCGTTTGAATACGGAACGGCGCGTGTGACGCAGGAGGTGCTTGGCGGCGCGAGTATCTTGCGCGGCGCGGTAACCGGCTATTCGGAATTGCATCAGCTGCGGGCGGAAAATGACGCGCTTCGCGGCGCATTGACGGCGCAACGCGAAATTGTCGCGGAAAATGAACGCCTGCGCGGTCTCTTGCAATTTGAAACGACCTATCCGCAATATCAGGTGCTGGCCGCGCGCGTGATTACTCGCGATGACGGCGGCTGGACGCAGAGCGCGGTGATTGACCGCGGCAAAGCGGAAGGTCTGACGAAATATATGGCGGTGATGTTGCCGCAGGGCGTGGTCGGCTTTGTCAGCGACGTGTATCCGCACTCGGCGCGGATCCAATTTATTTTGGATCCCCGCACCGCGGTGGGCGGCATCGTGCAACGTCCGCAGTCGCGCGTGGCGGCGCTCGTTTCCGGCAACGGTAACGATGTGGCGCATCCGGAGATGATCGATATCGTCAAAGAAGGCGATATCGTGGTGGGCGATGCGATTGTGACGTCGGGTTACGGCGGCTTGTATCCCAAGGGACTTTTGATCGGTACGGTGAAAGAAATCGTGCCGGATCCTTCGGGTGTCGTAAAGCGCGCCGTATTGACCCCGGCCGTTGATTTTACCAAATTGGAAGAAGTGCTGGTGATTTTGAACGCGTCCACGGCGGCCGTGCCGGTTGAGCAGATGCCGAATCTCGTTCCCGACGCGCCGCAGGAAGGAGCGAAGGGATGACAACAACCCGCCGATGGGTAAGCGCGCTGCTCATTTTTTTCCTGCAGACGGCCGTACTGCCGTTTTGGTGGCAGGCGGAGGTGCGCCCGGATCTCTGGCTGGTGGCGGTGGTCCTCATTACGCTCTTCTACGGACCGCGGTACGGTTTTTTTGCCGCGGCCTCGGCGGGGCTGATCGCCGATGTGCTGGCCGCCAACTTTTTCGGACCGCATCTGGCGGGATATTTGCTGCTCGTTTTGCCGTTGTGGCTCGCCTGGTCGCGCTTTCAGATTCGTTGGGAGATGTCCTTCCTCGCGGTGCTTGTGGCAAGTCTTTTCGCGGCGCTTGTATACTATTGCATTTGGTGGCTGGGCGGCATACCGATTAATATGACGCGAAGCTTCCTCAGCGTCGCGTTGCCGCAGGCGCTTTTGAACGCGCTGTTGGCTCTGGCGATGCACCCGCTTTTGCGCCCGCGCCGCCAAGGAGATTGAGATGCTGGAAAGTTTATATAAAAAAGTTACCGATCGTCGGTACAATTCGTTCATTTACGTCATCGCGGGCCTTTTCACGCTGCTCGTGCTGCGCCTGTTCGTATTGCAGCTGATCGACGGGGAGCATTACCGGGAACTCGCGGACGGCAACCGCATTCGGCAAATGACCATTCAGGCGACGCGCGGCGTGTTGCTCGATCGCAACGGTGAAATTATCGTCGGTTCGCGGCCGGTCTACATCGTTTCGTATACGCCGCAGCAAAAACCGATGGATGCGGCGCTAGAAGCGCGCTTGGCGAATGTGTTGGAAATGACGCCGGCGGACATTCAAAAGAAAATTAAAGATCACGGCGCGTCGTTCGGACCGGTTCCGATTAAAGTGGACATCGGCCCCGATGTGGTGGCGAAAATTGAAGAGTATCGCGCCGAGTATCCCGGCGTGACGATCGAGGTGCAGCCGTTGCGGTACTATCCGTACGGATCATTAGCGGCGAACGTCATCGGTTATGTCGGTGAAGCCGGTCCGGATGATCGCAAACCCGACGGCAGCGAATACGCGCCCGGAACGATTGTCGGTCGCTCCGGTTTGGAGTTATATTATAACGATTTGTTACAGGGAAAAACCGGCGGTCGGCAGGTAGAAGTCGACGCCACGGGGCGGCCGGTCAAAAACATTGAGGAAGCGCCGATTACGCCCGGTCATAATTTGCGGCTGACCTTGGATTTACCGTTGCAGCGAGCGACGGAAACGGCGATTTCGGAACATCTGTCCGAACTGGCGGAGTCGCATATTTGGCCGACGGGAGTAGCGGCCGTCGCGCTCGATCCGAATACGGGCGCGGTGTTGGCGATGGCCAACTGGCCGTCGTTTAATCCGAATTCGTTTGCGGTCGGTATTACCGCCAAAGAATGGCGGGATCTCAATGAAAACAGTTTGCGTCCGTTTGATGATCGCGTGATCTCGGGCACCTATCCGCCGGGTTCCATTTTTAAGGTAATCACCGGCACCGCGGCGCTCAACGCGAAAGTCGTCACGCCGGAAGAACGGATTTACGATAACGGTCGGCACTGGCTGATCGATAAACGCAATGCGGCAGGCGAAGCGTTCGGCTGGATTAATTTCCAGGAGGCCATGGCCAAATCGGATAATGTTTACTTTTACGAATTGGGCAACCGCCTGGGCATCGATCGAATTGCCGAGATGGCGCGCGCGTTCGGTTTGGGCGAAGCGACCGGCATTGATTTATACGGAGAAGCATCCGGGCTCGTAGCGACCGAACAGTATAAAAAAGAAGTGTTTCATGACGACTGGTATTTGGGCGAAACATTTGACGCCGCGATCGGGCAAAGCTTTCACTTGGCGACGCCGCTGCAAATGGCCTCCGTCGTCAGTCAGATTGCCAACGGCGGGACGCGGTACAAACCGTACCTCGTGAGTCGCATCAATCATTTGGACGGCTCGCCGTACCAAATCCATCAGCCGCAAGTGGCGGGACGGCTTGTCGTTCCGAAATCGGTACTCGATACCGTGAAGCGCTCCATGTGGGCGGTCACGCAGGAAGGCGGCACCGCGGGCGCTTTATTTCACGGTTATCCGATTGAAGTCGGCGGCAAAACCGCGACGGCGGAAACGGGCGACGGTCCGGATCACGCGTGGTTCGCGGCGTTTGCGCCGTATGACAATCCGCAAATCGTGATCGTGGTATTGGTGGAACACGCCGGCTACGGGATTGAGTCGGCGGCGCCGATTGTCAAACAAATGTTGGATGCGTATTTTCACATTCCGACAGCGAAACAATAGAAAGGAAACGATAAATGGGACAAATCATCACACTGGCATCCGGCAAAGGCGGCGTCGGTAAAACCGTAGTCACCGCGACCTTCGGCGCGGCGCTGGCGGAACGCGGCCAACGCGTGTTGCTGCTGGACGGCGACATGGGTTTGCGCGACCTCGACCTGGTGCTGGGCGTCGAGGACCGCGTGCTGTTTGATATATTTGACGTCGCAACGGGACGTTGCTTTGAAGAAGATGCGATTTTACATATCGCGCCGAATCTCGATTTCATGCCGGCCAGCCAGCAATATCGCTGGGAAGAACTCGAAGGCGACGCAGTACTGACCGTGTTGGAAGATTTGCGTGATCGCTATGACTACCTTTTGATCGACAGTCCGGCGGGTATCGGTAAAGGACTTATGTACACGCTTGCGATGGCGGATCGGATTTTTCTCGTCGTGGAACCGACCTGGGTGTCCTTGCGGGACGCCGACCGCGTCATGCACTATATGCATGAAGATCGGATGTTTCATTACGCGTTGATTTTCAATAATTTTCATAATGCGCAGACGCCGGGGTATTTGACGGCGGAAGAAATGGCGGATCAGATGCAGCCGGAACATCTCGGCGGCATTTTGCCGCATGCGCCGGAAGTCGTGGCTCAGTCCCAGGCGGGTAACGTCACGAACGTGGCGCTGCTGGGCGCGTTCGGCAAAGCGATGACGCAAATGGTCGACGACTTTTTAGCGGGACGGGAACGC
>NZ_JAHAHH010000141.1 GCF_018373335.1 Negativicoccus succinicivorans
GCAATATCAAGAATATCCAGGGCGCGCTCCTGCAGATACTGGCTAGGCGAGCGCTCAAGCTGATGGCAAAAGTCAAGGGACGCCTGCGCGATGGCCGACCAGGCATTCATGTTGTTATTCAGATAACCGATCGCACTATCCTGAAATGCGATGTCGGTTATCAGAGATAGATGTGCCGCAATAAGATCGTGTTCAATACCCTGGTTTTTTGCGAGGGCGGCTTCTTGCTCTACGCGTAATGAATCTAACCCGGCAAGAAAGCGGGCTTTTTCACTTTCAATATTGCCGATATACCCTGGATTGCGGGCGATAATATCGGTGAAAGTCAGGCTCTGCATTATCTGTGGTCTGGCGATGGCTGCGCCTTTATTTATGCGAGTTCCCTGAATCACCTGTGGGTTCAACTCGCGCAGGCAGCGGGGCAGATACCCCTGCGTGGTTATTGGTTCCGGTTCAAGGCTAAAAGTCGGGAGATCGGAAAGCAGCGTGCGCAATTGGACTGCGGCCTGCGTTTCATCCTCTCCGCAAAGGGTGATGCGGCATGTATCGTTTACCAGCGTGTCACTGGCAATCAGCGAGAGGGCGCTTTTCGCATTTGCCAGTAGTCCCGTACGGGTGTTTTCCCAGTCGATATCTGCCCGGAACAGATTACATAGCCGCGCGATGTATCCGGCAGGCCGGGCATGAACACCTTCGTGAAGCTCACATACATAGGTTATAACCACCGCCATCTCGACTCCTGAATGCCTTCGCGCGTCAATGTGTTGCCGATCTCGCTATCTTTCCCTGTTCGCAACGGTGATGACATAGTAAAAAAGTGACCTTTTCTTAAAAATAGTAACCTGATTGTGATTTTGTGACTTTTGTCATATTTATGAATGATTAATTCTCAATTACTTGTTTGATTTAGTTTGTTTTTTTGTTTCTGGCTTTTGAACCGTTTTTGCAATATGGATCACAAATTTAAAGCTAATACAAACAGGTTCATGAAATGGTGCGGGGGTAGGCAGGATAATCTGTTTCCGGCATGTCTATTCACGACTTCTCCGGCGGCATCTATCACTATGGCGTTAGCAGATATGTATAGATTCAAAAATATCTGAGTTATCTGCCTGATTAATCAAACGAAATAAGGGTCCGCAATAGAGCACGGACC
>NZ_JAHAHH010000038.1 GCF_018373335.1 Negativicoccus succinicivorans
GGTACACCGACTGGCGCCAGATAGTTCAAAACTTCCAGCAAAATTTCGCCCGCCAAAATGTTGCCGAATAGACGCATTGCCAACGTAATCGGTTTTGCGATTTCTTCGATCAGGTTAATAAAAACGAACGGAGCGAAGGGTTTGAAGAAGTGTGCAAAATACTCTTTGAACCCTTTGTTTTTCACGTACAGTGCGTGTGTCGCCAGGGATGCTGCAATCGCCAGGCCCAATGTCGTATTGACGTCATTCGTGGGCGAGGTAATGAGGTGCGGCGTCGGTAACAACCCGATCTCGTTTCCGATGAAGATAAAGAAAAAGAGCGTTAACAGCATGTATACCGCTTTACGATAATCGGGCCCGAGAATGGAATAGAACTGATCGCTTAAATTCTCTACGATCATTTCCACTGCGTTTTGCACACCGGACGGTACCATTTCACGACTTCGCGTCGCCAACAATACCAAAATAAAAACCAGTGCACCGGTCAGCCAGGTCATGTAAATCGTATCCATGTTAACGGCCATTCCCCAAAGATATTGCACATCATGTGTACCTGTGTGTAGATGCATAGCTTCACCCCCTTCCGCCAGGACATACTCACCTATTTTTTATATGCTTGAAGTCGCCTAAAAACGTGACGAAATAGTACACGAGTTTCAACGACAGTAAGCCGCAAACCGTAGCCCCGAAATGGGCTAAATGGGTTTTTAAGACCAACCACAAAAAGAGGATGGCCACAAAGAAACGCCCTGCCGCGACATTGGTTAAGCTTTTCGCCATATCCAAGTCATCGCGATCGCGTCGCTTAAACGCGATCAATGCAAGGTAAGAAAAATACGCTATATTAAAGGCGCCGCCTATGATCCAACCGACGGCCCAATCTCCTTTGCCGAACAGGAGAACGAGGACCGCCCCCGCGGCCATCAACGCTCCTTGCCAATGCATGCAGGCAAGAAGCCAACGAAAAAGCTCCCGACCGTCCGTCATTTGCGAATCATGTCACGAACTAACGTCAACAGACCTGTCAGCGCACCCGCCACGCCTCCGGCCAACAAACCGAACGGAGCCGTGCCGACATATTTGTCGAGAAGATACCCTAAATACAGGCCGAATAAAATCGTGCAAAGCAGTGTCATACCGGCACCGGTAGCGATGGCTAACGCCCGCCGCCAATTAAATTCCTGTTCTTTCACCGGAGACCTCCTTGCCGTGCACATGAGGCCATAAGAACCTGCACATGCAGTTATTATTCTATCATAATTCATTAGTATTGGCTATAAATTCAGGCGGTTTTTTCGCCGTTTTACCGTAGGCGTACAAAAGCGCCTGCACAATTCTTCCCGCGGCTTTACCGTCGCCGTACGGATTGACGGAATTCGCCATTTGACGGTACAAATTGTCGTCGGTCAAAAGACGTTTCGCTTCCCGGTACACATCTTCTTCCGCCGTGCCGACCAGGTTCACCGTGCCGGCCGCCACCGCCTCGGGGCGTTCCGTGGTATCGCGCAACACGAGTACCGGTTTGCCCAAGCCCGGCGCTTCTTCCTGAATGCCTCCGGAATCGGTTAAAATCAGATCGCTTTGCGCCATCAGTTGCGCAAACGGTTCGTAATCCAACGGTTCGATCAAGTGCACATGCGGCACATCGCCGAGCTCCGCCCGAACGACTTCACGCACCGCCGGATTTTTATGAACCGGAAATACCAGTTCCAAGTTCGGTACATCTTCCAGTATCCGCCGCAACGCGCGATATACGTCACGCATCGGCGCGCCCAAATTTTCACGTCGGTGGGTGGTGACCAACAGCGTGCGCCGCGACGGATCGAGCTTCACCGGCAGCATATCCGCATCAAAAGGACGGCCGACCGTCTGCAAAAGCGCATCAATAACCGTGTTGCCCGTCACGAAAATCGATTCTTCCGCAACATTTTCCCGCAACAGATTCGCTTTCGTTTCCGGCGTCGGCGCAAAATGGTAACGCGCCAGCCGTCCGGTCAAACGACGGTTCATTTCTTCGGGAAACGGCGAGTAAATATCGCCCGTCCGTAAACCCGCTTCCACATGGCCGACCGGAATCTGCTCATAAAATGCGGCGAGCGCGCCGGCAAAAGTTGTCGTCGTGTCGCCGTGAACCAAGACTACATCAGGACGTTCCTGCTGCAGACATGTCCGCAAGCCGAGCAACGCCCGGCTGGTGACATCATATAAAGTTTGTCCCGGCGCCATAATATCCAAATCGTAATCCGGCGTAATCGCAAACAACCGCAACACCTGGTCAAGCATCTCGCGATGCTGCGCGGTCACGGTAACGCATACGGAAAATTCCGGATGCCGGGCGAGTTCGGAAACGACCGGAGCCATCTTGATGGCTTCCGGGCGAGTACCGAAAATGGTCATTACTTTAATTGTCATAAAACGTTCCTCAGTGTTTTTCCGACGCGCACTTGCCGCCTGCAATCATGCCCAAGTAGCGTGCCCACCAAAGTCCCGCCGCCGTTACCACACCGACTACGACGACACCGAAAACAACATTTAAATGTACTACCAATAGTGCGATCATCCCCAGAAAAGCGGTAATCGCATACATCAATAAAACCACCTGCTTTTGCGATAAGCCGCTATCGAGCAGACGGTGATGCAAATGCCCGCGGTCCGGCGCGAAAATCGGCATGCCCGAAAGCTTGCGCCGCACGATCGCCAGCGCCGTATCCATAATCGGTAAGCCCAGCGCTATGACCGGCACAACCAAGGCGACGGTAGCCGCTGTTTTCATCACGCCCATGATCGATACCGCGGCGAGCGTGTAGCCTAAGAACATGCTACCCGTATCACCCATGAAAATCTTCGCGGGGTTGAAATTATACTGCAGAAAACCGATCGCCGCGCCCGCCATCGCGACCGTAATCGCCACGCTGTTCCATTGCCCCATTTGGTACGCGATCAGCGCCACGGAAACGGCGGCGATCGAACTTACGCCGGCCGCTAAGCCGTCCAGCCCGTCGATCAAATTTACCATATTAGTGAATCCCACCACCCACAAAATCGTGAGAGGTACGGAAATGAACGCGCTTAAATAAATATAATCGCCAAGCGGATTTAAAATCCAGTCGACGCGTACACCGCATGCTACCAGCACAACCGCCGCCAAAATCTGACCGAGCAATTTTACCTTGGCGGGAATCTGACAAATATCATCCCATATGCCGACCGCAATAATCACGGCCGACCCCATCAGTAAACCGATCACTTCGGTCGATAACGGCAAGCTGTACAACACCGATGCCAAAAATCCGATATAAATTCCCAAACCGCCCAAACGCGGTACGGCTCCATGATGAACCTTGCGCGCATTGGGATTATCCATCGCTCCGACCCGACAGGCCAAACGCTTCACTGCAGGGGTAATGACATAGGTCACGATGAGCGCAATCCCGAACGCAATTGCATACGCCAAGCTCTTCCGCCTCCTCTATTTTCATTCATCGTTATTGTATCATAATGCGAGTCTTAATAACATTAATTTTGTCAAGCGCGATTTTACAGTTCATTTTTGCGCTTAGAAAATATTTTTGTATTACGATATTGACCTTATTTCTATTAACTTATACATTCTGTATTTGTGTCTGTTTTATTCTTGATCGGAATGGAAAATTAATTGACAACTATTCCCACTATCCCCTACAATAAATCTCATCATTTTCGTCTGTCAAAATGTGCAGATAAAGTCGAGCGTTACGCGTCATTATCCTGTTTGCTGCAGGGGATGCGTCAGCGCTCCATGTAAATTAATCCTAAAGGAGTTTACCCAATGAAAAAAATTACCACTACCCTCTTGGCGGCCCTCATGCTTCTCTCCGCCACCCCCTCCGCGTACGCGCTGGAGACGCCCGCCAACGATGCCACACGTGTGCAACGGGTCATGACCAAAGAAACTCGCACCGAAACGGTGACGCACACCGAAGAACGCACCCAAGAAACCCGACACGGTCACTCCGTTCGCGTGCAACCGCCGGCCGGTAAAGTGCAACTGGGTTTTGACGGTGTAGCCGAAACCGGCTTTGAAAAATGGACCAACGCCGCGATGTCGGTGTTCTCGATTTTCAAAAAATCACCGGTTAAGAAGGCTAAGCAACCGCTTTTACCCGCACTGAAAGAACAGGACCTGCCCTATTTTGAAATCTCCAAAATGCACGGACACAAGCGCACCACCGGCGTTACGACGACGGTAACCAAGGAGCAGACAACTATCTATCCGGGACTGCCCATGGATACGAAACCGCAGCAGGAAGATCCGTTCGAACGAATGATCAGAAACTTCGGTCCGGAATCCGTCAAACGCTAAACGACGGACTCTTTCCGTCGCGCCGTGATGCTTTTTGATCGCATGACCATGCGACAGACGGCAAGCGGAAATGAATCTTTTCCTATTTTGCATTTGTCAATAAACTAAAATAACACCGAAGGCTGGCTCAAACCGGCCGGCGGACAATCGTCCGCCGCATCCGATACCGAGCACCTCGGTGTTTCTGCCATCAGTTTAGAAGAAACGCCGAAACATGTCAAGGTCAAAGAACAATCGCGAAATTAAAACATTTTCATATTGTATTCGCGCAACAAAAAAGACTCGCCGAGCGAGTCTTTTTTATGTTTAGAATTAGAAGCGGTAGTTCAAGCCGACGCCGACACCTTTACGGTTCAAGTCTTCGTCGCGATCCTGGTACGTGTAGTTAACGTCCAAGTCGAAATTCGGGTTCAGATCATACAAAGCACCGACTTTGTATTCTTTTTCTTCACTCGAAACTTTTACGCTGGCATAGCCGTCAAACTTTTCGGTCAGGTAGGTCATGCCTTCTACGCCCCCATAGATTTTGTTGCCGGCTACGTCGTAGTTGCGATTACCGAGGGTCACATATACGTTATCGTTCAAACGATATTTACCGTACACATCAAATTCATTGCCCATGTTGACGAGGTCGCGATATTCCGCGCCGATCACGACTTTATCGGCGATACCGTGTTCCACGTAGACCGCATGCGAACCGTCCTGCGCTCCGTTGTAACCGTAACCTACATTCGTGCCGCCTTCCGGAATATACGTCACCGGCGCTGCCATGGCGGCGCCCGCCACCAAGCATGCACACGCTGTTAAAATAGCTAATTTACGCATTTCTTTCCCTCCTTCAAGTATATCGATTAGTTTTATTATAGAGGATACATTCATTAATGTACAGTCAAAATTGCCATTTCATCCATTTTAATCTGACGATGACGCTTGACGTAGTATTATATATATAGGCGCATTATAAATACAATGAAATGAAAGGACTGCATATGTCATTTTTAAAAATTGAAACGCTGCGCAGTCGCTCTTTGCGAACCGATTCCACTCTGCTCTTGGAAGGTATTTTAGTCGGGCTGCTGGCAGGCGGCGCAGGCGTTATTTATCGTTTGCTGATCACCTGGTGCGAGGACAGCGTCAGCTATTTGGCGCAACTGGCCGCCTCGGACTGGTCGCGATTACCGCTGATCCTGATCGCCTTTTGCATCGGCGCGATTGCGCTGGGCGCGATCGTTCGTCGCGAACCGTATGCGGGCGGCAGCGGTATCCCGCAAGTCACCGCGGAAATCACCGGCCGGATTCAAACGTCCCCGCTTTCGGTCTTGCTGCATAAATACTTGGGTGGAACCATCGCCGCTCTTTGCGGCTTATCGCTCGGACGCGAGGGCCCGTCCATTCAGCTCGGCGCGATGTGCGGTAAACTCGTCGCCCGGGGATTGAAGCATAACTATATTCGGGCGCAAAATTTGATGTCATGCGGCGCGGCGGCCGGCCTTTCGGTCGCGTTCAGCGCGCCGGTATCCGGCGTGCTGTTTTCGCTGGAAGAAATTCACAAAACGATCACGAAACGCTTGATCATCAGTTGTTTCGCCGCCGCCGTGACGGCGGATGTCGTCAGTCAATACGTATTCGGTCTGACGCCGATTTTTCATTTTCCGGAAATCGGCAAGATGCCGGTCAGCATGTATCCCTGGGTTGTTCTGCTCGGCATCGTTTCGGGTTGCATGGGCGCCGTATATTTTTGGGGCCTGCGCGGCTGCTACTATGTGTACGGCAAATTGAATTTATATATTTTATTGCGACCGCTGCCGGCCATTCTCTGTTCATTCGTGCTGATGCTCTTCTTTCCGATCGTCTTGGGCGGCGGACATCCGATCTTGGGCCAGCTGTTAAATGCGCCGCATGCGCTTTGGTGGTTATTGCTGCTGCTTGTGGTCAAAACCGGTTTTTCCTTGATTTCGTTTGCCTCCGGCGTACCGGGCGGCATCTTCCTGCCGATTTTAATTCAAGGCGCGATTCTCGGTTGTCTGTTCGGACAAATCGTCGCGCCGGAGTACGTCGTGCTTTTCATCGTCTTGGCGATGGCCGGCTATCTGACGGCAGTGGTGCGCAGCCCGCTCACGTCGCTCTTGCTTTTATTTGAAATGACGCAGCGCATCTCCTACTTTTTACCGCTCGCCATTTGCTGTCTCTTGGCGTATTACACGGCGAACGCGCTCGGCACGCCGCCGATTTACGAATATCTATTGCAAAATATTTTGCGTAAAGAAAAACCGCGTCCCGATTTTGATACGACGATGATGCAGGCGACCGCGGTTGTTTCCGAGCACAGTCCGCTCGCCGGCACGGCTTTGCGCGACATCGCGTTGCCGCCGCACGCGTTAGTGACCGCCATTGACCGCCAGGGCGTAGCGGTGGTGCCGCGCGGCGAAACGGAAATCGAAGCCCACGATCAACTGGTCTTTGTCTTACCTCGTAATCAGATCGGCGCTCTCGAAACGCTGCTCGACGAAACCACCGAATACGAACAACCGTAGCTTGCTGCGGTTGTTTTTTTATTCTGCCGCGGCAAGCTGCCGGTCGCGATATTTACGGTATAATAAAAGCAAAGGAACACAGAGGAGGAATGAACATGCCAAAACTGGTAGTACTCAACCATCTGACACCGGAACGTTTGCAACGTTTGCAGCGGGTCCGCCCCGATGCCACTGTCGAAGCGTACGCTAAAATGAGCGAAGCGCTGCCGCATTTGGAAGATGCCGATGCGGTGGCCTTGTGGGGCTCGATGGATCCGCTTCCCGTGCTGGAAGCCACGCCGAAACTGCGTTGGCTGCACAGCATGAGCGCCGGAATTGAAAAACTATTGCCGCCGCCCATGCAACAAAATGATATTGTCTTAACGCACACCGCCGCGATTCACGACGCGCCGGTCGCGGAACGGGCGCTGACGTTGCTGCTCGCATTGCGTCACAAATTGAAATACGCCGTCGCGGCGCAAGCGGAAAAAAATTGGGATCCGCAGTCATTTACCTCGCTGGAAAACGCGAAAGTGTTGATCGCCGGTTTCGGCGGCATCGGTAAAGAAATCGCCAGACGCTGCGCCGCCTTCGGCGCGGAAATCATCGCGGTGAAAAATCATCTTACGGAAGAAGCTTTAGCCGACCGCGTCATCACGAACGATGAATTAATGAACGTCTTGCCCGAAGCCGACGTCGTCATGTGCGCGCTGCCCGGCACACCGGAAACGGAAGGATTTTTCGGCGCCGAAGAAATCGCCGCGATGAAAAAAGGCGTTTACTTCATCAATATCGCGCGCGGCACCATCGTCGATGAAGCCGCCTTAATTGAAGCGCTGCAGTCAGGTCGCATCGCGGGTGCGGGCCTCGACGTCACCGCGCGGGAACCCTTACCGGAAGATTCGCCGCTCTGGACGCTCGACAATGTGATTTTGACTCCGCATACCGCGGCGCGCGTTTACGGCTACATGGATAAAGTCTTAGATCTCTTGGCGGATAACTGGCAACGCTTTTTAAGCGATCAGAAGCTGAAAAATGTCATTGATAAAAAACGCGGTTATTGAAAATAAAAATTGAACAATAAAAAAGAACGCGATCGCGTTCTTTTTTATTGTTCAATTATTTTACCGTCGTTTCAATCAGCGCCAACACTTCGTCGCGTTTGGTTTGCATCAGCTCCCAATCGCCGCGCGTTTCCAAATTGAAACGCACCAGCGGTTCGGTATTCGACTGCCGCAAATTGAATCGCCATGTGCCGAAATCCATGCTCAAGCCGTCCAAATATTTGATTTCCCGCGCCTGATCACGATATGCCGCTTCGACGACGGCCAGCGTTTCCTCCGTTGATTTTACGACGCGATTAATCTCGCCGCTGCAGGGGAACTGCGCTTCCATATCAGCAATCAGTTGCGAGAGCGGTTTGCCTGTTTCGCAAATGATCTGCGCAACCAAAAGCCAGGGAATCATGCCGCTGTCACAATAGGAAAAATCGCGGAAGAAATGGTGCGCGCTCATTTCCGCTCCGTACAGACCGTCCACACGCCGCATCGTCTCTTTCATAAAAGCGTGGCCGCCCTTGGATTCCACAGCGGTGGCGCCGTAACGTTCACAAATCGCCTGCGTGTTCCAGTACAGACGCGGATCGTGCACGATAGTCGCGTGCGGATCCAGCGTTAAAAAATGTTCCGCGAGCAATCCCAAGACATAATAGCCTTCGACAAAATTGCCTTTTTCATCCACTAAAAAGCAACGATCGAAATCGCCGTCCCAGGCCACGCCCAATTGCGCTTTTTCCGCTACGACCGCCCGACTCGTCACCAGCCGATTTTCTTCGATCATCGGATTCGGTACGCCGTGGGGAAAGGTCGCGTCCGCGTCCATGTACAACTCATGCCAGGTAAACGGCAAATGCGCTTTCAAATCGCGGAACGCCAAGTTCGCGCCGCCGTTGCCGGCATTGACCACGATGTGCATGGGCTTCAAATGACTCATATCCACGTACTGCAATAGAGTTTCAATATATTCTTTCTGTACATCGAGCGTCCGACAGACGCCTTTTTCTTCCGGCGTAGCGAAATGACCGGCGAAAACGCGCTCTTCGATTTCTTTTAAGCCGGTATCCGCGCTAATCGGAATGCCTTCTTCACGCACCAGTTTCAAGCCGTTGTAGTTGACCGGATTGTGACTGGCCGTCACCATGATGCCGCCGTCCAAACCGTAATGAAACGTCGCGAAATATACCATCTCGGTGCCGCAGACGCCGATATCATACACATCCGCGCCGCCGTCCGTCAAACCGCGCGCCACCGCCTCCGAAAGGCGCGGCGAGCTTCCGCGGATATCCCGCCCTATAGCTACTTTGCGCGCCTTGTATTGGTCCGCATACGCGCGTCCGACGCGGTAACTTACTTCTTCATCCACTTCCGTCGGCACGATGCCGCGAATGTCATACGCCTTAAAGCCGTTGCGACTCTTCTCCAGTGCTTCCATTTACGTATCCTTTCCCTCTAACCGCTCCAGCATCGTTTGGTAACCGTCCGCGC
Organism: Negativicoccus succinicivorans; assembly: GCF_018373335.1. GTDB lineage: Bacteria > Bacillota > Negativicutes > Veillonellales > Negativicoccaceae > Negativicoccus > Negativicoccus succinicivorans_A. The sequence continues at coordinate 9,399 of NZ_JAHAHH010000038.1, forward strand.
CGTAACGCAACGCGCGTTTGACGCGACTGATCGTTGCGGAGCTCGCCCCCGTAAGCGATTCGATATCTTCATATTTTTGACCGCTGTGCAGCAACTGCGCCACCTGCCAGCGCATGCTTAAGTCCCGCAGCTCAGAAACGGTACACAAATCTTCCAAAAGCGCATACCCTTCCTCGCGCGTTTCAAGTGCCAGCAACGCATCCAGCAGGCTGTCCATTGCCGGGCTGACCAATCTCGGATTTACGCTCATCGTCTTCCCTCCTATATTCTTTATTATAGCACATAGTAAAACAATCGCGGTCGTATTGCATCGCTATAAGTAAGCCGTTCATACCAACGTAAGCGAACATCACACGACTTGTCAAAACGCATTCCCACACGCAAAAAAGAGATCCTCTACGGGATCTCTTTCGTCATATACGTTAAAAAATAAATTCCGGTTCGTCTTTTGTGATCAGGCCGATTTTCACCTGCGCACGAAATACTTCGGTCAGGTATTTTGCCAAAAGGTCACGCCCGCGTTCCAGATCTTCACGACGATCGGAAAATCCGTCCAAAAGATAAAGAATATCTTTCGTTTCCGTCGTGATTTTACCGAGTTCGCTTTGCCTCCATAAAAAGCGGCGCGTGCGCACGGTCGTACCGGACGCGTACACAATCTCTCCGGGATCCGGCGCTTCCGCAACCGTCTCGCCGAACGGCACGAAGGTGTCATTTTCTCGCGCGCGACGTACGCCAAGCGTGCCCTCCGCCAAAGAATCGACGGCATGCGCCCCAATCGGCACGGACTCGAGCAATGATACGGCATTCCCCAAATCCACCAGCGGTGTAATCGGAGCCAACATTTTTCCTTTGGAAATACGCGTCAAGAGCGCTTCAATGGAACTCGGATATTTATTCGGATTGATACCGACCGCGCGAAACGCTTCACGGTACGCGGCCAGTTCCGGTTGTTCTTTTACTTTTACGCCGCAGTATTTTTCCGCCGCCTGCGCCTGCGCTTTAGCAAACAATTCCGCCACCGCTTGGCTTTCCTGTAACGGCGTGATGCCGGTGGCGGCTACTACTCCCACCATATAGTGAGGCAACGCGGCAAATACTTCTCCGCTGACAAAATATTTCATACCGTCTCGTTTCCTTTACTCGCGTAAACGCGCAAATACGGGTAATAAAAAAGCAGCCCGAAAGCTGCTTTTCAGATTAAAACAAGGCGCGACAAATCGCAATCACGATCGTTCCCGGGATACCGAATAAAGCGACGATAATGGCATCCAAAAACGTCCAGGGAAGTTTCATGAACATCGCATCGATCAGCCAATACAAGAGTCCGCCGGCAATGATATTACCGATAAACGGAGCTAACGCCCAGCCCAAGACGCGGAAAATTAAAATCGCGATGATCGCGACCACAACAAAAGTAATCAGGGTATTCAATGCTACCATATTACTCTCCTCCTTACATATTTTGACGGTGGGCGACCGCGCCGGCTAAGGTGACGCCGTCCACAAAACCGATATCTCCACCGGCCGGTAAGCCTCGCGCAATGCGCGTGACCTTGATGCCGATGGGTTTGACCAAGCCCGCGATATAGAGAGCTGTCGCTTCCCCTTCCGCGTCCGGGTCGGTAGCCATGATGATCTCCTGCACCGTATCGTCTCGCAAACGTTCCAAAAGTTCACGAATATGGAGCTGTTCCGGCTGAATGCCGTCCAAAGGCGAAAGCGCGCCATGCAATACGTGGTACACGCCGTGATATTCATGGCAGCGTTCCATGGCTTGCACATCGGTGGGTGATTCGACCACGCAAATCACACTGTGATCGCGCCGCGGATCGGCGCAAAATTCACAGGGATCCTGGGTGGAAAGATTGCCGCACACGGAGCAATACTTGGTCTGCGCTTTCGCGGTCGTGATGGCCTCAATAAACGCATCCACCGACTCCTGCGGCTCTTCCAGAATAAAATACGCCAAGCGGCGGGCGGTTTTCACGCCGACGCCGGGCAGGCGACGAAATTGTTCCGTCAGCCGCTCTAACGGTTCGTTCATTAAAACATTCCCGGAGGAAGACCCATCCCGCCGGTAATTCGGTTGACTTCCTGCGAAGCCATGTCGTCAATTTTACGTCCCGCTTCATTGACGGCCGCCGTTACCAAGTCTTCCAGCATTTCGGCGTCCTGCGCTTCCAAGACCGCCGGATCGATTTTTAATTCCGTAATTTGTTTTTCACCGTTCATCACGAGACGGATCGCACCGCCGCCCGCTGTTACTTCGGTTGTTTTGCGTTTCAATTCGTCTTGCATTTTGGCCATGTCGTCCTGCATTTTTTTGACCTTTTTCATCATGCCGGCCATTTGCGCTTTATTACCAAACATTGATTGCCCCTCTTTCACGGTAGATAAATAGTCCAATACTGTTTTATTCTTCCCATACATATATATCACAGTCACCGGCAAACTGCAAGGCGTTCGCGAGCACCGGATCATTTTGATCCGCGGGGTCAATATCCTCCCGGCGGATCTTGCGGTACTCCCCCGGCGATGTCACCGAAGATGCGGAAACCGCTGTTTTTTCCGATGACGGTGCCGCCGCTTCGTCTCGTTGCAATGCTTCAGCACGAGCGCGCGCTTCATCCGCCTGAGTGCTTTGGGCGGCTACGGCTAAGAGCGTCAGCTCGACGCCGGTGAGTTCCTGCAAAATACCGGCCACTTCCTGTCGGTATTCCGGCCGATTCGCCGCATCGACCAGAAACGCATGCTCAATTGCGATGATGACATGAGTGCCGGAGATTAAAAGAAGTTTCGCATTGCGGTAGCAGGCCGCCTGCGCCATTTTTTTGCGGGCGAAAAGCGCCTCGACAACTTTTTGCCAAATCCCGTCATACTGCGCGGGGGGCACAAAAA
>NZ_JAHAHH010000039.1 GCF_018373335.1 Negativicoccus succinicivorans
CAGCGATTGATCGGCATAGGCCGTCACCGTGGCCGCGGTAAGCGAAGTCGCGCCGTCGACATAGGAAACGCCGCCGGACAGCGTCGCGCTTTGATCGGTAAAATGGTAAAGACCCTCGGCGCCGGTCATTTTCGCCGTGCCGCGAGTAATCACGACATTGCCCGTCGCCCGCGCCGTATCATCATTGCCGTTATACGTCAGCGTATCCGCCGTAATCGTAGTATCGACCGCGCCGACGCTCCATGTCGTCATGACCAAAAGCGCAAGCGCTGCCGTTGTTATCCATCGTTTATTCATTGCGCTTCATCCCCCTTCACGAGTCGCACGTTGCCGCTTACCGTGGCCTGTCGCAACGCGCGATCGGCGACCAGCTCGTCACCGGTGAGCACCATGCCGTTACGTTCAAGACGAATGCCGTCCGTCGCGGTCAGCTTACCGGTGCCGCCGTCATATAAAAGATTATTGACTTTTACATAGGTATCGTTGTCGCTGCGGATTTCGATGCTTCCCATCAGCCGCACCGTTTTTTGCATATTATCGACTTCGCCTTTTTGCGCCTGGACATGAATTTGATGCGGACCGTCGCTGAATAACGCTTCCGCTTCTTCCAGGTACAAGACGCGAGTTTTCGGATTCATCATGATATGCTTGGCGGACAACTTCCAAATCAATTCGCCATTTTCTTCCTGTTGCAGATCCGCTCCTTTGAATTCGACCAGGGCGGTTTCCTGATCCGGAGCAGATTCCGGTCCGACGCCGAAAAAAGCGTACCAAATACCGCCTGCAAACAGCAACAGCGCGCCGATCGCCAACAGCCACCATTTCGGTTGTTTCATCATCGCACCGCCTCGTCCGCTTTTTGATACCGTCGTATTTGCTCCGGCTCCGTCCACCAACGCCGCTGCACCCACAACCATTCCGGCGGATAACGAAGAATAAAATCTTCCATCTCCCGCGTGCAACGCTGCATTAAACGGTCGATATCCGCTCGCTCGTTACCCGTGTCTTCATAGTAAAAGGGTTCGCCGATGTGGATCACATGCCCGCTCAGATCTTCGCGGCGGCGAATAAACAGCGGCACAATAGGCGATTTAAACCGGCGCGCGAACACAGCCGGTCCCTCTACCGCGGACGAAACGCGATTTAAAAACATCACCGGCACGCCGTTGACATCGCCGTCTTTATCCGCTAAAAAGCCGAGAATTTTTTTGCGTTTGATCGCTCTCGCGGCGCCGATGATTTCGGAACCGCCGCTATGGAATACATCCAGTCCCGCCATCGTGCGGAACCGGTTTAAAAGCGCTGTAATCGCGTCATTCGGCTGCCGCTTCGCAATCGTGGTAGTGGGAAATCCCGCCAGCGCAAGACCCGCTCCGAGCCACTCCCAGTTGCCGACATGAGCTGTCAGGCCCACCACCCCGTGCTGCTCCGCAAGCGCGGCATGCAAACGCTCAGGATGGTCAATCGTAATATAACGCTCCAAATGCTCCCGTTCCGCCACGAGTCGCGGCGTATAAAGCACTTCGACCGCCGTCATGCCGAGGTGTTCGAAATGCTGTTGCAATATCGGCTCGGCTTCTTCGCGCGTCAGCGAAAGTCCGGTCATCATTTGGGAAAGCGCGCGATCACGCGGTTTTTTCAAGCGTTGCAAAACGGTCGGGCCCAGCCGACGGCCGATGGCCAAAACACGTTCATAACGCATTCGGCAAAGCATTCGGCTCATCGTATTCAAAAAAGTATACTCCGCGTTCACAGCCATCGTCCCTTCGTTCTTATACCGATTCCTCGCTTGACTGGTTTTTGTAATATTGCACCAGTTCATCCCAACGGCCCTGTGCTTTCAGAACCATTTCAATCCATTCGCGCGCGGCGCCGTCACCACCGTTACGACCGGCGATCCAATCGGCGCCATCCTGTACTTCCAACGCGGCATCGGCCGGCGCCGCCGCGAAGCCGACGCGCGCCAGCACGCCGAGATCATTCAAATCATCGCCCATGTAACCGATCTCTTCCCAGCTCCATCCTTCTTCCTCAATGATTTGGGAAAGTTCGGCCACTTTATTCTGTACGCCTTGCCGACAAAACGTCACTTTCAGCTCTTCCCCGCGATGTTGCGTAATCTTGGAACTGCGGCCCGTGAGCAAAGCGATTTTCAATCCCGCGTACGGCGCCAGCGCCATCGCCAGTCCGTCGCGAACCGAAAACGATTTCGCGAGCTCGCCGTCATTGCCGATCGCAATCGTCGCCGGCGTCAGGGTGCCGTCAACATCAAATACTAAGAGTTTAAGTTTCTTGATATCCGCCATTATACTACCCCTTGTCGTAATAAATCGGTCAGATGCACCATACCGATCGGTTGCGACGCGTCGCCGACCACCGGTAATACGGTAATCGGTCGCGGTTCATGACTCTGCATGACATGCAAGGCCTGCGCCGCCAATTTTTCAGCCGTGATGACGCGCGGACGGCGCGTCATGATGTCCGCCACCGGAACCTGCAATACCTCAGTTCCTTTTTCCAACGCCCGACGAATATCGCCGTCGGTCACCAGACCCACCAATGCGCCCTGCTCATCGACAACCGATGTCGCGCCAAGGCCCTTGGCCGTCATTTCAAAAAGCGCATTTTGCACGGTTGTCGTCAATACCACGACGGGGTTTTGTTCCTCTTTATGCATGATGTCAGCGACCGTCAACAAAAGTTTACGCCCGAGCGATCCGCCCGGATGAAACAGCGCGAACCGATCCGCGGTGAAACCGTGCAGTTCCATCAAGGCGATCGCCAACGCGTCGCCTACCGCCAAAGCGACGGTCGTGCTGGTTGTCGGCGCCAGACCTAACGGACAGGCTTCCTCTTCCACGCTGACATCCAATGTGATATCGGCGCGTTTCCCCAATGTCGACCCGGGATTGCCGACGACGGCAATCAAACGCGCGCCGATTCTGCGCAATGACGGCAAAATGCCGATGATCTCGCCGGTCTCGCCGCTGTTGGAAAACGCAAGCACCACATCGTCTTCCGTTACCATGCCCAAGTCGCCGTGAATCGCCTCCGCCGGATGCAGAAAGAAGGACGGCGTGCCTGTACTGGCCAGCGTCGCGGAAATTTTATGCGCGATATGTCCGGATTTCCCCATGCCGGTGACGACGACGCGACCCGCGGCCTCATTCATCATACGCACCGCCTCGGCGAATGACTCGTCCCACCGTGAAGCCAAGGCTAAAATGCCGGCCGCTTCCGTGCGCAGAACATGTTCCATCGTCGTTTGAATGGTCATTGTATTTCACTCCGTTTGACAATTTCAAAAATCGCTTTAAGATCAGCCAATAACGTTTCCAAGTCGTCCAGGCGCAGCATGTTCGGTCCGTCGGAAAGAGCTTCGTCAGGATTGTCATGCACTTCCATGAAGAAACCGTCCGCGCCCGCCGCGGCCGCCGCCCGCGCGAGATACGGCACGAATTCGCGCTGCCCGCTGGAGTGCGTCCCCGCGCCGCCCGGCAGTTGCACGCTGTGCGTCGCGTCGAAAATCACGGGGTAGCCCCATTGCCGCATGATCGGAAAGCCGCGCATATCCACGACCAGGTTGTGATACCCAAAGCTCGCGCCGCGTTCCGTCAAAAATAAATTTTCATTGCCGGCTTCCTGCATTTTATGCAGCACGTTTTCCATATCTTCCGGCGCCATGAACTGACCCTTTTTGACATTGACCGGCTTACCCGTCTTAGCCGCGCCGTAGACTAAATCCGTCTGTCGCGATAAAAACGCGGGGATTTGTAAAACATCCAAGACCTGCGCCGCCGGCTTCAGTTGTTCCACCGAATGAACATCCGACAGAACCGGTACGCGCAGTTCCTCTTTCAGCCGCGCGAGGATCGCTAAGCCTTTTTCCAATCCGGGGCCGCGAAACGATTGGTACGAGGAACGGTTCGCTTTGTCAAACGACGCCTTGAAAATGTAATCAATGCCCAGTTTGGCGCAAATATCTCGGCAGGTTTCGCCGATTTTTTTGGTACGTTCGTATTCTTCAATGACGCAAGGGCCGGCGATTAAAAACAGCCGACTGCCATCCAATCGTAAATTACCGATCGTTACCGGTTTCATTTTGCTGTCCTCCTTCAAAATAAGCGCGCGCGCGCAGGAGATCTTCCAGTGTATCGATCCCGATTAACTTCTTCGTGGTTTCAATGACGCCGATCCGATACCCGTGTTCCAGCGCCCGCAACTGTTCCAACGACTCCGCCTCTTCGAGCGGCGTCGGCGGCAAGTCCGCAAAGCGCAACAGAAAATCGCGGCGATAGGCGTAAATTCCGATATGTTTGCGCGGCAGATATTTATTTTCATGGCGCGGATACGGAATGAGCGAGCGGGAAAAATAAATCGCTTCCCCTTGTAAATTGGTAACCAGTTTGACGGTATTCGGATTTTGAAAATCCTCTTGCGTCAACGGCGCCGACACCGTCGCCATGGACCATTCCTCGGCCGCGGCCAGGCGTGTCGCCAACTGATCAATCAGCTCCGGCGCGATCAACGGTTCATCGCCCTGTACATTGACGATGATTTCGCAGTCGTCCGACTGCTGCGCCACTTCCGCCAGTCGATCCGTTCCCGTGGCATGATCGCGGCGCGTCAAAACCGCCGTGCCGCCAAATTCTTCGACAACTTTTTGAATCCGCTCGTCGTCCGTCGCGACAATGACCGCGGCGGGCACTTTCGCTTTTTTCGCCTGCTCATAGACACGTTCGATCAGCGGTTTGCCGGCAATATCCAACAGAGGCTTGCCCGGCAAGCGGGTCGAACCGTAACGCGCCGGAATAATACAGGCGGCTTTTATCGACCGGTTTCCCATTCGTCCTCCATGTGTTCCCAAAACGCATCTTCGCCCTCCGTTGCCGCCAGTTCCATCGGCAAGACATACCAGAACGATTCACGAAGCTGCAATGCTTGTAATTTGACCGCGTCTTTTTCACTGACGATAATCCCCTGCGCGCCCGCTTTCGTCGCTGTTTCTTCCGCGTGACGAATATCGTCCTGCGTATACGCGTGGTGATCCGGAAGTCGCAAATGATCATGCGCGACCAAACCCGCGGCCGCCACCGTCGCCTCAAAGGAAGCGGGATTACCGAGCGCGCATAATGTAATGAAACGGCGCGGCAACGTTTCCTGCTCCGTGGTTTCGCCATTTCGCCACTGCGCATAGCGTACTGGCTGCAAGGGGCGGTGCTCCGTCCAAAGCAACGGCACATGCGCGCGAAAATGCGCCAACACGCCCGCTATTTTCTCCCGTTCCGCCTCGGTTACCAGATCGCTTTTAGTGACCACATACGCATCCGCGCGTTCCAAATGATCCAGCGGTTCCCTCAGTAATCCGCGCGGCAACACGCGCCCGTTGCTGAACGGATTGGTGGCATCAATCAATACGATATCGTAATCGCGTTGCAACGCCCAATGTTGAAATCCGTCATCGAGCAAAATGACTGTCGGATGCAGTAATTTTTCGACCTGCGTGCCGATCGCGGCGCGGTTCTTGCCGACCGCCACTATAACTCCCGGCAGAGTCCGCGCCAAAAGGTACGGCTCGTCTCCCGCCTGCTCCGCATTGAGCAGAATCTCGGCGCCGTTACTGACAATCGCGCCGGTATGTTCACTCGCGCCGCGGTAACCGCGGCTTAAAATCGCGACCCGCTCGCCCGCTTTTTGCAAGCGGCGCGCCATGTATTGCACGAACGGCGTTTTACCTGTCCCGCCCGCCACAATATTGCCGACGCTGATGGTATAGGCATGCAAACGATGTTGTTTAATGTGCCCCGCCTCGTACATGGAGGACCAAAAATTAACGCCCCAGGAGTACACTCTCTCCACTCCGCCTAACGCCGTCAACAGCACTCGATCACCGATCGACTTCGGTCCGTTTTTTAAAAGCTCCGTCGCTTTACGCTCTATGCTCACCGTCTTCGGCTCCTTTCCAATACAGCGGCTCGCGTTCGGCTAACGCGCAAAAGGCGTCCACATTGCGCGTTGTGGCGCCTTGATTTTCTTTCACTAATCGTAACGCGGCCGCTCCCATTTGCGCAAGCACCTGCGGCTCGGACAAAAGGCGCAGCAGATCCCGCGTGAGATCTTCGGCGCTCGTCATTCGGCAAGCGCCTTCGCTGTGCAGCAAAGCGAAAATATCTTTGAAATTGAACATATGCGGTCCCACCAAAATGGGTTTGCCGTGCGCCGCCGGTTCCAATATATTATGGCCGCCGACTTTGACGAAACTGCCGCCCACGATCACGATATCCGCCAAACTGTAGATGCGTCCGAGCTCGCCGATGGTATCCAGCACGAGCACGGACACCGGCGCGTCCGTTTCGGCATCGTAAGCCGTACGCCGCGCGCCGACAAAACCGTATTTTTGCACTAATTGCAATACCTTTGCCGCCTCCGGAATCTGTCGCGGCGCCAAGATTAATTTCGCGTCGGGATACTGCCGCCGCACATCGCGAAAACTCGCCAGTAAAATGTCATATTCGCCTTCATGGAATGACCCCGCCACGATCACCGGATGGGCCTCGCCGATACCGAATTCATGACGCAATTCGTCGCGTTCCGCCGGAGTGACTTCGGCATATGTTTGGTCATACTTGGTATTCCCCGTCACCTGCACCCGCGCGGGGTCCGCGCCCATTTCTTCAATGTAGCGGGCATCGGTACGCGATTGCATGCAGAACCAGCGAATTTGCGCCAACATGCGGCGGGTAAAGCCTAAAATCAGGCGATAGCGCTTCATGCTGCGATCGCTGATCCGGCCGTTGACCATCATGACCGGAATCTCCTTTTTTTCCGCCACTTGCAAAAAGTTCGGCCAAAGTTCCGTTTCCACCAAGAGGATCGCTTTCGGTTTCACGATGCTGACGATGCGCTCCGTAATGATCGGTAAATCCACCGGAAAAAAAATATGCGCATCCGCTTCGGGAATAATTCGTTCCGCCATGCGGTGGCCCGTCGCGGTGACGACCGACACGATCACGGTCTCCTCCGGCAGGCGCTGTTTTAATTCACGAACAATGGGGCTGGCCGCCACAATCTCGCCAACGGATGCCGCATGTACCCATATGCCGTGGCAGTTTTGAATGCTCGTCAGTACCGGCTGGGGCATGACGCCCGCGCTCTGCCGTAAGCGGTCATAAAACCCCTCTTCAAAAAGCAGGCGATAGAGCAATACCGGCACCAGCAGCAGCCAATACAGCACCAGACAAATATTGTAAAACCAGTACATACTATTTCTCGTCTCCCTGTAAGCGTAACGTGTAAAGGTTGTAGTACATACCGTGCAGCGCCAGTAAGGATTGATGCGTGCCGCTTTCCACAATGCGGCCGCGATCAATCACTAAAATATGATCGGCGTCCTGAATCGTCGTCAGCCGGTGCGCGATAATAAACGCGGTGCGACCGACCATCAGGCGTTCCAGCGCCGCCTGCACCAGCTGTTCGCTTTCCGTATCCAAAGCGGACGTGGCTTCATCTAAAATAAGAATCCGCGGATCTTTCAAAAGCGCCCGCGCGATCGCGATGCGTTGCCGCTGCCCGCCGGAAAGCACCAGGCCCCGATCGCCGATCGGCGTTTGCAAACCTTGCGGCAGTTGCCGCACAAATTCTTCCGCATTGGCGGCGCGTACCGCCGCCGCCACTTCTTCATCCGTCGCGTCTAAGCGACCGTAGCGTATGTTTTCTTCGATCGTCGTGTTGAAAAGAGCGGTATCCTGCGGCACGATGCCGATCTGCTCACGCAATGACGCCAGCGTCACGTCCCGAACATCATGTCCGTCAATCCTGATCGCGCCGGCCGTCACATCATAAAAGCGCGGAATCAGGTTGGCAATCGTCGATTTCCCCGACCCGCTCGGTCCGACCAACGCGATTTTTTGGCCCGGTTCGGCATGGAAGCTGATACCGGACAGTACTTCTTTAGAGGGTTCGTACCGGAAATGAACCGCGTCAAAAACAACGTCGCCGCGCAGTACGGGAAGCGCGATAGCGTTGTCTTTTCACGAATATCCGGCACTTCGTCCAGCAACGCGAAGACGCGCTCACCGGCCGCCATCGAGCGTTGAATATCGCCGTAAAGCGCGCTTAAGCGCCGTACCGGATTGGCTAAATTAATGGCGTAAATCAAAAACGCGATCAGTTCACCGGCGGTCAGTTCCCCGTCGATGACGCTCCAACCGCCGTACCAAATAATCGCGGTGACGGCAATTGCCGCGATAAATTCGACCACCGGGGAAAGCTGGCTCGACTGCCGCGCCGCTTTCATCGCCGCGCCGAAACTCGCCTGATTGATCTGACGGAAACGGGCGATTTCATAATCTTCACGGAAAAACGATTTAACGACGCGAATACCGCCGATCGTTTCCTGTAAATGCGAAGTCACATCGGCAACGCGTTCCTGCATCATATGACCGCTTTTTTTCAGTTTTCGACCGAAATATTTGATGGTGATGCTGACCAGCGGAACGATAATGATGCAAAGCAATGTCAGCCGCCAATGTAAAATCACCATGCCGACCAGCGAGCCGATCAGGATAACGCTTTCTTTGACAATATTGACAAAATCATTGACAATCGCGTTCTGCAACGCGCCGATATCATTCGTCAGGCGGCTCATCAAACTGCCGGTTTTGCGCGCATCAAAGAAACGCAGTGATAAACGTTGCACCCGCGCGTAGACTTCATTGCGGATATCAATGATCACGCGGTTCGCGATGTAACTCATCAGGTAGCCTTGTAAATAGGAAAACACGCCGCGCAGGAAAAAGAGCACCAAGATCCCGAACGCGATCCAATTCAATGCCACCAAGTTTTTCGCGGCCAGTACGTCGTCAATGATATTGCGAATGATCCACGGCACGGCAAGCATGGTAAGCGCTCCCAAAATCATGGCGATGATGGCCGCTACCCCGCGCCGCCAGTACGGCACTACGTAATGTAATAAACGTGCGTAATCAGTCATTATTTTCCTCAGCGATTCGTATGATAAGATCGGCGACACGCCCGACAGCGCCGGGCGCGCCCAATTTTTCCCGCACCATGGCTAAATCGTCCCGCAGACGACGAGACGCTTCCTCATCCCGCCACCATGACGCCACCGCGCGCGCCAAGTTTTCGGCCGTGACATCCTGCTGTAAAAATTCCGGGATCACTTCCCGCCCGGCCACAATATTCGGCAAACCGATATGCGGCGTTTGCAAAACCCGACGACCGAGCCAGTACGTCAGCGGCGCCACTTTATAACAAAGCACGGTCGGCAAACCGAGCAGCGCGGTTTCCAAAGTCACTGTTCCGGAAGCGGCCAATGCGGCATCGCATACCGTCATCAAATCATGCAGATGCGACGTCGTCATTTGAATATCCAATTCGGTCTCGGCCAAAAGCGGCGCAAGCTCCGCCTCGGAAATCGTGCTCGCGCGCGGCAAGCAACATTGGAGCGGAAATTCTTTCGCCAAAAGCTCCGCGGCGGCAAGCATAGTCGGCAGCAAACTTTGCACCTCCTGCCGACGACTCCCCGGCAACAGCAACAGTTGCTTTTTGGCGGGGTCCATTTGAAAATGGACGCGGGTTTCATCCTGCGACCATTCCGGTCGCACCAAATCCACCAGCGGATGCCCCACAAACTCCACGCGGGCGCCGTCTTCCCGATACAACGGCACATCCATCGGAAAAATGGAAGCTACCGCCGCCGTATCCCGCGCAATCGCTTTGCCCCGCGACCGATGCCAAGCCCAAATCGTCGGAGCGATATAGTAGACCACCGGAATCCCGAGCTCTTTTTTGACGGCTTGCGCAAGCTTCATATTAAAGCCCGGATAATCCACGCAGACGACCACATCCGGCTGCTGGCGGCGAATGGCTGCCACCAGTTCCGAACGCAACCGAAAGAAAAACGGTAATTTGCGAATAATTTCCGCAATCCCGATCACCCCCAGGTCCGCGATATCATGCACGACCGTCACGCCGGCGGCGCGCATTTCCGCGCCGCCCATCCCCTGCATTTCAAGCTGAGGAACGCGCTCTTTGAGCGCGCGGGCGACGGCGGCCGCATGCCAATCTCCGGAGGCCTCACCGGCCGAAAAAAATACTTTCATCGTGACAACGACTCCGCGGAAACAGCGCAGATCGCCACGCCTTTTTGATCGGCGAGCGCGATGACTTCTTCCTGCTCCACAAATAAAGTGCGTTGCGCCTCAATCGCAAGCACCGCGCCCTTATGTTCCAAGAGCGAGCGCAATGTCGTCAAGCCGATCGCGGGCACGTCAAAACGCACGTCCTGTTGCGGTTTCGCTGTTTTAACGACCACCGCGCCCTGACGCGCCAATGCGCAACCTCTTATAATGCAGGCATCCGTGCCTTCGATCGCCTCAATCGCCATCGCGGCTTGGCGCGCGACGACAACCGTCTGACCGATATCGAGCGCCCCGATCTGTTTGGCCAACGCGAAACCGAAGCGGATATCATCCCACTCCGCCGCGGTCGGCTGCCGTTTCGTGAACACTTGCGGCGGCGGCATCAACGGCGTGAGGTAGCGCGTCTGATCCAAAACGGTGACGCCGATGTCCGCCAATTCGTCGACCAATGCCAGCATAATCGTATCATCTTTACGATCCCGTACCCGCCGCAAAAATTGCAGCGCGCGCCAATCCGGAATGCCTAAATTGCCATATAAAATTTCTTTGGTGACTTTGCCGAGCATCGTCGCCTCGGTCACTCCTTCCCGTTGCAGCGTTTTCAGTATCGAACCCAGTTTCGTGATTTTAATCTGATAAAACTGATCCGACTCTTGCGCCAACTCCGGTTCTACCGCATCGACGACGGCAATCGTCACGACACGCTCCCCCAAGCGCTTCGCCTCGCGCAAAAACGTCACCGGCAATTTGCCGATCCCTGCCAACAAACCGACTGTCGCCATAAACTCCCCCTTTTAACTTAGTTTATTTTATCACATTTGGCCCGGCAATATGTGATTGTTGCGACAATACGGGTCATCCGTCGCGAATCTTCAGAAAACTTTCATCCGCGCAGGCAGTTTCCCGTGACGCACGAGCCATATGAGCGTTACCCACTTCATGCGTCGCTAAATTTGAGCAATAAAAAACCGCCTCAGCGTTTCGCTTTAGCGGTTTTTATTTACGTACATTCAACTTACTATTCATCTCGTATATACTCAAAGCATTCGGGATCGCCAGTCATGCGTATCTTATCACCTTTAACTAAAATTGTGTGCGGCAACCCTATATATGAGACTTCTCCTACTTTCATGATCGGCTCATATACATTGTATCCGTTTTTATTAAAAAGAAATTCAGCTGTTTCATATCCTTCCTTTTTTGCAAACGCTATTGCTCGATCCAATTCAGTCAATCGTACGTCCCCTTTCAACCTTATCATCATCTGCCCAATTATATTAAAATTAATATCTAAACCATCTTTTTATTTTCGATGATATCATTTTGCTTCTATATCATTTTCTTCGTCTTTTATCTGCTCTATAGGCTCTACACATTTTCTTTTCTACTCTTTATAAGTTATATCCAACACGTCGATGCTCTTGCCCGTATCCGGCTCGCTCGCTATCCTTCGCTGCCATTTAGCCGACAAATAAAAACGCCCGCGGTATCTGCGTCGGCGGCTTTTATTGACAACCCGCAAAAGTTCCCTTTTTAAGTTCCCTAAGAATAATATCTTCGCCGAGCTCTTTTAAGCGGGCCTCAGCCCTCTCTTCTTCGTTTCCAAATTTCAGATCTGCAATACAAATAGCAATTAAGCGCCGCACCTCGTCCTCGTTTCTTTTGTCTTTTATCCAGCCGTCCGGAATATAACACATTATTTACCACCAACCCTCCGCAGTGCACACGCCAACTTGTTACCTAAAACCATAGTAAACAAGTTGTTTTTATTATCTCTGATATATTTATCATACTGCGCATAATAATCCCTTGACAAGCGCATGCGATCATCTTGTTCTAAATAAAGCTTTTCATTCATTCTCAAGTTCTTCATATGCAAATGCCATTTTCGTTTATTCCGTTCATAGCATCTTGTCAATTTGCGTAAGAAAAACCGCCTCGGCGTTTGCCTTAGCGGTCTTATTCTTTTTTGAAATCCCTAGGATCGTAATCATATGACCGTTTATCGTTTTTAACATGCTCCGCTACAATAGCCTTTT
>NZ_JAHAHH010000040.1 GCF_018373335.1 Negativicoccus succinicivorans
CGGTGCCCAGGTCGTAGTAGCGACCATGCCAAGCATTCCCGACGGGGATATGCAAATGTATGCGACCGAGCTGTTTCGACGCTGGGGCATCGGCGATAAATCAAAAAACAACGGGATTTTGCTCCTGGTCGTACCGTCGGCCAAGCAGGTGCGCATTGAAGTCGGTTACGGTTTGGAAGGCGCGCTCAATGATGCGAAAGCGGGCGAGATTTTAGATCGGTACTTTATCCCGTATGCTAAGCAAAATCAATTCGAGCAGGGCATCTTGCAAACCTATGGCGCTTTGATCGGCGTGACGATGCAGGAATACGGCATCACGGAAAAAGATTTAGGCACACCGGGAAAGGTTGAAAAACCGGAACGGCAAAGTGGTTCCGTATGGCCGCTGGCGTTTCTGATCGGGGTTCTGATGTTGGACGGTATCTTTAATCGCGGTCGTCTGACGCGTATCCTGCTGCTGATGTTTTTCTCGCGCGGCGGCGGGGGAGGTTTCGGCGGTGGCGGCGGCTTCGGGGGCGGTTTCCGCGGTGGCGGAGGCGGCAGCTCCGGCGGTGGCGGTGCCGGCCGATCATGGTAAGTTGAGGCGGAGATCACTCCGCCTTTTTGATTGTAGTTGGAAAAATGATTTTGCGCAGTGACCGGGCCGCTTACGTTTACATCACAGGTTTACTTTGTTAGAATAGATGTAATTATATTCACGTGGAAAAGTATCCTCTCAATTGACAATAAAGGGTGGAATCGCTATAATAAGAAAGTCGAGGTTCAGCATGAAAGTATCCATTGATGCCGCCATCGCTCATCCCGGAGAACGTATTGCGTATGCGTTTACTTTGCCGCAGGAAGAATTTGCGGATGATCCGGAATTGAGAGGCTTATTGGCGCCCGTGGAAATCCGCGGTGAATATTGGTATGATGGGGAACGCTTGCATTGGGAAGGGGAATTAACCACTCGCATGCAAGGCGTTTGTACACGTTGCTTGGATGAATTTGAACGGGAGATCCGCGTGCCCGTTTATGAACGATTCGTCCGCGAACCGGAAAAAGATGCGGATGCACTTGGATACGACGGCCTGACCGTGGATGTACGATCTCTTGTTCGGGATACGTTGCTCATTGAGGAGCCGGTTCAAGTGCTGTGTCGGGAAGATTGCCAAGGTCTTTGTTCGCACTGCGGAACGAATTTGAATGAAGGATCTTGCGATTGCAGCGATACGGAAATCGACCCTCGCTGGGCGGCTCTAGCTGCCTGGAAGCAAAGTAGCAGGAACGAGTAAAGAGGAGGTGCAACCATGGCAGTACCGAAGCGTAAAATGTCGAAAAGTCGTCGCGATCGTCGTCGCGCGAACTGGAAATTGACGGCCCCGGGCTTGATTGAATGTCCGCAGTGCCACGAGATGATCATGCCGCACCGTGTGTGCAAATATTGTGGTCATTACAAAGGCAAAGCCGTAATGGATGTGCAGTAAGGACGACAAAAAAGGAATGGAGACTTCCATTCCTTTTTTTATACTGTCTCGTAAGACGGATTATGAAATAAGTTTTTGAAAACGCGCGTTTTCATGAAATAAGCGGAAGTGCTCCTGCGAGCGCGCCGCATCGGCAACGGTCGGATCCGCCGCAATCGCGCGCTCTAAATAGGTAAGCGCCGGCTCTGTTTCACCGCGATCGGCGTAGATCGTCGCGATGCCGTACAATGTCCAAGCGTTTTTCGGTTCCTTTTTCAGCACGTTTTGGAAATGGGCGAAGGCGCCGTCAAGTTGTCCTTGTAACTTATAATACATGGCCCAATTATATTCGACGGCGGGTATTCCGGGCGCTAAATCGGAGGCGCGGGTCAGATCTTTTCGCGCTTCTTCGTAACGCTCAGCCAAGGCGCGCACCAAACCGCGATCGGCGTACGCGTGGTAATCCTGCGGGGCGGCTTTGATCGCTTCCGTAAATTGCGTTTCGGCAGCGGCGTAATCTCCCACCTGCATGCTTGTGACGCCTTCCCGCCAAGTGGTTGGAGGTTGCGGGGGGGTTTGCTCGGCGTTCGTCGCCGCGGGCGGTGCGGGCGGCGCTTCCTGTCCGCAGCCGCTCAGACAAAGACAAAGCAAGATGACAAGCAGGTATGACATAATTGCCTCCATATAAAGATCTTATACAAAAAATATTTATACAAAATATAAAAGTTTATTTATATATAATTATACATGAGTTATACTGGTACTGTGTCGGTACGTATTATGAATGATGCTGATACTCTGCCGGCGCGTAAAGGTGGTTGAGAGGATGACGAGTTTAAAAAAGATTATTCAGGCGGATTCGTCGAGCGGGATTCTGCTGATGATAACATCCGCATTGGGACTGGCGATCGCGAATAGCGGGTTTGCGGTTTCCTATTTCAGCTTTTTGAGTCAGCCTTTCGGCGGTCTTACACCTTTACTTTGGATCAATGATTTGTTGATGGCATTTTTCTTTTTATATGTCGGTTTGGAAATTAAGCGTGAAATCTATGAGGGAGATTTGCGGGAACGTTCCGCACGCATGTTGCCGGGGATTGCCGCTTTCTGCGGCTTAGTCATTCCGTCAGCGATTTACCTCATCTTTAATCCGTTGGGAAGTGATACGGCGCACGGCTGGGCGATTCCGGCGGCGACCGATATCGCATTTGCATTAGGCGTTTTGGCACTGCTGGGGAAACGCGTGCCGCGTTCGCTTAAAATCTTCTTGACGGCGTTGGCGATTATTGATGATTTACTGGCGATTTTAATTATTGCATTTTTTTATACGAATGAAGTGGCATTCACCTATCTTTTGGTGGGTGCGGTTATAGTGGCGATGTTGCTCTTTTTGAATCGTCGCCAGGTGGGTAACGCCGTGCCGTATGCTATATTAGGTTCTATTTTATGGTATTGCTTCCTGCGTTCCGGCGTGCATGCCACGATTGCCGGCGTTGTTCTGGCCCTGACGATTCCGCTGACCGCGAAAACGAAATCCGGTGGCGTGATGCATATTCTCGACGCCTGGATGGGAGCATTGCATTTACCTGTGTTTTTCATCATCTTGCCGATCTTCGGATTCGCGAATGCCGGCGTATCTTTCAACGGTTTCCACTGGGGCGACCTTTTGGATCCGGTGGTGATCGGCATTACATTAGGCTTGTTCATCGGTAAACAGATCGGGGTCTTCGCCGCGGTTTACGGTTTGGTAAAAACGGGTTATGCGGGCATGCTTACCGGCGCTCGTTGGGAGCATGTGTACGGTTGTTCCATTTTGTGCGGGATTGGCTTTACCATGGGGCTTTTCGTCACGATGTTGGCGTTTGTCAATCCGGCGTTTCAGAATCAGGCTAAAATCGGTATATTTGCCGGATCGCTTCTCTCGGCTCTGGCCGGCTACGGTGTGTTGGCGCACGCCGCGCGTAAGACCGATCCGAGTGAGCACCGACCGACATTGGGCGGGCAGATGTAACGGTTATAATAGTACTTAGCAGTAGTTTAACAATGGTAGTGGAGGTAGCAGATGAAATCGGTAGAAGAACAGTTAGCGCAAATGAGTTTCGGTGCGGCGGAAATTTTGCCGCTGGATGAATTACGTAAAAAATTGGAGCGTGCCGTCGCAACGAATACGCCGCTGCGGGTTAAATTGGGTTTGGATCCTTCCGCGCCGGATATTCACCTCGGACACACGGTAGTCTTGCGCAAACTCAAACAATTTCAAGACTTGGGACATCAGATCGTTTTGATTATCGGCGACTTTACCGGCCGTATCGGGGATCCGAGCGGCAAAAGCGCGGCGCGCAAACCGCTAACGGAAGAACAGGTCTTGGCCAATGCGAAGACGTACGAAGATCAAATTTTCAAAATTTTAGATCGCGATAAAACCGAAGTTCATTTCAACAGCGAATGGCTCGGTAAAATGAACTTTGCCGACGTTTTGACGCTCGCGGCGAAATATACGGTTGCCCGCATGTTGGAACGCGATGACTTCCAAAAACGTTATACCGAAGGGCGGCCGATTTCGCTGCATGAATTTATGTACCCGCTGATGCAGGGTTACGACTCGATCGCGATCAAAGCGGATATCGAATTCGGCGGTACCGACCAGAAGTTTAACCTGATTGTCGGCCGCCATTTGCAAAGCGAAACCGGTATGGAGCCGCAGGTCGTTATCACGATGCCGCTCTTGGAAGGTTTGGACGGCGTACAGAAGATGAGCAAGAGCCTCGGCAACTACATCGGTATCGATGAAGAACCGACGGAAATGTACGGCAAAGCGATGTCGATTCCGGATGAATTGATGGCGCGCTACTTCATGTTGGTGACGGATATGCCGCGCGAAGAGCAGGAACAACTGGCGCAGGGTCTCAAAGACGGCAGCGTTCATCCGCGCGATGCCAAAATGCTGCTCGCCAAAACGATTGTCGAG
The DNA here is from genome assembly GCF_018373335.1 of Negativicoccus succinicivorans. Taxonomy (GTDB): domain Bacteria; phylum Bacillota; class Negativicutes; order Veillonellales; family Negativicoccaceae; genus Negativicoccus; species Negativicoccus succinicivorans_A. The sequence goes on from NZ_JAHAHH010000040.1 coordinate 4,411, forward strand.
CTGTACCATGGCGCCGCGGCGGCCGAAGCGGCGGAACAGGAATTTGTCCGTGTTTTCCAGGAGCGCGATCTGCCGAGTGAGATCGAAGAGCTTTCGATTGATGCGGGTGAAGTCTGGTTGCCGCAATTGTTGAATGCGGCCGGTATGGTCTCGAGCAACAGTGAAGGCAAACGCATGATTCAACAGGGATCCGTTCGCGTTAACGGCGAAAAGGTCACCGAAGAAAATTGCACATTACAAAACGATGATGTTTTGCAGGTCGGTAAGCGTAAATATCGTCGCATTCGTTTGGGTTGAAACCGTCATTAAAAAGAGCTCGCAGGAGCTCTTTTTTGTATGCGAAAACAGGATAGCTGAGCGAACTTTATGCGAATCTTGAAAGTCGATCAATAGTGCTTGACAGAAATTTAAATAGAATATACTATAAACTTGACTTTGATATATAGTATACTCTTTTACTGTTCGGGTTTTGAAAGGAGAGCAAAATGGATAAAGAAAAAGCGTATGTACTTTGGTTTGACGACTTGCGTCGTTCGGACGTCGATTTGGTCGGCGGCAAGTCTTCTTCCCTGGGCGAACTTACCTCGCAGACGAAGGTACCGGTACCGTACGGTTTTGCCACGACGGCGCACGGCTATCGTTACTTCATGGAAGAATCCGGCGCGGATGCAAAAGTAAAAGAATTGCTTGAAAATTTGACGGATGTGGAAGACTCGGCGCAGTTGCGTGATGTTTGCGCGCAAATTCGCGAAGCGATCATGGCCGCAAAAATGCCGCAGGAATTGCAAGACTCTATCGGCAATGCCTATGATGAATTGGCTAAAAAAGTCGGCGAAGAGGCGCCGTTTGTAGCGGTTCGTTCCAGCGCGACGGCGGAAGATTTACCCGATGCCAGCTTTGCCGGTCAGCAGGATACCTATTTGAACGTTAAAGGCAAAGAAGAAGTGATTGACCGCGTTAAAGAATGCTACGCCTCCACCTTTACGGATCGCGCCGTGTACTATCGTGTAAAACAGGGCTTTGATCATCTCGAAGTGGCGCTTTCGGCCGTCGTTCAAATGATGGTGTTCTCCGAAGCGTCGGGCGTTATGTTTACGGTGGATCTGGCTACCGGCAATGATCAGAATATCATGATCGAAGGTGCTTGGGGCTTGGGTGAATACGTTGTTCAGGGCACGGTAACTCCGGACAGCTTCCTTGTCAACAAACAGGATCTCACGATCACGGAAAAACATGTCAACGAAAAACCGATTATGCTCACCCGCAAACCGGGCAGCGGCGTCATCGAACAAAACGTCGATCCGGAAAAAGCGAAACAGCAGGTCATTTCCGACGAACAGGTCGTAGAACTCGCGCGCTATGCGTTGGCGATTGAGAAGCATTACGGCTGCTACATGGATATCGAATGGGGCGTCGATGAACGCGACGGCTCGATCAAAATTCTCCAGGCGCGTCCGGAAACCGTTTGGTCGAAGAAAAATAAAGAAAAGAAACAGGACAATCCGGCGGAAGTCGATTATACGACAGATCGCAAACCGCTCTTGAAAGGCTTGCCGGCCAGCCCGGGACGCGTGGGCGGTAAAGCGCACGTTATCTTGGATCCGGCGCTGATTGATACGTTTAAAGAAGGCGAAATTCTGATCACGAAAATGACCGCTCCCGACTGGGTTCCGGCCATGAAGAAAGCGAAAGCGATTGTTACCGATGCGGGCGGTATGACCTGCCATGCGTCGATCGTCAGCCGCGAATTGGGCATTCCGTGTATTGTCGGTACGCAGAGCCGCGGTGATGCGGCGACGCAAACGATTCAGGACGGCGCGATGATTACGGTCGACGCGACGAACGGCATCGTCTATGACGGCCTGATCGAAGACCTCGTTAAACAACCGCAAGCAGCGGAGCAGACCGCGGTGGCGGCGGAATACTTCCCGCCGACCGGTACGAAAGTATACATGAACCTCGGCGATCCGGACTTGGCGGAAAAATACGGGCAGTTGCCGTGTGATGGCATCGGCCTGATGCGCGAAGAATTTATCTGGACCACGTTCATCCATGAGCATCCGCTGTACCTGATCGAAATCGGTCATCCGGAACGCGTGGTCGACGGTTTGGCGGACGGCATCCGTAAAGTGTGTCAGGCGATGGCGCCGCGTCCGGTCACCTTGCGTTTCAGCGATTTCAAATCGAGTGAATACCGTGATCTCAAAGGCGGCGACAAATATGAACCGTATGAACCGAGCGCGCTCTTAGGTTGGCGCGGCGCTTCCCGTTACTACGACCCCACCTATATCGAAGCATTCAAGTTGGAATTGGCGGCGGTTCGCAAAGTACGTGAAGAATACGGCTTCAAGAATTTGAACGTGATGATTCCGTTCTGCCGTACTGTGGAAGAAGCTCGTATTATCACCGACTTGATGGCGGCCGAAGGCTTGCGTCGCGGCCCGGACTTCAAAGTTTGGCTGATGGCGGAAATTCCTTCCAATATTATCTTGGCGGATCAGTTCAATGAATTTGTGGATGGCTACTCGATCGGATCGAACGATCTCACGATGCTGATCCTTGGTTGCGATCGCGACAACGATACCGTTTCGCACATTTACGATGAACGCAACCTGGCAGTACGTCGTGCCATTCGCCACTTGATCGAAACGGCGCATCGTGACGGTAAAACCGTTTCGATTTGCGGGCAAGCGCCGTCGGTATATCCTGACTTCACGGCATTCCTGATCAGTCAAGGCATCGATTCCGTATCGGTTAACCCGGATATGGTCAAAGCGACCAAGAAAATGGTCGCGCAACTGGAACAGCGTATTATGTTGGATGCGGTGACCGGCAAAGGTCGCGTGGCCAATCAGGAAGAACTTAAATGGTAATAAAAAAATGCCCCGTTACGGGGCATTTTTTGTATAATAGAGTCAGGTGGTGAGAACGAAGTGCTTTCGGAGAGACAGGAAAAAATTGCCGAAATGGTGCGCGAGGACGGACCGATCTCGGGGCATGCGATCGCGAAACGTTTGTCGGTAACGCGAGCAGCGTTGCGCAGTGATCTTGCGATTTTAACGATGCTGGGGATTTTAGACGCGCGGCCGAAGATGGGATATTTCTATGTCGGAAACGAATCGGATAATCTTTTGGCCGATCAAATTCGCTCGATGACGGTTTCGCAATGTTTATCACAACCGGTTATGGTGCCGCAAGACGCATCCGCATATGATGCGATCGTGACGATGTTTACGGAAGACGTGGGGACTTTATTTGTCGGCACGCAACAGGAATTGGCGGGGGTTATTTCGCGCAAAGACCTCCTTAAAGCAGCCATGGGCAAACGGGAACTCACTACCCTGCCGGTGCGGTTGGTCATGACGTCCAGCAGTCGTCTGATTTATGTGGAAATGAATGACGATGTGTTATCGGCGGCACAAAAAATGATTGATTACGAGGTGGATTGTCTGCCGGTAGTCGATGTTACGGAAAAGGCGGGCGAAAAAATCTATCGGGTGCGCGGCCGTATTTCCAAGACGGGGATGACTCGTTTGTTGGTGGATATCGGTCGAGGCAAGGGAAGAGGAGTGAAAAAATGAAAGTACCGACAATTTATGTGCTTTCGGATTCATTGGGCGAAACGGCGGAAAACGTCGCACGCGCCACGATCAGCCAGTTTGACAAGGAAGATATTGACATCATTCGGGTGCCGTATATCCGCACGGTAGAGCAGGTCGAAGATGCGGTGCGCGAAGCGCAGGCGAATGAAGGCATCATTTGTCATACGATCGTCTCCGAAGAACTGCGCTCCAGTTTTGAAGAGATCGCTCGGCAATACAAGGTGACATCGGTCGATATCATGGGGCCGATGTTGCGTGCGGTGGAAGCGATTGCCGGAACCAAACCGCGCATGCAACCGGGTATGGTTCACAAGCTCGACCAGGAATATTTCAAAAAAGTGGAAGCCATTGAATTCGCGGTTAAATATGACGACGGTAAAAATCCGGCCGGATTTTTAAAAGCCGATATCGTCATTATCGGCGTGTCGCGTACTTCGAAAACGCCGCTTTCCATGTATTTGGCGCATAAAAAAATCAAAGCGGCGAACTTGCCGCTGGTTCCGGAAGTGCCGTTGCCGGAAGAATTATTCCAGCTGCCTTCCCATAAAATTGTCGGTTTGATTATCGATCCGGGTAAACTCAATACGATTCGCAGCGAACGGTTAAAATCCATGGGACTTGCCGACGGGGCAAGCTATGCGGCGCTCGATCGCATTCGGGAAGAGTTGACGTATGCGCGTGAGATTATGCGCAAATTGCACTGTCCGGTGATCGACGTATCCACCAAAGCGATCGAAGAAACGGCCAATCGGGTCATGGAGATCATCGAACGCAACCGCCGTTTACACAGGTGAGGTGAACTATGCAAATCCGTGAAGTGACCGAAGAACGCGAAGTCAAATATTTAGCGACGCACGCGGCCCACAGCCGTGACGCCGTGCGCGAACGTCCGCAGGATAAGGATCCTCTGCGCACCGAATACCAGCGGGATCGGGACCGGATTTTGCATAGCAAAGCGTTTCGACGCTTGAAACACAAGACGCAGGTATATATCGCGCCGACGGATCATTATCGCACGCGCATGACGCATACATTGGAAGTGAGTCAAATCGCGCGGACGATGGCGCGCGCGCTGCGCTTGAATGAAGATTTAACGGAAGCCATCGCCTTGGGGCATGACGTGGGGCACACGCCGTTCGGTCATGTCGGTGAATTTGCGATTCGCGATCTGTTCGGGTATTTTCATCATAATGAGCAAAGTCTGCGCGTGTTGGATGTGTTGGAAAAGCATGGCGCCGGTTTGAATTTGACGCGGGCCGTACGTGACGGTATTTTGAATCATACGGGGCCGAATCTGCCGCAGACATTGGAAGGGCAACTGGTTCGTTACAGCGACCGCATTGCCTACTTATGCCACGATTTTGATGATGCGGAGCGGGCGGGGATGCTTACGGCGGACGATTTGCCGCCGGAAGTGAAGCGCCGTTTCGGAACGACGCATTCATCCATGATCACGGCGATGGTGAGCGACCTGGTGTATTCATCGTTGGATCGGGACAGTATTATCATGCCGGATGCCACGCAGGCGGTCATGCGCATATTTCGCGAATTCATGTTCGCCAATGTGTATCAGGCGCCGGCGCTGGTGCCGGATCGCGAGCGCGGTTACCGCTTGGTACAGGAACTTTGCCGTTACTATATGGAAGATCCCGAGCGCTTGCCGGAGGAACACCGACCGATTGAAACCCCGGTCGCAACGTCGGTGATCGACTATGTGGCCGGTCTGACGGACGAGTATGCGATTCGTTTATATCAAGACGTGTTTTTGCCTCGCTATTGGGATGTTAAATAAAGCCGCCCTCGGGCGGCTTTTTATTGTCTGAAAATGCGTATAAAAAAACCGCCCGAGGGCGGTTTTCAGTTTGTCTTAAGGACGTTCCACTTTGCCGGAACGAAGGCACCGAGTGCAGACGTTCTGTCGCTTGGTTTGACCGTTGAGAACAACACGTACACGTTGAATATTCGGTTTCCAGGTTCGTTTCGTTTTCAAATGTGAGTGGCTGACGTTCATACCGGTTTGCGTACCTTTACCACAAACTTCGCAATAATTTGCCATTATCTACACCTCCTTGCAAGTTCCGTTATTAGCAACAGTAGTATTTTATCACAGCTGCATTCAGTTGTAAAGGAAAACATCAAGTCAGAACGCCGGTACCAGTGCGCCTTTGAATTCTTTGTGAATAAAGTCGCGTACGGGTTCCGATTGGTAGTAGGAAAGAAGTTTCGCATACGCCGCGTCGGTTTTCGCATCTTTTTGCACGGCCAGCACACAAGCGTACGGCGATTCTTTCGTTTCCACAAAACGCGCATCCGCAACCGGGGAAAGTCCCGCTTCGAGCGCGTAGTTCGTATTAATTACGGCGGCATCCACGTCATCTAACGAGCGCGGTACCTGCGCGGCTTCCACTTCGAGGAATTCGAAATGACGCGGATTTTCCTTGACATCGGCGACGGTGACGGTGATGTCATTCGTGCCGAGTTGGATCAGACCGGCCGACTGCAGCAGCAAGAGCGCGCGACCGCCGTTCGTCGGGTCGTTCGGAATGGCCACTTTCGCGCCGTCGGGAAGGGCATTGAGCGTTTGGTATTTCGGTGCATAGAGCGCCATCGGTAAAAGTACGGTTTTGCCGATCGAGACTAATTTGTCGCCGTTATTTTTATTGAAATGGTTCAAGTACGGCTGGTGTTGGTACGCGTTGGCATCAATTTCGCCATTGGCAAGCGCCTGATCCGGCGTGACGAAGTCGGTGAATTCCGACACTTTAATGACGAATCCGTCACGCGCGGCCACTGTTTTGACCTGTTCTAAAATTTGCGCTTGCGGCCCTGCCGTTACGCCGACAACGAGCGGTCGTTCTTGGGTACCGAGCGCAGCGTTTGCCGGCTCTTTTTGAGTACCGCAACCGGCCAGTACGGCCAGGCTGCAAAGCAGGAAAAATAAGACTGTCCATTGTCGTTTCATAATGAATTACCCCATTTCACTATTTCATTTTCAGATTTATTTTTTATTGACACGTCGTGCTAAATAATTGCCTAAACTTTGAATCAATTGGACCACGATGACCAAAATTGCAATCGTTGCGAGCATTACATCGAGACGGAAACGCTGGTAGCCGTAGCGGATCGCGAGATCGCCCAAGCCGCCGCCGCCGATCGCGCCCGCCATCGCGGAGTAGCTGATCAAATTGACGACGACGTTAGTCATGCTGTCGATAATGGTCGGAAGCGCTTCGGGAACCAATACTTTGTAGATGATTTGGAACGGGGAAGCGCCCATTGACTGCGCGGCTTCGACCAATCCGAAGGGAACTTCTTTCAGCGCCGTTTCCACCAAGCGTCCGGCGAAGGGAATCGCGGCGAGCGTCAAGGGAACGCACGCGGCGGTCGTGCCGATCGAGGAACCGGCGATAATACGGGTCAACGGAATAATCGCGACCATTAAAATAATAAACGGAATCGAACGCAGCATATTGACGACGGCGCCGAGCGGTTTATTGATCGCGGCATTTTCCAAAATATGACCTTTATCGGTAACGAGCAGCAAGACCCCGAGCGGAATCCCGAAGAAAGCCGAGAGAAAGGAGGAAACGGCCACCATGTACATCGTTTCCCCTAAACTCTGCCATAAGAGGCTAACGATTTGCGGGGACATAACCGATCACCTCACTTTCAATGGGACACGTGCGCAGCCACGCCAAGGCGGCCTGCATTTGATCCTCATTGCCGCCCAGCGTCACAATCAGTCGACCGAATGAGGTGTCCTGAATGTAATCGATGGTAGCGTAGAGGATGCTGACTTCGAGATCGAAACGACGAATCAATGTCGCCAACAACGGCTCATCGGTAACGTCGCCGATAAAGGATAACCGAACCAGTAAATCGGCATCGGAAATCGGTGTCTGGGAAACATGCAGATGTTTTAAACTTTCCGGAATATCATTGCTTAAAATCGAGCCGACAAATTCACGCGTGGTCGCCGTCTGCGGCGCGGTGAAAAGATCCGCCGCGCTGCCCTGCTCGATGATGCGACCGTTTTCAATGACGGCGACGTGGTTGCAAATTTCTTTAATGACCTGCATCTCGTGTGTGATCAAAACGATGGTCAGCCCCAACTGGCGATTAATG
>NZ_JAHAHH010000142.1 GCF_018373335.1 Negativicoccus succinicivorans
CTAAAGTATCGCAGAAGCATTGGCGCAACTCGGATAAGAATGTCAATGGACCGCCAAGGAATGCTACATTACCACTGTAAATCATTGTTGTGCAATGGCCTTTAGGATCTCTTCTAAAGGTTAGCTAAAGTATAAAACACGCAATGCAGAATTGCAAGTCTTTTTTACAAAAAACAGAGCTTTTTTTTACGCCTTTTATAAACAGTCCCTCACCATATGCCACAAGGCTCGGAAGTATTTTTCAAAAAAGGCTCCCAATGGGCGCTTCAGCCCATTATAAAAAAGTTAAACACAAAGTTTTTCATAACTTCCAGTAAATTTTTTCAGGTTCGATTTTGATGTTTTTTCGGCGCGGTGACGAGCACAATATTGCGTCCGTCACGACGCGCTTCGATCGAAAAATCGACGATTTCGTCTTTGTAGTAGTCAAGCTTGACTTCCAGCAACAATTTGCCCAGACGCTCTTCGAGTTCGGGTGTCAAAAAGCCGCGGTGAAACGAGTCGGTGGTTGTCGATTGCCTTGTCGTCGCGCGAGTGTTTGCCTGTGTTTGGGACGATCTTGTCGCCGTCGTCCGTTTAGCATCGACACCCGCGGCACGCAGCATGTCCGCATCGGTTCTGTCCTTCGGAATTTTATATTTCGCCATGTTACTCCTTCTTCTTCGTTGGTTGATCGTTGGCGGTCATGCCTTCGCCTTCCCGCTGCTGAGCGTAGTTGATCGTGACCTGCGAAAACGGTACCGGTTCGGTGAGTTTGGCGATGGTCGTGAAGCCGACGCCCAAGTACCCGCGCGCCAATTCAATGGCGTTTCCTTTGGAATCCACTTTCGCCGCATAAATGGCTTTACTTTGGTCGACGCCGATCAAACGATAAAAGCCCGGCGGAGAAATCGTGCGCCAGGAGCTGTCGCTGCCGTTAAATGCGTACATGATACCTTCATCGGCATCATCATAAAAGAATACGTCTTCGTCATAAAACACGCCGATCCGACCGATATTTTCCGCTTGGACATAAATGCGGCGCGTATCGTAGTTCGCGTCGGTACGGTAAATGCGGTAGCGTTCATCGGCCACTTTCATTTTCATGTACACGGCATTGGTCGCGGTCGAGTACGCCATCGACGTGACTTTC
>NZ_JAHAHH010000041.1 GCF_018373335.1 Negativicoccus succinicivorans
TGCCGATCAATCGCTGGCGGCGTCCGGCGGCGTGGAAATGCATGCGGATGACCGCACCTTGCGCGGCGCCACCGTCACGTATCGTCCGTCGGACGGTTACGGCACGATTGATGGTGATGCGTACCTGGCCGTACCGGGTACGGAAATGACGGCGGGCCACATCGAAGCCTATGTGAATGAAATTCGCATGATCGGCACGGGCGGAGTCAGCCTTTCCCATCCGGAGCAGGCGTTTACAGCCACAGCGGATGCGATCACGTACACGCAGACACCGGGCGCGGATGACGGATTCGCCGTGCTCACGGGCAACGCCCATGCGGTGCAGAACGGCAACACGCTGAACGGGCCGGCGCTGGAGGTGCGCTTGAAAGAACAGGCGGTCGAAACGAAAGGGCGCAGCACGCTCGTCATCAGAGGCGGGCAATAAGATGCGGCTCGCTACTCATAATCTCACGAAATCCTACCAGAAACGGCGCGTGGTCGACGGCGTCAGCGTTCATGTCGAGCGGGGCAAAGCGGTCGGTCTGCTGGGGCCTAACGGCGCGGGGAAAACCACCACCTTTTATATGATGGTCGGTATCGTGCGTCCGGACAGCGGTACGATTACGGTTGACGATACGGATATTACGCGGGAGCCGATCCATAAACGGGCGCGGTACGGCATCGGCTATTTGCCGCAGGAAGCATCCGTTTTTCGCAAGCTCAGCGTGCGTGACAACCTCTTGGCGATCTTGCAGACGCGCGAGGATTTAACGCCGAAGGAACGCGATGAACGGGCGAACTCTTTGCTGGCGGAATTCGGCCTCGAACGAGTGGAAACGCGGTTGGGCAGTCAGCTTTCGGGCGGGGAACGTCGGCGCGTGGAAATCGCGCGCTGCCTGTGCCATGATCCGCAATTTATTTTGCTCGATGAGCCGTTTGCGGGCGTCGATCCCATCGCGGTCGCGGATATTCAGTCCGTCATTTCCCACTTGCGGGAACGCGATATCGGCGTGTTGATTACCGATCATAATGTGCGTGAGACCTTGGCGATTGTGGATCACGCCTACATTTTGAATGAAGGAAAGATTCTTCTCGAAGGCGATGCCAATACGGTGGCGGAACACCCGCTGGCGCGCAAATTTTATCTTGGCGAGAACTTCCGTTTAACCTAAACGCTGTGGAAAAATGTGATAAGATAAAAGAGGCAAGATCAGGAGATGCGTATGCGGATTTTAGATAAATACATGTTACGGGAGTTTGTTGCGCCTTTTTTATTTGGCGTCGCCGCGTTTACCTCGATTTTCATCGGCGCGGACCTGTTGTTTCGTATTGCGCAGCTTTTGACTTCTTACGGGGCCTCCGTATGGGCGGTCACTAAGGTGTTTTTTCTGGCTTTGCCGAGGATTATCGTGTACACTTTCCCGATGTCGGTCTTGCTGGGGGCGTTAATGACCGTCGCGCGGACGTCGGGCAGTAGCGAACTCATTGTCATGCGCACGGCGGGACAAAGCTTCACGCGTCTCATCGCGCCGATTATCGCGTTGAGTTTGGGCATCAGCATGGCGACGGTATTATTTAACGAATACGTTGTTCCGGCCGCCACGTATGCATACGAATACACCATTAATAATGAAATCAAGAACAATGTCAAACCGCAGGTGCATGAACACATCGTATTGAAAGACGTCAACGATGACTCGATTCGGCATTTGCTCTACGCTCGCAAGTATGACAATGAGCGCGAAGTTCTGCAGACGATTACCATTCAGGAATTTCAAAATAATCAGTTGGTGCGGATAGAAAACGCGCCCGAGGCGCGTTGGCAGGACGGCCATTGGGTATTATCCAACGGCACTGTTTACGATCTTTCGGGCGGCGATGGCGTGGATCGCATGTTGCGGTTTGAAGAGCAGGTCTTACCGTTCACGGCGACGCCTTCGCAGGTGACGGAAGTAAAGAAAAAGCCGGAAACGATGACGATCCATGAATTAAGGCAACAGATGCAGGCTTTTGAAGCGGCGTATGCGGATACGACACGCCTGCAAATGGAATTGCATCAGCGGTTTTCATTACCCTTCGCGAGCTTCGCGTTCGCGTTAATCGGCGCGCCGCTCGGTGTGCAGCGGCAGCGTTCTTCATCGTCCCTCGGTTTCGGACTGAGCGTCATCGTTATTTTTATCTATTATGCGTTAATGACATTTACCGCGGCGCTGGGCGAGGGGCATGTGCTTGCGCCGGCGGTGGCGGTTTGGCTGCCGAATATCTTGGCGGTCGTGGCGGGAATCATCTTGATCCGTCGCGTCTCACGGTAAAGGAGCAGGTATGGAAATCGGCATTTTAATTTTTTGCGTGCTGGCCGTAATGGGCGGTTTGATCGCTTTCTTGGGCGATAAAATCGGCAGCAAGGTCGGCAAAAAACGAATTTCGCTCTTCGGCATGCGACCGAAGTACACGTCGATTCTCGTTACGGTGCTCACGGGCATCATGATCGCCTTGATGACGATCGGCGTTCTCAGCGCTCTTTCCGAGAACGTTCGGACGGCGCTTTTCGGCATGGAACAATTGCAAGGTGAATTGGGCCGTTTGGGGAGCGAAGTGCAGCAAAAAAATGCTGAATTGGAACGCAGTAAAGCCCAACTGGCGGAACAAACCACGGAATACAATCGCATGACCGAACGCGTGCGCGAAACGAATACGCAATTGGCGCTGGCGCAGGAACAGGAAAGCTACATGCGGGCGCAGCTGCAAGTGGTCGAAGAGGCGTATCGTAAAGCGCAGGACGATGTGCACGCGTCCGCCGAAGAAATCGCTCAATTGGAAGCGATGCGCGGCGAGCTGACTGAAAATATTCAGAAACTGGATGCGGAAGCGGAACGTTTACGCACCAATATCGTCAGCCTGCGCGAAGGGCAAGTCGTCTTCCGCGTCGGTCAGATACTTTCCAGCGCTGTTGTCGAAAGCCATTTGAGCGCGGATCAGGCACAACAGGTCTTGGTGAACGTGTTAAATGATACGAATCGGCTGCTGCAAAAACAGCTCAATACACAGGAAGGCACTACGCTTATTCGTGTGCTGCCGGCGACATTGGAGAAAGCATCGACGGAGTTGCAGGACACCGACCGGAAGAAACTGGTCCGCGTGGTAGCGGCGGGCAACATCATCTATGGCGAACCCGCCTGGGTCGACTTTGTCATTCATGACGATCTGCTGTTGTATCGGCAGGGGGAGACGGTGTACGCGGCGGACCTTTCCGCGTACAGCGGTCGCGGCAATATCGAAATGAGCGTGTTGCAATTTCTGCAGGATGTCAATCAGCAGGCTAAGCAAAAAGGCGTCTTGCCGGATCCGTTGACAGGCACCGTCGGTCAGGTGGACGGATTGCAGTTGTTCAACACCATTCAGGAAATCGCGGCGAAGGGAGGCAACGTCAATCTCCGCGCCGTGGCCAAGCAGGATATCTATACGGACGGGCCCGTGCACATTGATATTATCGTCACTGCGAAATAGATATTTTATCCCCGCTGCGGCGGGGATTTTTGTGGGAAAAAGAGGAAGTATGATTTTAGCTATTGATCCGGGTTCGGCGAAAACGGGAACGGCGGTTGTCCGTGAAGATACCGAGCTGATACATAAAGAAATTGTTCCGACAAACGATTTGGTGCCGTTCTGCCAAACCGTTTTTCAGCGCTATCCGATCACGCAAATCGTCAGCGGTAACGGTACGCGCAGTAAAGAAATCGGACGTCTTTTAGAGCGGTTGGCGCGGGAGCATGAGGTCGGCTATGCGACAGTCGATGAAAGCTACACTACGGAGATGGGGAAAATCCGTTACTGGCGTTGCACTCCGCGGCGCGGTTGGCGCAAACTGATTCCGACATCATGGCAGACGCCGCCGGAACCGGTAGATGATTTTGTCGCTTGGATTATTGCGGAAATTTATTTGGGCAACGATATGCCGGAACAGCTGGCGCATGCCCGCAGGGGGGAACAATGAAATCGGCGGAAACAGGACATGTAAAAAAGACGCTGACCGTTTCGCATTATTTTAATATCGGCTTCGGCGCGATTGTCGGTACCGGCTGGATTTTGATGGTAGGGGATTGGGTCATTGTCGGCGGTGGCCCGCTGGCGGCCATGGTTGCCTTTTTGCTGGGCGCGCTGACGCTTTTGCCGATCGCGGCGGTATTCGGGGAACTTACCTCCGCCATTCCTATCTCGGGCGGTATTGTCGAATACATTGAACGCGCGTTCGGCAGCAAGGCGTCATTTGTCGCCGGTTGGTTGCTCGCGTTCGGAGACGGCGTTTTATGCCCTTGGGAATCATTGGCCGTGGCGACGATCATAACGCAACTCGTCGCCGAAATTTTCCCGGTTTTACGCGCGTATAAGCTGTATACGATCATGGGGTCGGACGTCTATCTGTATCCGGTATTGATCGCCTTGCTGTTTTCCGGCTACGTCATCTGGCAAAACTTTCGCGGCTCATTGCAAATGGCGCGTCTGCAGACCTTTTTGACGCGCACTTTGCTTTTCGGCATGTGCGTGGCGATGGCGGTTTCCTTCTTCAAGGGCAGCCCCCAAAACTTTTTGCCGTGGTTTGAGGTCGTGACCGGTCCCGCGGCGGCGACGAACGGAACGAATTTTTGGACGGGTCTCGCCGCGGTGCTCGTATTGACGCCGTTTTTCTACACCGGCCTGGATACGATTCCCGACCAGGCGGAAGAAGCGCATGAAGATCTCGACTGGCACCAATTCGGTCGCGTCATCAGTTGGGCGCTGTTGGCCTCCTGCGTGTTTTACCTCGTTTGCATTTATGCCTTCAGCACGATCTTGCCGTGGACGGAATTTGTCAAAATGCCGATTCCGGCGCTTTCCAGTTTACAATCGATCCATTTTTATCTGTATGTGGTCATGCTTACCATCGCGACGATCGGACCGCTCGGACCGATGAATTCCCTTTTCTCGGCGACGGCCCGCATCATGCTGGCGATGGGACGTAAAGGGCAACTACCCGCCGTCTTCGCGCATGTCGATCCGAAATCGGGCACGCCGAAAGCGGCCAATATTTTACTCGCGGTATTGACCGTTATCGGACCGTTTTTGGGGTACAGCATGCTGTTGCCGCTCACCGAAGTCGCGGCGTTAGCCTTTATCGTGCCGTGCACCATGGTGACGATGGCCTGCTACCGTCTGCGTAATCTTGAGCCGGATTTGCCGCGGCCGTACAAAGTGCCGGGCGGAAAAGTCGGCATCGGCGCGGGCGTTCTCGCCGGCGGCGCCGTGATTGCGCTGCTGGTGGTACCGGGCAGTCCCGCCGCGCTGACTTGGGTCGAATGGCTCATTTTACTCGGCTGGCTATGTTTCGGCGCGGTTTTATACATGTTCCGCGGCAAGCGCGTGAAGACGGCGCGGAATTGACACGATTTAACAAAACTGATAAAATTATCCTGTTATACCGTCGGATCGGGGCATAGCGCAGTTTGGTAGCGCACCTGATTTGGGATCAGGGGGTCGCAGGTTCAAATCCTGCTGCTCCGACCATTTGTCCCAGTAGCTCAGTTGGATAGAGCAACGGCCTTCTAAGCCGTGGGCCGGGGGTTCGAATCCCTCCTGGGACACCATGCGAAAAAACACCTTTGCCAACGCAGAGGTGCTTTTTATTGTCCGTCTTTTGACCGACGAATATGCTGATCGTAAAATAGAATCCAAATGGGGAGACATGGTTCGGCGGAAAAACCACGCCGATCGGAGTAAATTTTTGCATGGTAAGCGGCGCGGAGTGCTAAATTATTTCTTTACAAAAAACGCCCTGCGTAATATAATAGACCTTGTCATGGACCACTAGCTCAGTTGGCAGAGCACCTGACTCTTAATCAGGGTGTCCAGGGTTCGAACCCCTGGTGGTCCACCACCCTTTTCCCCGCGGCCGTCCTACCGCGGGGTTTTACTTTATCATGAAATCTTGACAAAGGCATATGATTTTTGTATACTATGAGCGTTACACATGGGGGTATAGCTCAGCTGGGAGAGCGCTTGAATGGCATTCAAGAGGTCAGCGGTTCGATCCCGCTTATCTCCACCAAATCGAAAATCCGTAAACTTCGGTTTACGGATTTTTTCGTTGCGAACAAATGGAATTTTTACGCGGGAAAAAGCGCGCAATAAAAAAAGAGTCAAGCGACTCTTTTTTATTTTTCTTCCTGCTCCATCGTGACGATCGGCGGTGACGCTACAAAGGTCACGCCCGGATTGCGTTCGGTGAGCCAATTCGTTTGCCATTCATTGGCGAGCAAAATGACCGGACGTTGTTTGCTGTCGTAGACGATCATCGACGTGCCGAGCCCGGTAAGATCTTCCGGCGTGGCGTTCAACGCCCAACGCGCGACGCTGTACGGGAGCGGGATCAGATCCACCGTGACATTGTATTCGTTTTGCAGACGATACTGCAGAACGTCCCATTGCAACTGACCGACAGCGCCGATGATAAAGGATTCGCGGCCTTCGCCCTGCGTGTAAATTTGAATCGCGCCTTCTTGCGCCAACTGATGCATTCCCTTTAGGAACTGCTTGCGTTTCAGGCTGTCTTTCGGCGCGACGCGCGCGAAAAGTTCCGGCGGAAACACCGGGAAATCGGCGAAGGTGACGATATGTTTCGGATCGCAGAGGGTATCGCCGACGCCCATCGTGCCCGGGTCAAATACGCCGATGATATCGCCGGGGTAGGCGGATTCGATAATCGTGCGTTCCGTCGCCAAAAATTGTTGCGGCTGGGTCAGGCGGATCGTTTTGCCCGATTGCCGATGCAAGACGCTCATGCCTTTTTCAAATTGTCCCGAGCAAATCCGCATGAAAACAATGCGATCGTGATGCTTCGGGTCCATGTTCGCCTGGATTTTGAAAACGAACGCGGAGAAATCTTCATTTTGCGGCTGAACGGTTTCTTCCTGCGCCGGACGCGGTGCCGGCGCGGGCGCCATTTTCAAAAAGCTTTCGAGAAACGGCTGCACGCCGAAATTCGTCATTGCGCTGCCGAAGTAGAGCGGGGTCAGCTTGCCATGCGCGATTTTTTCCGCGTCGAACGGATCTCCCGCGACATCCAAAAGCTCAATATCTTCTTCCAGCTGGGCGAGCACTTCTTCGCTGAGCAAGGACTGAATTTCAGGCGACGTGCGTTTGCCGCTCGTCACGGCGAGTTTGTTCTGACCGTGATCGCCGGAGCGTTCAAACACGTGCACGGTATCCGTTTCGCGCTCATAGATGCCCTGGTATTTGCCGTTGATGCCGACCGGCCAATTCATGGGGCAGGCGCGAATACCGAGCATGGATTCGAGTTCGGACATCAGGTCGTACGGATTGCGCCCGAAGTGGTCGATTTTATTGACAAAAGTAAAAATCGGAATCCCGCGATCCGCGCACACGCGGAACAGTTTTTCCGTCTGCACCTCGACGCCTTTCGCCACATCGATCAGCATGACGGCGCTGTCCGCCGCCATCAATGTGCGGTAGGTGTCCTCTGAAAAGTCTTGGTGACCAGGCGTATCCAAAATATTGACGCGGTGTCCGTCATAATCGAACTGCAAAACGGAACTCGTGACCGAGATGCCGCGCTGCTTTTCGATTTCCATCCAGTCGGAAACGGCGTGCCGCGCCGTTTTGCGCGCCTTGACCGAACCGGCGAGGTGGATCGCGCCGCCGTAAAGTAATAATTTTTCCGTCAGCGTCGTTTTGCCGGCATCCGGGTGCGAAATAATGGCAAACGTGCGGCGACGGTTGATTTCTTGCGTAAAGTTCATACTGTCACTCCTTCATATCTCCAAATTATAACATGATCCGCGTTTCCTTGAAAGCGCGCGGGCGGTTGTTGGGGCGGGCGATAAAAGGTATAATAAAAGACATCAAAAGGAGAAAGGGTGTGCGCATGAAACCGGTTTTTATTCGTGAAGACAAGCGGGATTATTTGCAGAAAATGGGCGCGTTCGCATTTGTCACGGCCGTCTCGGTCGCGGTTTGGCAGATCATGAAAGTGCGCGGCAGTGAAATCTTTGTCGCGGCGTGTGCGATTGCCTTTTTGTATTGCCTGTACGGCTACTTTTTCCCGACCAAGTTGTTGCGCTTGGACAGTAAGGGAGCGAAGTTGCTGGCGAGCAATATTTTAATTCCCTGGAATTATATCTATGAAGTGAATGTGCAGCCTTTTATCGACGGTGAACACGAGAATCCGAAAAAGCGCTACGTCGTTTGTCGCGGGTACAGTCCGCGGGCGGAAAGTATTGTCGAATGGTGGCGTTTGCCGATCGGCGCGCGTCGCGCGGATAAAGTGGCGGCGCAAGTCTGGCGCATGAAAGAGTTATATAGCGGCAAGGTGGGGCAAAAGTGATTTTATCCGGAAAAGAAATTGAGCGGCGGCTGGGCGAAAATATTTTTATTGAGCCCTTTGATCCGCGAAGACTGAACCCGAACAGTTACAATTTGAGCTTGGCGAACGAATTGCTAGTTTATGATGAACCGAAGCTCGATATGAAAAAGAAAAACACCGCTCATCGCATCGTGATTCCTGAGGACGGTTTGTGGCTGGAGCCGCAGCGGCTTTACTTGGGACGCACGGCGGAGTACACCCGCACGGAAGGGCTTGTGCCGATGCTCGAAGGACGTTCGTCGGTCGGCCGGCTGGGACTTTTTATCCATGTGACCGCGGGCTTCGGCGATGTCGGTTTCGCGGGGTATTGGACGCTGGAAATGTTTTGCGTGCAGCCGATCAAAATTTACCCCAACGTGGAACTTTGCCAAATCTATTACCATTTGATCGAAGGCGACTACGAGCCGTATAAGAGCGGCAAATATCAGCACAATCAAGGCATTCAGCCGAGCCTTTTATACAAGGACTTTGAACGCGAGAACGACGCATGAACTGCATTATCTTTGATTTGGAATGGAACGAACTCGTGCCGTACCAGTTGGCGATGCAAAACGAGATCGGGTTTCCGCTTTCCGGCGAAATCATCGAGATCGGCGCGGTTCGCATGGCGGGCGACGGCGATTTAAGCGATCGCTTCGATCGCTTGGTGAAGCCGAGTTTTCTGCGCCGAATGCATCCGCACGTCAAGCGATTGACGGGGATTACCTGGGAGATGTTGCAGGAGGAAGATGATTTCAAAACCGTCATGACGGAATTTAACCGCTGGTGCGGCGAGGACGCGCTGCTGCTTTCATGGGGGACCTCCGATCGGCAGGTACTGGCGGAAAACTTGCGTCTGCATCATTTGCCGCGGACTTGGCTCAAACCCTGGTACGATGCGCAAAAAATTTTCGGGCGCTACTGCTTGGACACTTACGAGCAATACGGCTTGGCGCGCGCGGCCGAATACATGGGCGTAGCGATGGCGGACGACGCGCATCGCGCGGTCAATGACGCAGCGTATACGGCGCAAATTTGCGAACGCCTGCCCTTGCGGCGCGCCATTCGCGAATACGATTTTCATCGCAACCTGGGCCCGCTCGAATTTCGTCCGACCGTCGAATTTCAGTATTTTGACGGTTACCGCGACAGTCAATCCGCTTGGGCGGATCCCGCCATTTGGGAAATTTACCTGCCCGATCAGGACGCGCCGCTGGACTTGACCGAGCCGGAGCGATTGCGGCGGCACACATTGCTGGCGCTCGCGATGGATCACTTGGGAAAGCGGTACCTCGTTCGCTGGAAAACGTATCAATATAAAAAAGGCCGCGGCACCGTGCATGGCGTCGCGCGCGAAACGTATCGGGCGGTACCTTCCCTGATCGCCTGGTATCGGGACGTCGCCGGCCGCAACACAATGCGCCGTCGGCTGCACGAGGCGAAAAGCAACCCCGCGTTTCGTTGACGCGAAAGTCGTATGCGCGACGCACGTCATGCTATAATAAAACAGTAAAATAACTATGTATTAGAGGAGATTCATATGGTACCGACAGAACGAATTATCATCGTTGATTTCGGCGGGCAGTACGCGCAGCTGATTGCGCGCCGCGTGCGTGAATGCGGCGTATATTCGAAAATTGTTTCCTATACGCGCGACTTGGACGAGATATTGGCGGAAAAACCGCGAGGCATTATCTTTACGGGCGGACCGGCGAGCGTTTACGAAGACGGCGCGCCGCGACTCGACGCTCGCATTTTTGAAGCGGGCATCCCGATCTTCGGCATTTGCTACGGCATGCAGTGGATGTGTCGGGAGCTCGGCGGCGATGTTAAACGGCCGATTACCCGTGAATACGGCTATGCCAAAGTGCAAAAATTGGCGGACGGCGATATCTTCGTCAACGTTTCCGCGGAAACCGATGTGTGGATGAGCCACGGCGACTACGTCGAAGCGCCGCCGGCCGGCTTTGAAGTCATCGGCAAAACCGCGCACACGCCGGTCGCGGCGGTGGCGGACACCCGTCGCAAACTGTACGGCGTGCAATTCCATCCGGAAGTCAACCATTCCAAAGAGGGCATGCAGATGCTGCGCTCGTTCATTTTAGACGTCTGCGGTTGCCGCGGCGACTGGACGATGGAACATTTCGCCGAGACGGCCATTCAGGAAATTCGCGCCACCGTCGGCGACGGCAAAGTATTGCTCGCTCTTTCGGGCGGGGTCGATTCGTCCGTTTGCGCGCAGCTTTTATCGCGCGCGGTCGGCTCGCAACTTACCTGCATCTTCGTCGATCACGGCTTAATGCGTAAAAACGAAGGCGACGAAGTCGAAGCCGCCTTTGCCGACAGCGGCATGCATTTCATCCGCGTCAACGCCGCCGATCGTTTCCTCGCACGTTTAAAAGGCATTACCGATCCGGAACAAAAACGCAAAACCATCGGGGAAGAATTTATCCGCGTATTTGAAGAAGAAGGCCGCAAAATCGGTCAAGTCGACTACCTCGCGCAGGGCACCATTTACCCTGACGTCGTGGAAAGCGGCACCGGCAACGCCGCCGTCATCAAAAGCCATCACAACGTCGGCGGACTTCCGGCCGTTGTCGATTTCAAAGGTTTGATCGAACCGTTGCGCGATCTCTTCAAAGATGAAGTGCGCGAACTCGGTGAAGAACTCGGCCTCGCCGATTACCTCGTCTGGCGGCAACCCTTCCCGGGACCCGGCTTGGGCATCCGCATCATGGGCGAAGTCACCAAAGAAAAACTGGACACCTTGCGGGAAGCCGACGCCATTTGGCGGGAAGAAATCAAAAACGCCGGCTGGGATCGCAAAGTGAACCAATATTTCGCCGTACTCACCTCGAACCGCTCGGTCGGCGTCATGGGCGACAGCCGTACCTACGCGTACACGCTCGCGCTGCGCGGCGTCACTACCACCGACTTCATGACCGCCGAATGGGCTCGCATCCCGTACGAAGTCCTTGACATCGTATCCAACCGCATCGTCAACGAAGTCGAAGGCATCAACCGAGTCGTCTACGACATCACCGGCAAACCCCCGGCGACGATCGAATGGGAATAGTTAAATGGAATGATAAAGCAGAAATTTATTTTATCGAAGCTAAGAAAACAGCATTAAATTTACATGATTTAGATCAATTATTTATATATTGTAAATTATGTGATCCAGAAGATGCATACTTACTATCTTCATACGGATTAGGAAGTTTGAACAAAATTTTAAAAATTTAAATAGAGAAGATTTACTTGACTACGGAAATGGGAACAAAATAAAGGTAGAAAGGTGGGATATTACAAAAAATAGTAAAGATAAACTATAGTTCCTAAACTATAGTTTATCTTTACTGATGATATAGATTTAATTATGAGCAAAAAATGATGATAATTAA
>NZ_JAHAHH010000143.1 GCF_018373335.1 Negativicoccus succinicivorans
TAATCCACGTTTTCCAAACCAAGGCGCAATAATCCCTTGTTCGGTATTGTTCACATCTTTCAAAATTTTGAATCGATGATAATCTTCTTGCCTTGTCATACGAGACAAAGACCTTGCTTCCAATTCGGTATCATCCGGACTAACGTAACTTCCATGATTCCCTCCATAACGAGAAACTATCATACTGCCAGCATTCAAGCTAATATTTGAAATCGTCCCTATCGCCCCGTCATTAGGCGGGTAAATCGGTTTGCCGTCATCTGCATAAAACCGCTCTTCACCTTGCTTGCCTTTAGTGTACGGCTTATTCTGTTGATTTGCAAGTTTTTCGATATACTCATCGGTTGGCGGTAACAGATTCAACGACATCATCTCTTCCTTGCTACCGAATACCAACTTCTTATCCACTTCACCCGCCAATACCAACTTTTGCACATAATCTGGAACGCCCTGTTCCTTCATCCAATCCGTTAATTCATCATCGGATAACGTGTCCAGCGCCAACACCAACCTACTGCGCATTAGTCCACCATCCATCCCACGTATCGCCTGCGGCCATGTGCGCTTGCCCGCGCGATATTCCTTCGCTTTCTGTACTCCCAGCAGACTGTTTTGCTCGGGTTTTCTTAATCCATTGATGAACGTTTCTGCGTTCTTATATCCCTTTACTTCATCTTCCTTACTCATATCAATCAAACCCGCATATACAGGTTTCACATAGCACAAGCAGTTCGGGTGCGCCGGCAGAGCCGGTAATTTTCCTTTGGGAAATACGCCGGCGCCCAAGTTAAATAAATCTGCTTGCGCATAAAAGTCGCAGATGTCGTAATGCGGATGCCGGGACGACCGTTTCCATTGGTATGCGACAACATCTTCATCCGATTCATACTTTGCCAATTCTCCATCCTGATACGCCCGCTGCAACTCCGTTCGTGCGATTCGTCGTGCATAATATCGTGTATTTTCTTGCGTGGCTACATATACGGCTTTATCAATCGCCTTTTCACTCCGTGTTTCCACCGCGCGAATAATCTCCTCGTACGCCGCTTTGAGCGGCCCCGCTTCGTTACGCTCCAGCGCGGATCGA
>NZ_JAHAHH010000144.1 GCF_018373335.1 Negativicoccus succinicivorans
GATGACCATGCTGTCATCCGCTTTCGCTCCGTCGTTGTCAAAGTTGGAGCCGGCCGCTTTTTTGTCACTCATTACGGAGTAGTAATGAATCGCGCCTTGCGCCATTTTGGTATTCAAAGCCTTCAGCTGGGCGACATTGACCGCGTCGGTGTCTTCACTGCCTGCGGCTACACCTGTGATCTGACGGGTATATTTCTTTTCCTTATTGCCTACGGAAATCGCGCCCTTCGTCGCCTTCCAGACTTCGGATGTGTTTTCTCCCGCTAAATAGCCGATGGATCCTTTTTCTCTGTCCGCCAGGCTGGAAGAGCCAATCGCGACGCCGCTTCTCGCTTTCGCCGTCGCGAATAGGCCGAAGGCGATGGAATATTTGTTTTTCGCCTCAGCCATAGGACCGAAGGCGATAGATCCCTCTTGTTCCGCCACCGCTTCCGTACCGATTGCTGTCGCGTCGTCCGCTGTCGCTTTGGACTCTGTGCCTACCGCAATGGCTCCATAGCCTTCTACAAGCAATTTATTTCCCAAAGCAAGACCATACTGCTCACTACCTTGTATCGTATTGGCATGTCCGACAGAAGTGCCCAGCTGCGCACCGTCCTTGATTTCGGTACTCGTTCCGACAACCACACTGCTTCCCTTAACGGTATTTGTCATGCCGACGACTACATTGTCATGACTGCCGGTCACATCTGTTTTTTCATATATAAATTCATTTCGATTGTTCGGGTCTGCTTTGGCTGTATAGCCGACAAGGTTTCCTACACCGATGACGGTATTATGTTTGCCCGCCACTTTGGTCAGCTTATGCTCACCCTCTTTGTAGTCGGTAGCAAACACTGCATTGCGTGTACCGTCTACTTCAATGTTCTCACCGGCAACGATACTGTTATTTCTCAGAACACCGTCTCGATCTCTTTGACCGCCTTTCAATGTATTATTGTTGCCGATTACGGTGCTGTTTATGCCTTCCGAAATCGAACCGATGCCGATGACCATGCTGTCATCCGCTTTCGCTCCGTCGTTGTCAAAGTTGGAGCCGGCCGCTTTTTTGTCACTCATTACGGAGTAGTAATGAATCGCGCCTTG
>NZ_JAHAHH010000042.1 GCF_018373335.1 Negativicoccus succinicivorans
TACATCGACCAGTTCCGCGAACGCCCACTTCGGATTTTCCGTGACGATCACGGTCGTTTCCACCGTTTCTTCCGGCGCGCTTGTCATCAGCACCGCGCCCGCTTTCACCATCGGCAATTGCGCGGCGTATTCGTCCAGCAAAAAAGCAATGTCGTTCGGGCCGGCCGTTTCCACGCCCGCAACGCCCATGATTTCCTTATTGCCGTCACCGTATACTGTACCGTTAACCCGTGCGGCCAAATCCGCTACTGTATACGCCATTACTTTTGCCCGCTCTTCTCTGCGGCGGCCGGTTGCGCCTCTTGATTCTGTTTTTTATTCGTATTGTCGTTGGCTTTGAGTTTCGCCAGCAATTCATCCGTTACATCCACGCCTTGGTAGTGAACGGCATTTTTATGCATAATAATGCCGAGTTTTTTGTCCTTGGCGATCAGTTGGGACTGACTTTCGATCAGCGCCTGGAATTGCTGTTGCTTGGCCATCTGGAATACTTGCAATTCCCGTTTGGCCGCCTGTTCCGTCACGGCGAATTCTTCCGGCGAGGAAGTCGCCTGCGCCTGCTGCAGACGCGTTGCGATTTCCGCCTGCTTGGTCATAATTTCCTGGGTGATCTGCTGGGCCTGACCGCTTTCCCGCGCGATGCGTTCAAAATCGACAACGCCGACTTTCTCATCATTGCCGCAGCCGCTCATCAGCATGACGCCGGCCAGCATCCCGACCAGCGCGAATGACCGCCACCATTTATTTACCACTGTTACTTACCTCCTTAGGATTCGTCCCCAATTTCTGCAAAATATCATTCGTGACATCTTGCGCGGAAATATTGGCGCGATACTCGGCAAAAATCACTTCGAGATTTTTGGCCTCCGCTACCGCCTGCGCCTCGTGACGAATATCTTGGGTGATTTCTTCTTTGACTTGATTCATTTCATTTTGTTTGGTCGCGAGCGTTTCGCGCCATTCATGATTCCAGCCGGCGCCGTCCGACATCAGTTGCGCCGCCATCTCATCGTGGAGCTGCTGCTGCGCCGCCTCTCTTTGCGCGCTCAGTTCCGCGATCACTTCGTCGCTGTATCGGGCCAGATCCGCCTGCGCTTTTTCTTTCAACGCGGCAAGCTCTTTTTGCCCTTCTTCCGGCAACACCACCGCTGTATCCGTCAGAGCGGCGCGTTCCGCGAGCAATTCCTGCAAGCGCGCTTCCATGGCTTCGCGTTCGGCCGCGGGTAAATGGAGCGCCCGAAGTTTCAGCTGCAAGTTGACGATTTCCAAATCCGCCTTCTGTAGTACTTCATCTGCCGGTTGCGGCGCGCGCGCGATCCACTCACGATACAACGCTTCCAGTTTTTGGTTCCATGCGGTTTCACGCGCCGTCATTTTGGCCCGGTATTCCGTGTTGAGTCCCTTTTCGATGGCCCCGGAGGAAAGCTGCTCACGCAATGCTTCCTGCGCTTGGGCGGAACGGCGAATCAATTGTTCGCGTTCGGCGTCATACGTGGCCACCAGGTTTTTGTACTCCTGCTCCAGACGAAAATAATCACTGTAACGCGGGTGGGCGTGCACTAATTTTTCCATATCCGCCACACCGTACTGCGGCGCTTGCGGTGCCTGCTCCGTGCGGGAACAGCCGCCGATGCCGCAACCGCTCAGCAAAAGACACGCGGCCAGAAGTACACTCAGTGCTCCATGCGTTGACCTTTGCATAAATTACTTCTTGGTTTCTGCCGACTGCTCTTTACCCGCTTCTTTCGTCAGAGCATTATTGAGCGCCGTCTGCACTTCACCGGTGATATCGACGCCGCCGTAAAGCACGGCCGCTTTATCGACAACCAGCGACAAGCCTTTTTTATCCGCTACTTCTTTCACGGCATTGTCAATTTTACCTTGAATATTTTTGTGGATTTCCGCCTGTTTGGCGTTGAACTGTTTTTGCATTTCCTGGAAATATTGCTGTTTTTCCGCGTCCGACATATTCGCCGCTTTCGCGTCAAATTCGCTTTGCAATTCTTGCGCCGCCGCCGCCATTTGCTGCTGATATTCTACGCCTAAACTCGACGTATCTTTAATAATGTTGGCCTGGTCGACCACGCCGATGGACGAGGTCGGTGCCGCCTGAGCAACATTCCCCATGCCCATCATGGCATACGCCGCGATACCGAGAACGAATACCGCCGCGACGACGAACGAAACCACTTTCACATTGTACTTATTACGCATTGCTCGCATCATAATCAATCGACTCCTTTAATTCCTCAGATATGTCCGATGACACGGACCCAATAATCGTCTTCATCGCGGATCAGCTCCACGCCGAGATAATCCTGAAGGCGATAGCCGACGGCAACGCTGTCCGCCGACGGCGACAAGTCATGGTCCCACCAGAGATACCAGCGCGGACTGAATTCCTGTCGCAAAAATGCCGTTTGCTGCGGTTCCGTCCATTCGTAACGGTAACCCAAGTAGGTTCCCACACCAAAACGATGCATGTAACCGGTGGAAACATCCCAACTCACATCATGCGGGAAAAAATCCACATCGACGAAGAAAGTATCGTGATCCGTCGCCCGTTTTCCGAGCGTGCCGCGGACCCGCGTGTTTTTTTCTTCCCGCCCCAAATCCAGAGCGACATTGGCGTCAATCAACCACGTGTCGGTGCTCGCATTGATCGTATAGGTAAGTTCTTCACCAATCGTAAGCGCGCCTGTCAAATCCAAATCGTAACGGCTGACGAAGGGATCTTCTTTGGCCGTCTCCAACAAACGCTCCGCGATCTCTTCGCGGTGACGTTCCAAAAAGGCCTGCGGTGCGCCGATATATTCCGGCAAGACCTTCCGAACACGTTCCGCCGCGCCGTTGATGAAGATTCGCGGGACCGTTTCGGAAGCGGTACGCACCTGATGGGTACGAACTGTCGGTCCTTGCGGTAAAAGGTAAATTTTAGCGCTCGTTGTCGCCGCCGGTGTAATCTCAAGCTTAGCGTTGAATTCCGGCAAACGACGGGCAAATTCGTCTTTTACGAGCGTGTCTGAAATGCCCCCTACCCAATCCAGCGCGCCGAGCGGTAAACCGATCAAAAGCGCATTGATTCTTTCGTCGATCGCCGCCAGATCGCTGGCCATCAAGGCATGCACCGTCGGCGATAAATTGCCGTAGTCAACCGCCGTGTGCACCTCTTGCACGTGCTCACCGTAGGGTGTCAGAACGAGAACGAGTCGGGTCGCCGCGTCGGCGTGCACCTCGACATCTGTCACCACGTACCCCGAGATGACACGTCCGGCGACATCCGCCAACACTTTGCCGTATTCTCCGGCATGCGCCGCCACCGTTTCCGACGGCTGGCCGACCAAAACACGTTCACCGATCACTTTGACACTGGCCTCAATACGATCGGCCACCGAAGGCGCTAATCGCCCCGTACCGGTTTGCACACTGACATCCACCGTTTGAATCGGCGCCGCCTGAAGAGCCAGCGGCAACGCGACCAAAGCCGCGCTCAAAAAACCGATAAGCCGCTTGCTCATACATCCCCTCTTTTCTTATAAACAGTGAACAGGCGACAAGGGTTTGTCGCCTGTCGCGGTTTAGAATTGGCCGCCGAAGCTGAAGTGGAATTTATTCTTGTCACCATGCGCGTAGTCGAGTCGGATCGGTCCGATCGGAGTCTGTACACGCAAGCCGACACCGGTCGACCAATGTACTTTATTGCTGTCATGGTACCAGGGAACGCGCGACTCATCGATGCCCCACGCGTTACCGACATCGGTAAAGACGACGCCGTCCACTTTCTTGATAATCGGGAAACGGTATTCCAAGGTCGCCGCATACATGTTGCTGCCCTTGAACTGGTCATCTTCAAAGCCGCGCAAGTTGTACGCGCCGCCCAAGCTGAAGAGTTCGGAGTAACCGATTTCGCCGTTGGCGTAACCGCCCATGACGCGCAGCGCCAAGACGTGGTTATTTTTCAGTTTCTTATAAAAACGTCCTTCGGCGTTGACTTTATAGAAGTCGAAATCGCCGCCCAAGCCGTGACCCGCCCATTGGCCGGTTACCGAGTAACGGTAGCCGCGGGTCGGGTTGAAGTAATTGTCACGGTTATCAAACACATGGGTAACGGACAAGCTGTTCGTTCTACCGAAGTTTTTGCCGATGTAGTCCATGTCTTTGAAATTGTAGTAGCCCTGCGGAGTGACAGTGGCCACCGCCGTGCGCAAGGCATCGCGCCATTGATTAAGCGCTTCGATATCCGCGTTGTCGTCACCGGTCAGTTCCGGTGCTTCCGGAAGCGTTACGCCGGTAAGCAGGGAGGCCGCCGCGCCCGGTTCCAAAAGCGTCGGCTGCGGCGCGTTCAACGCGAAATTAACGACCGGAATCGGTTTGCCGTTGGCGTCCAGCTTCAACTTGCCGTCTTCCGTGCGCTCCATGCCGACCAGCGGAATGACCGCGTTTTCGCCGTAGTTGAAGCCGCCTTTATATTCATCATATTTATCGTCGCGGCTTTCCCATGTGATCGAAGTCGTGCGATATTCGCCATGCGCGCGTCCCAGGGTCAGGTTGTAACCTTTGCGACGTTTGTCATAAGTGGCGACAGTGCTGCCGTCTTCATTGTAATCATCA
Organism: Negativicoccus succinicivorans; assembly: GCF_018373335.1. GTDB lineage: Bacteria > Bacillota > Negativicutes > Veillonellales > Negativicoccaceae > Negativicoccus > Negativicoccus succinicivorans_A. The sequence continues at coordinate 4,612 of NZ_JAHAHH010000042.1, forward strand.
TATTCCACCACACGGTTGTAGAACGAGAAGCCGAGCGATGTGCCTTTGTCATCAAGCCACGGACGCGTGTACGAAATCTGGTAGTTCTTGTCGCTGCCCTTGCCGCCGAATTCCCAGTGAACATTGATCTTGTCGCCCGTGCCGCGGAAGTTGTTTTCACCGAATTCCACGATCCCGACAAAACCGTCCGACTTCGAGTAGCCGGCGCCCAAAGTAACAACGCCCGTTTTTTGTTCGAGCACGTCGATTTCCACAACGACTTGGTGATCGACTTTACCCGGCAGCAAACGCACGTTGACGTCTTCAAAATAACCCAGGTTGTAAAGACGTTCCAAGCTGCGTTGCGCCAGATATTTATTGAAAGGATCCCCTTCTTTGAAGCGCAGTTCGCGAGTGATGACATAATCCTTGGTCTTTTTGTTGCCTTTGATGACGATGTCTTCAACAATGCCTTCATCGACTTTGACCGTCAGCGTTCCGTCCGGCGCGACCTGCACATCGGAAACGGAGGCCAAAATGTATCCCTGTTTCACGTAGAGATCTTCAATCGCGCGAACTTTTTCGCCCACTTCCACCGTATTCAAAACGCTGCCTTGCGGAATGGCCAACATCTGCGCAAGGTACTCGGCATCAAACGCCGACACGCCTTCCACGCGAACCTGATTGACCACCGGGTTCGTCGCGACCTGATACGTCAACTGCACGCCTTCCGGCACAGCGGTGAAAACCGGCGCGATTTGCGCAAAGATGCCGCTGTCGCCAATGGCTTTGATGTCGGCCGCGATCGCTTCCGACGATACTTTGTCGCCGACTTTGGTAGTCAAACGCGGCAGTATCTGCTGCGCGACTCCGTCCGGAACGCCTGCCAACGCTACGTTTGTGACCGTTTTGCCGACCTGCGCATCGATCGCTGCCTGATCCGCTTTGGCTACATACAGCGCCTGTACATTGCTCGTCTGCGTCGTCTGGCCGACGGTCAGCGCCGGATTGTCGATTAATCCTTGCTCCGCAAGCGAGTCTTTTGCGCCCGGCGTCACCGTCGTTGAGATAGCCGCTTCATTGTACGGCATATGCTGTTCGGAAACCGTCGTCGGCGCATCCGCCGCGAACCCCTGAGTCGCTCCCAGCGTTGCCAGCGTGACTGCGGCGACAAGCCATTGCCGCGCCTGTTTGCCATGTTTCATATAGTTATATCCTCCTAATTGCAAATGGTATCCATTCATTTGAATGATAGGTTTAGTTTACTTGATAATTACGGTGTGCGCAATACCTTCGCCGCATCGTTGACCACCGACCGCATTTCATCCGGAGCAAGTTGTACCGCTTGCGTTGCCGGTGCCGTTTTGACCGGTGGCGGCGCCGCATGCACTGCCGGTTCACGCGCCTCCGCTGCCGCTGCGCTCACCGCCGGCGCTTGCTGCGATACTTGCGATGCGTTCGGTGGCGGCCATGCCGCCGAGGGTTCCAAAGGAACCGTTTTCACTACCGTTACGGGAGTTGTAACCGGCGCGGGAATGTCATCATCCTTTTGCCACCACCAGCCGAAACCGCTCACCACAACGAGCGCCGTCACCAGCGCAAAAGCGCGTTGCCAATGTTGCCACTGTCGGGACATGCCGCGGTCTTCCCGAAGTTTTTGCATTTCGGCTTGGGCTAAAAGCAAGTTCAACTCGCCTTTCAGAGGCGTTTCGTCATGAAATGAATGCTCCGCCTGTTCCAACCAGCGGCGCGCCGTTTCAACGCGACGAACAAGCTCATCTCGGGAAAGACTCATGCGTGTGCTCCTTTCTGTTAAAATTTCTAAATAAAACTTCTTAATCAATTTAAAGTCGGCTTTTTGGATTTCCTTTGCAACCGCATTCCGCATTGTTTTTCTGAATAATGCTCTTGTTTTTGAGCGAATCCTCGCAAATCATAGCCGATGTATCTTCGTTTACTCGCGTCGCTCATGCATCAAGCGCGATAACATGCCGCGCAGGCGGCGTATGCCGGTTTTTTGCAATTTATAAATGTAAGTTTTAGAAACTTGTAATTCCAGCGCCAGCTCCTTCGGCTCGCGATTTTGCATGTAAATGCCGTCGACCACCTGCTGTTCTTTCGGCGGCAAACGATGCACGGCGTTGCACACCGCTTCCCACAAAAGCGTCCGATCGGCCGCCTCAAACGCATCCGTCGCCTCCGTCACGAGGCTGTTGAATTGCGCGCGGCTTTCGGCCCAGGCGCTGTCTTCCACCGGGATATCGGTTCCGTTTTTATAAATGTAATCGAGCATGCGTCCGCGAATGCGGTGCCGCGCAAAGAGTGAAAACGCGACCGACCGCGCCGGTTCATACCGTTCCGCCGCTTCCATCAAACCGACGGTGCCCTCCTGCAAAAGATCCAGTAACGTCGCTTCCTGCAGCTGCCAGCGCATCGCTTCTTTGACGACCAGGGGCTGGTAATGCTCGATCAGCGTTTGGCGGGCGCCGCGATCCTGTTCTTCTTTATAGGCGCGCCACAAAGAAGCTTCCGTTTCGGGATCCAATAATTCAATTTTGGCAAGTTCCTGAAAATATTCTTTTAACATGGCGCTCCTTTAGAATCGATACTGCCAATTACCGCCGATATAGTAATTGTCTTCATTATTCATCCACGCTTCCGCTTGGAAACTCCGGTTAATGTCGTAACGGAAACCGGCGCTTTGCTGTTCGTTGTTGACGCCGGTTGTCAGCACCAACATGAAGTCATCGAACAGATATTTGCCGATTTGCAAGTTGTAAAAGCTTTGGTTAGCGACGGTGGATGTTTCAAAGGGATCAACCGAACCGGTCGTGACCTGGATCATGTCGAGACCCAACACATCCTGCAGGCGATTTTCGAGCGTGCCGAAAACCAATACCTGCGCCGCCGACGCTAAGGCCGCGTTGGCGTCCGCCCGACCGAGATCGTTGATATCGCCCTGCGTGTGCAAGGTAAGCATCATGACGATTTCTTCTTGGCTTAACGCCGGTTCCGAAGTAAGTTTCAGATCGAGCTCCGTCGGTAAACCGTCCGCCTGCATATGAATGCGGTAACGATTAAATTTTGTCGTGGCGAGCACGTGCAGATTCGGCAGGAAGCTCTGCGTTCGATTGAAATCGGCCACGCCTTCCTCGACCTTGAATTTATTGCTCAGATACCGCAAGTACCCGTTTTTCACGACTACTTTGCCGTCAACATCCGGCGCCGCGGTCGTGCCGCCGACATGTAAATCGCCGGCCAATGTCAGGTCATAGAGATAGCTGTTATAAAGACGTGTCTTTTCGCCGATGCTGACATTCACATCAAATCCCATCAACAGCGGCGTGCTGCCGTCCGTAAATGTCAACGGAATATCGAAACGGGATTTTTCCACCAGAACATCGCCGGTAAGATACGGCATGCCCGCCTGTTGCGTAAGTTGTAAATGCGCCGTCAAAGGACCGGAGTAGTATGAGCTCTGCGGATTGATCGCGTCGGCGTCCAGCGTCCCTTCATAGCGCGTATCGGTAAAGTCGGTCCAGCGAACGTCACCCGCCGTGGTAAGATCGCCTCCGCCGATGGTCGTTTGTCCGCGCCAGGTAGCGGATTTACCGTTAAACTTCAACTCCGCGTGAATATGTTCCAGCGGACTTTTCATGGTTTCTATCGTCGCTGCGCCGTCCGCGACAAAAATGCGTCCGTTGATGTGCGGATCCGCAAGCGTGCCGGTGACCGTGATGCCACCTTTGGTTTCGCCTGTGGCGGAAAGAACCGCCGGCGATAACGCGCGCAACAGTTCCAAATCCGCCTTATCCAAACGGATTTCCAAGTTCATCGATTCATTCGACTGCGTCGCCCGTCCCGCTTTCGTCAACGCGGCGACCGGAACTTTACCGTACATGCTTAGTTGATACGGTTCACGTTGCAGCAAAGTCTGGTTCACTTCAATGATTTGATCGCGCATATTCAACAGGCCGATGAAACGATCAAAGGTAACGCCTGCAAATGCGCCGTTCGAAAGTTCGAACGACATATCCATCACCGGTGTTTTCGTCGGTCCGGTAAAGACCGCGCTCACATTCAAATTGCCCGTGAGATCAAGCGGTTGTCCCGCCAGCGCTGTGACGTAGGTGACATCGACATCTTTCGCCGCCAGCTGCATATCGATTTCACCATCGAGATCGGCTGTGCCGGCGGCGGCGAGCACGCCCGCGCCGATCGGCATATGCAATTTGCGGACGGTCGCCACGCGATTGACGTAATCCGCATCGATTTCCGTCGTGCCGAAAGGTTTGCCGTCAATGCTACCGTTTTCCAGTTTACCGTTGATGCGCAAACTCGGGTTCGCGGCCGTGCCGTTGAGTTCGACACGCCCCGTCACCTGACCGGCCAAGTTCTCGTACGGGATATTCGCCAGACGCAAAAGGCGCGCAATATCTGCTCCCTCCACGTTGCCGGCCCCGCGGAACACGCCGCCGTCCAAGCGATACGTGCCGTTCAAACGGTAAACGCCGTCGCGCTGCGTCAACGTCGTATCGGTCAAAGCCGCTACGCCTTCGGCGTAAGCTAAATGACCGCGCAAACCGTCGATCGGTTCGCCGTTGGCATATAAATTATGACCCCAGAAGTCCGCTTCCAAGCGCGGATCGGCCGGCGTGCCGCGCAGTGTTCCCTCGGCGGATACGGTGCCCGCCAGTCGGTTCGTATTTTTTTCGCGCAATACGCGATCAATATCAATTTCACTTGCTTTCAGCTGAACATTCAACGCGTTCGGCGCGATCGTGCCTGACGCGTACAAAGTACCGTTGTACATCGAGGCCAGCGCCTCATCCAAGTATAAAATATCGCCGTTGTAACGATAACGGGCGACTACATCCTGATAGAGTTCGCCCATCACCGAACCGTCCCAAAGATGCAGTTCACCACTCGCTTCCGGTTGATCGAGCGTGCCGCGCACGGTCAGCGAATTGGTGGCCCAGCCGGTCGCGTCCAGCGGCAAGTCGGCCGCCCGCAGTAACGATTCCAGGCGAATGTTGTCGCTTTGAACTGTAAGATCCAGCGCTTTCGCTCCGGTCAGCTGCGCGCTGCCGGAAACGACATGACCGCCTTCGGCATCCTGCCAGACAAGACGATCCGTGGTAAACGTATCGTCGACGTACGCCACATCGCCGTGAATCGACGTATACGCGAGACCGTGCACGGCGCCGTCACGCGCGCTCACCGTGCCGACGAATTGCGGCGCCGCGACGCTGCCGGTAAGTTGTCCTATAAGATCCGCCGCCCCCGACATAGTGACACCGGCCAAGCCGGAAAGATACGAAAGCGGTAAATGATGCGCGGCTACTTGAATGCCCTGCGGCGTATCCATGCTGCCGAACGCCGTAAATGTACCGTCACCCATGGTGCCGTTCAGGTAATGCAACACAAGCGCGCCCGCTTCATAGCGCAACGACGCGCGCAGCGAATCGGTCATGATGCCCGCGCCGCTGACGCCCGTTCCGGAGCCGGTAAACGTCGCCAACGCCATTTCCCCGTCATGAAATTCGACCGCGCCGCGGCCGTTGATCGTACCGGCGTACGCGCCGTCCGTTTCCGGAAGCTGCGCCAAATTAATATTGTCCGCCGTATATTCACCGGCGCCGGTATTCGTCGCAACATTATAATAACCGCTGCCGCGCACTCGTCCGTCGCCGATTCCCGCCACCACTTCCGGCAGGTTCACGACATCTCCGCGATAGACAAACTGGGTAAAAACATTTTCCAGCGGCGTCGCGCCGTAGCTGCCCTGTTGCAGCATCGCAACGCCTTCCGCCGTCGGAGCCGCCACCGTGCCGCCCACATGCGCGTTGGCCGCGACCGGCCCGTAGAGAGGCGCATCGGCAAGCGCCGCCACTTCCGCGCCCGTCGTCGCCAAATGCAGATCCAGCGCCGGATCGTCATTGAGTAATATCGTGCCGTTGGCCGTCAGCGGTTGCCCGTTCACTTGCGCCTGCATATCGGCAAAGGACAGACGATTCGTCGCCAAACGCACGACGGCCTTGGCGTCGGTGACTTTATACCGATCGTATTGCAGCGCGCCGTCGCGCAATTCCGTAGTGCCGTCATAGCGCAAACCGGTAGAATCGGCGCTGACATTCAAATCCGTGTTGTGAATCTCGCCCGCCTGCAACGCGATCTCCGGCGCGGCATCGCACAGCACGTAATTCGCGAGCGTGATCGGCAAGCGTTTCGCCGTCACGTGCGCGTTAAAATCGTCCGCCGCAGTATAGTTGCCGGTCAGCGTGACAGGTTCGTTATTATATAAAAATTTCGCTCGGCCGTCGACGGTCGGGTAATCATTCAAATCCATCCCGCACGTGACATCGGTCAGATGGATGGTAGGATCCTGTAAAAATTCCAAATGCGCCAAACCGCGATTGACCATGATTTTGGCGCGCAAAGAGAACTCCGTCTGCGTTTCCTGCGGACGGATCAAATGGGAAACATTCCAGGAACGGTCCGGCTCTTCCCGCAACCAAACCTCCGGTTGTTCGAGCGTAACGCCGTCGAGGACTCCCAAAGCGGCGCGCTTGCCCATCGCGTATTCGATCGCCCGCCACAGATTCCAGCTGACTTCGATATCCGGAACACGCGCTACCGTGAGCCCCTTGGCATCGGTTACCGTCGCAT
>NZ_JAHAHH010000043.1 GCF_018373335.1 Negativicoccus succinicivorans
CGATGTCAATCTTTCGGATCGTACCATTATGAGTTTTCTCGGCGCGTTCGGCGCGCGTGTCGTCGGCTCTATCGCCGCGATGATGATTCCGATTCCGGGCGTCGGTTTGCCGGTCGCCGTTTCCGTCACCTACGGCGTCGGTCGTGTGGCGCAGTCGTGGATTAAAGACGGCTTGCCGCTCGATGTCAAACCCTATGTGGAAAAATTTGAAGACCTGAAACAGGAAGGTCAGGAAAAAGCTGAAGAAATCGCCAACGATGTCAAAAAAGACGAGCCGTTGGGCGACGAAACGCAGAACTTCATGGAAGACTATGCCGGTCAGGCCAAAGTGCACAAATTCTTGGGCACGGCCGACAAAGCGTTGACGGAATTGCTGTTGACCTTCGGTGTATCGCAGGAGCAGATCGACGATAAAAAAGCGTTGGCGAAAGGTATTTTTGAAGTGACCAAAGACACGGCGGAAGAACTGGCGAGCGAAGTCAAAGAACGCGTCAGCGAAGCCGGCGCCGATGCCAAATCGCGCGCGGAAGTATTGAAAGATCAGGCGCAACAAAAAGCGGGTGAAGTGAAAGAAAAATCCGTGGATTGGCAGGCTAAAGCCGAAGATAAAGTAGCGGAATTAAAAGATCGCGTGCAGGAAAAAGCCGCGGAAGCCAAAGTGAAAGCCGCCGAAGTGAAAGAGGAAGCGGCCGATAAAGCGGCAGAATTAAAAGAACGCGTCCAGGAAAAAGCGGCGGAAGCGAAAGAGAAGGCTGCGGAAGCGAAGGAAGAAGCAGCGGATAAAGCGGCGGAATTAAAAGATAAAGTCGAAGACCGCGCGGAAGAAATTAAAGAAGAACAGAAACATTAAAAGCGATTACTGCGGAAGGTCCGAGCATACGCGCGTGACCTTCCGCAAAAGAAAACGCGAATGAAAGCAGAGATATAATGACATCGCGTTGGGACACGGGCACGGCCCGAGGGGAGGAACTCTGATGAGCGACTTGGATAACATGAAAATGAAAGCCGAAGCAAAAGCGGAAGAACTGGCCGCTAAAGCCAGATACGAAGCGGAAAAGGCGGAGCCGGACGGCGGCGAATTGGCCGATAAAGCGAAAGCGAAAGCGGACGAATACGGCGCGAAAGCGAAAGGCGCGTATGCCGACGCTAAACAAAGCGTCGAAGACGCGGCGGAAAAGGTTAAACAGGAAATTCACGAAGCCACGAAGTAAGGGGGAACATCTCTATGGGAAGATTGTTCAAACTCTTATTCCGTATGTATTCGGCCAAAAAGTTTTTCGGCTACTTCGGAACGCTGGGTAAAAGAGCGGGATTCTTGCGTCAGGCGATTGTCTTGTTTTATTGTTTGCGTGACTCGCGGACGCCGAATTTTGTACGCCTTGCCATTTTAGGGGCGCTGGGGTATATGATTACGCCGGGCGACCTCTTGCCGGATTTTATTGCGGGCATCGGCTGGTTGGATGATGCGGCGGTCGTCGCCGGCGCCATGAAAATTGCCGATAAATATATCCGACCGGAACACGTGATAAAAGCCAAGAAATTTTTTCCGGGTTGAGAAAAAGCGCTTACCTTTGGGTAAGCGCTTTTGTTTTGTCGGCGAGTCATATACCGACGGCGGTATCAACTTATTTCCTTTGATCAGGATCGCGCGGCACGAGCGGCGGCAGACCGGGTAGGGTTCGCCGACGCCTTTGGCCGCGATCGAGATCATAGGGGATCACGGCGCTGCAACCGACACAGCGAATGCGTCCGCGCCGACGTTCCACCTGACTTTGAAAAAGAGTCAGTTCTTTTTTGCAGTAAGGGCAAATGATCATCATGGCAAGTTCCTCGTTTTTGTTTCCAGTATACGCAAGCACCGTCAAAACGGCAAGTTTCTTTGACATTCCGCGGGCGCGCGACTACAATAAATAGTATTATGAGTATGAATAAGAAATAAAGGATGATGATTATGTTTTCCTATCCCGTACGGGTACGTTTTTATCACACGGACGGCATGCAGGTTACGCACCATGCTAACTATATTTTATGGTTTGAAGCCGCGCGTGTGGAGTTTTTTCGTCAGGCGGGCATTCCGCTCGGCGACATGATGCGTGATGAAATCGTCTTTCCGATTTTACATGTGGAAGTGGATTACCACCATTCATCGTATTATGATGATGAGCTTGAAGTTCGTGCGAAACTCATCAAGCTGACGAGGGCGCAAATCGTCTTCGCGTATGAAATCGTGCGTCCGAAAGACGGCGCGACCATTGTCACGGGCAAGACGAAAGGTACTTTTACATCGGTCGAAACGGGCAAAATCATACGCTTGCCGATGAAATACTATGATGGTTTGCAGGCGATGATGGAGTCGGAGGATGCCGAATGATCGGCGTTATCGATTCCGGCGTGGGCGGTCTTTCCGTATTGAAAGAGTTACGGCAGGCGATGCCGCAGGCGGATTTTTTCTACTTGGGCGACACCGCGCGCAATCCCTACGGTACGCGAACGCCGGAGGAAATTAAAAAGTACTCTCTGCAGTTGGGGAAATGGTTGTTGGCGCAAGAAGTGACGGGACTGGTAATCGCCTGCAATACGATTACGGTGCAGGCGCTGGATTTGCTGCGACGCGCATTGTCCATGCCGGTAATCGGCATGCAGACGGATGTCGCGTTGTGGCCCGCGGAAAAACGCGTGGCCGTGTTCGCGACGCCGGCGACGATCGCCAAGGGGAATTACCAGCAATCGTTGGCCAAGCGCTATCCGACAGTCGATGTGGTGGCGCACGCATGCCCCGGCTTGGCTTCGGCGATTGAACACAACCGCCGTGAAGAGATCGGGCAGCTGCTGGAAGAATGCCGTCCGTTACTTTCTGAATGTGACGCGGCGATTCTCGGTTGCACGCATTATCCGCTGATCATAAGCGATTGGCAGAAACTTTCCCCGTCGTGCCGATTCATTGATCCGGCGCAGGCGACGGCGAAAGCGGCTCGTCACGCGTTGGGCGAGCAGGCGCAAGGCAGCGGCCGAACAGAGTATACATTTACGCAGGAAGGCCGCGCGGCCATGTGGGTTTCCCGCTTATTCGGACCGAACGTCGCGGCCCGTCAAGTGACGATCGAGGAGTGAAGCAAACATGTGGGGCTATTACTTACTGAATATTATTATTGCCGTTCTTATTATTATCGCCGTCGTGCAGCTGTTGGCGGCGTTGCATGCGGCGCAGCAGGGAGACGCGAAGTGGAAGGTATTCTTCCCCGGCGCGCGCCGCGCTGAACGCAAAGGCTATCGTCGCGCCGTTCCGCAACCGCCGCTGGCCGTTACGAAGGTGACGCCGACGGAAGTGACGTTTACGATCGAAGCGGTATTACGCAATATCGGGCGTCAACAGGGGACCGTGATGGATTGCTTCCCGCGCGCCTATTTGCCGCGGGAGCAGTATCCTTCATTACGCGTCGATACCTTCTTATCGCGAGCGGATGAACCGCGCGATGACGGGTATTGGGAAGCGTATCTCGTGCCGCGCAAAAAAGAAGTGGCAATGAATGTTGTCGTCACCCTGTGTTCATCGGACGGTCCGATCGCTACGGCCATTGGTGATCTTGGGGAATTTCCGATGGATGTAATTTACAATGTGTACGGACGCAGCGATGCCCGTTATGAACGCACCCGCTTCGTCGTTTCCGGTGCGAATTTGCGCCAGGCGCTGTTGCAGGAGAAAGGGGTACGCTGATGAACGAACAGATGAAACTCATCCCGATTCCGACGCGCATTTTGACGGCGGCGGACGACATCGCCGATGTCGTATATGAGTACGGACATTTTTTGATCGGGCCGCATGATGTGGTGTGCGTGGCGGAAAGCGTAGTCGCGATCACGCAGGGCCGCTATGTGCGTCCGGAAGATTTGAAAGTTTCCTGGCAGGCGCGATTGATGAATCGCTTTGTGCCGGCGGAAGGTTCGATGTCGACCATTTACGGCATGCAGGCCGCGATGAACGCGGAAGGCGAATGGCGCATGCTCTTTTGGTTTATCGTCGGCTTTATCGCGAAACTATTCGGCAAACGCGGCGTATGGTATGCGCATTGCCGACAAGCGTCTCTTGTCGATGATGTCACGGGAACGATGCCGCCGTTTGACAAATGCATCGTGTACGGCCCGGATGAAACGGATGAGGTCTGCGACGAGATCACTGACCGTCTCGGCTGCCACGGCGCCGTGATTGCCGATGTGAATGATTTGAAGAAAAGCGCGGTACTGGGCACGAGCAAAGGCATCGACGCGCAGGAAATCGCCCGCCTTTTGATCGACAATCCGTTCGGCAACGCCAGCCAAAAAACACCGATTGTCGTCATTCAAAATTATTCCGTCGGGAAGGCTCGGCCGGCGATTCCGCAAGATTCGTTCACCGATACATTACCGCCGCCCTTGCCGCCGCTTGACAAATCACAGAAATAGACGTACAATACTGACAATATCAAAAGATTTCAATGACCACGAAAAGGACATGACCGTCATTGCCAGGTAACTCAAGAGAAGAGCGTCACGGCTGTAAGCGCTCGTTACCACGGTGATCGTTACCGCCTTGGAGTCGCCGTTCGGAAATGAGCGGCCGGGCCGACCCGTTATCACGATCGAGAGAATCCGTACGGATTAACTTGGGTGGAACCGCGAATTGACTTTCGTCCCATTTGGGGCGAAAGTTTTTTTATTGCAAAAGGAGCAGATACTATGGCAAAAATCCATTTGGCGGACGGCAGCGTACGCGAGGTAGCAAACGAAAGCAGCTGGCTGGATGTCGCGAAAGCGATCAGCAACAGCATGGCGAAAAAAACGGTCGTCGCGAAAGTCAACGGTGAGTTGACGGACTTATCGCGTCCGGTCGTCGACGGCGCGCAAGTCGAATTTTTTGACGGCGCGAGCCCCGAAGGCTTGCACGCGATCCGTCATACGGCGGCGCATATTATGGCGCAGGCGATTTTGCGCCTGTGGCCGGACACGAAGCTCGCGATCGGACCGGCGATCGATAACGGCTTCTACTACGACATGGACACCGAGCATGTGTTCTCGCCGGAAGATTTCCCCGCGATCGAAAAAGAAATGAAAAAGATCGTGAAAGAAAACCACAAACTCGTGCGCGAAGTGATGAAACGCGATGCGGCGATGGAACATTTCAAAGCCGAGGGAGAAATTTATAAAGAAGAACTGATTCGCGATTTGCCGGCGGATGAAACGATTACTTTCTACACGCAGGGCGAATTTACCGACCTTTGCGCGGGCCCGCACGTAGCTTCGACCGGCAAAGTCAAAGCGTTCAAACTGATGAGCGTCGCGGGGGCTTACTGGCGCGGCGATGAAAAAAATAAAATGCTGCAACGTGTCTACGGTACCGCCTTCGGCAGCCAGGAAGAATTGGATCATTACCTGTTCGTACTGGCGGAAGCGGAACGTCGTGATCATCGTAAATTGGGCAAAGAACTCGATTTGTTCAGCTTCCAACCGGAAGGCCCAGGCTTCCCGTTTTTCCATCCGAAAGGAATGATTTTGCGCAACGAGCTGCTGGCGTTTTGGCGGGAGCTGCATCACGAATACGGCTACGATGAAATTTCCACTCCGGTCATTTTGAATCGCGATCTGTGGATGCGTTCCGGTCACTGGGATCATTACCGCGACAATATGTACTTCACGCAGATTGATGAAGAAGATTACGCGATCAAACCGATGAACTGCCCGGGCGGTATCCTGTATTACAAAGATTCGCCGAAGAGCTACCGCGATTTCCCGTTGCGGGTCGCCGAACTCGGCCTGGTTCATCGTCATGAAATGAGCGGCGCGTTGCACGGCCTGTTCCGTGTTCGTTGCTTCACGCAAGACGATGCGCATTTGTTCATTTTGCCGAGTCAGATGAAAGAAGAAGTACTGAAAGTACTCGAACTTTTTGATCGGATTTACTCCGCTTTCGGTTTGGAATACCATGTGGAACTCTCCACTCGTCCGGAAGATTCGATGGGTGATGATGATTTGTGGGAACTGGCGACAACCGTTTTACATGACGCGATCGAATCCGCGGGCGTATCGTACAAGATCAACCCCGGTGACGGCGCGTTCTACGGACCGAAACTGGACTTCCATATTCAAGATTCACTCGGACGTACCTGGCAGTGCGGCACGATCCAGTTGGATATGCAGATGCCGGAACGTTTTGACATGACCTATATCGGCGAAGATGGCGAAAAACACCGTCCGGTCATGATTCACCGCGCCGGTTTCGGCAGTATCGAACGTTTCATCGGTATTTTGATTGAACACTACGCCGGCAAATTCCCGGTCTGGCTCGCGCCGGTACAAGTGAAAGTCATTCCGGTCGCGGAGCGTCACCTGGAGTACGCCAACGAAGTGGCCCGTCAACTCAATCGGGCGGGATTACGGGCGCAGGCGGATGAACGCAACGAAAAACTCGGCTATAAAATCCGCGGCGCGCAGTTGGAAAAAGTGCCGTACATGTTGATTTTGGGCGATAAAGAAGTGGAAGCGCAGTCGATTTCAATCCGCAATCGCGCGGGCGAAGAAACCAACGATGTCGCGCTGCAAGATTTCATCGCGGACTTGCAGAAAGCGGTTCGTGAACGGCAAGACTGAGGCGCTTATGAGTACCCATGAATACTCCAGCAGCGATGTCGGCCGTGCGGCCATGAAGTTGGCGCTCACGTCTTCACGCGCGGAAGAAACCACATTACGTAAAGAATATGCTGAAGCCGGACTCAAAACGGCGGCGGTGGATTTCGGCGGCGTGTTCATCACGATTTTGCCCAAACTGATTGAGCATACGGTGGTGGCCGCCCAGCGCACGGGCATTGTTTCCGACACCCACGTCGGTGAAGGCGCGGTCGTCGGCGCCGTTCAGTCGGCGGTCGAGGCGATTAAAATGAAAGCGCTTGGCCAAAATATCGGCGGTAAAATCGCCATCGCCCGCAAAGGCGATCACCTCGTTGTCGCCATTTACGGCACCGTCGGCGTGCTACACTTTAATGAAGTGGTGGCGGGCATCGGGCATCGCGCCGTGTATGACAGCATCTGAAAATGAAAAAAGAGACATGCATTCGCATGTCTCTTTTTTCATTGGAGACGCATCGTAAATTCACATTGTGCACCTTTATTTTTTGCCGATTCACGGGCGATGATCGGTATTTAAGTATGATATAATAAATAAATGAGATATTATCTTCCGTAACACCACCAATCGATGGGGAGGAATGGCATGAACGTACTTTTTTGGGATATTGACCAGACGCTTGTGTATACCGGCCATGCCGGCTTTCTTGCGATTGAGCATACCCTGACGGAAATGATGGGACCGGATGCGACGTTACCGCGATTTGATGCGGGAGGCCGCACGGATAATTTTATCTGCCGTGAAATTCTGCGGCACGCGATGCAAAAAGAACCGACGCTTGCCGATGTGCATCAATTCAGCCGCCAATACGAAGAAACGCTGCTCTACTATATGCAGGAAACGAAAGGTAAAATTCTGCCGTATGTCAAAGAATTGCTGGCGTATTTCAGCGGTATGCCCGATTATGATCAGCTGCTCTTGACGGGCAACAGTCGCCGCGGCGCGGAACTCAAACTCACCCATTACGGTTTGGCGAGCTATTTCGATTTCGATTACAGCGGCTTCGCCGGCGATGATTTCAATCGTATCGATGTCGCGCGGCGCGCCGGCGCGTTGGCGCGGTCCAAGTGGGGCGCGGAGCTGGAAAAAATATTTATCATCGGTGATACGGAGCATGATATCCAGTGCGGCAAAAAAATCGGCGCGTATACGATTGCCGTCGCTACCGGTTCACGCAGTTTGGAAAAACTGCAAGGGTATGAGCCGTGGCGGGCGTTGCCGGAATTAATCCCGGCGGATGCATTTCAACAACTGTTAGATGAGGCGGACACGGAAGCGCCGCCTATGCACCCGGCAGCGGGAAAAGGAGAATAGCATGAATCAGAATGGGGAACCGGAAATGACGGAGGAGCGTCGCGGGACGACTGCTAATCCCGTTTTTCCCAAACAGATATTATCGGTGGCAGGCGATCCGATTTATGAAGATGAGTCGGATAATTCGGGCAGTCGTTGGCCGGTGATCGGCGTCGCTTTTTTGGTGGCGGTCTTTTTCATCTGGGACTTGGGTCGCATGATCGATCATTATCAGGCGACGCAAAGTTTCTGGGGGAGCATTGATTACGCGAGCATTGTTTTCGTGTTGTTCGCGCTCTACTACTTGTTGGGGCAGGCGCTTACCAGTTACCATTTGCGTTTGACGGACACGGCGCTGATTTGCGAATATCGCACCTGGTTTCGCACGCATCGCACGGAAATTCCGTACGACTGCCTTTACGGGGTGCATACGCACAAAGCGCGGGTCGCGAATAACGTGAAATTCCGCTATAAATGGCGTTGGTATTCGCTTTTGGATTCGCGCCCGTTGTACGCTCTTTTTTGTAAAATTCCGCGGCCGGGTAAAAAACCACAATTCGGTCGCGCATTGTTCAAAGCGGAACCTCAATTTTTGCTCGGCTTGAATGAATACTTGCCGGGGCGGGTGGGGATTACCGAAGAGGAAACCACCTACCATGTGCTTCTGGACGAAAGCAAACGCATGGATGAAGTCGAGCGTTTGAAAGCCGCAAGAAAGCAGGCGAAGTGATGCGTTGGAGCGGTACCCGCGGCATTTTGATGCTGCTTTTATTCCTTTTTGTCGGAGCGCTTTTGGGCGGGATTTTGGCGGATCTTCTCGGTTCGGTCTCCTTCTCCGGCATCATGCCGTACTTGGTTCGGCAATATACCTTGCTTGATCTGCAAAATATTCATTTAAATCTCTTGATACTCGAAATTGATTTCGGCATTCGATTCGCGCCGAATTTATTAAGCGTGATCGGCATGATGATTGCCGTATGGGTATTTCGGAGGATCTGATGTGGATTTTGGCATCGGCATCACCGCGCCGTAAACAGCTCTTAACAAAAGCGGGCGCTCATTTTACCGTGATTACGCCGGAGTACCGGGAACGCAACCGAAGCGAACATGACCCGGCGGCCTTGGTGCAGGAACAGGCGCTCGGCAAAGCGCGCGCCGGCGAGGCGATCTCCCGCATGCCGCAGCTGGCGGTGTTGGGCGCGGATACGCTGGTGGTTTGTGATGATGAGGTGTTCGGTAAGCCGCGCGATCGGGAGATGGCGAAGACTATGCTGACCGCGCTCGGCGGTCGGACGCACTATGTCGTTACGGGACTGGCGTTGCTTTTGCCTTCGGGAGAAGCGATCACGCGGGCGGTAACCACCGAAGTCAAGATGGAACCTTGGCCGCAAGCGTTGCTGGAAACGTATTTGGCCGGCGACGAATGGACGGATAAAGCCGGCGCTTACGCCATCCAGGGAACGGCGGCATTGACGATTTCCGCCATCACCGGAAGTTACACCAATGTGGTCGGTCTGCCCTTACATGCGACGTATCGGCTGCTCACGGAAAACGGAGTGGAATGGTAATGGCACGCATTTGCGATTTGACAGAGGAAGAGCGGCCGCGCGAGAAGCTTTTGACGCAGGGGCCGGAGCGACTGACCGAAGTGGAGCTGATCGCTTTGATTTTAAAAAGCGGGATTCCCGGTCAGTCGGTGATCGAGCTCGCGCGCGCGGTGGAAGACCAGTGGATCGGCGGTGATCCGTCACGCTACGGATCACTCCATTGGCGGGATCTCTTGACGGTCAAAGGCATCGGCGTCAGTAAAGCGGCGACTCTCTGCGCGGCGATTGAATTGGGGAAACGTCTGGCGCAACGTAAACCGCAAACGCGCAGCGACTTTTCCGATCCGGAGGCGGTCGCGCGGTATTTTCTGCCGCAGTTGCGGGATTTGCCGCAGGAAGTGTTTTACTGCTGCTATCTGAATACGAAAAACGGTTTGCTCGCCGCGGTGGAACAGTCGCGCGGCAGTTTGGATCAAAGCGTCGCCGATGTGCGCCTGGCGATGAAAGACGCGATCCGCTGGAACGCGGCGGCAATGATTTTGGTGCACAATCATCCGAGCGGCGATCCGACGCCTTCCGGGGCGGATATCGCATTAACCGAGCGGTTTAACGCCGCCGGTGAAGTCTTGAATATACCGGTGCTCGATCATGTGGTCATCGGTGCGGGAACATTTGTAAGCTTGCGTCGGGAGCATTTATTCCGGCCTTCTGTGTGACCATTGCAGGGGAAAGCAATGGGAAAGGAGCATACGCATGGACATCGAATATTTTCGCAATTTTATTATGATAGTTGATTCGCAGACCTTGACCGAGGCGGCGAAGCGACTGAACATGGTGCAGCCCGCGTTAAGCGCGCAATTGAAGCAAATTGAGACGAATTACAAGGCGGATTTGATCATCACGCACCGCGGCGGTCGGCGCATCGAACTCACCGAAGCGGGGCAGCTTTTCTATCGCCGTGCCAAAGATATTATCCGTTTGGCGGACGAACTCAAGTATGAGGTGCAAAGCGTGTCGCAAGGCGGTGAAGGCACCTTGCGCATCTCGATTACGCCGGGCGCGGTCAACGGCTTTATCGATACCTATTTGCAGCCCTTTACGGAAGAACATCCGCATTTCCGTTCCATTTTTTCCGAGGGCAATGTGGATCAGCAGGCGGATGCGATGCTGAACGGAGTATCCGATATCGGCGTTATGAATGAGCCGATTCCGCGCGGCTATTTATTTGACCTGCTCACGATTCGCTACCGCTCGCTTTCCGCCGTGATGAGCAATCAGCAGAAATGGCTCAAAAAACCGATGCAGCCTTTGACCATTGAGGATTTGGCCGGTATTCCGCTTTGCGTGACGCGCAGTTTGGCGCCTCGTCTGGAAAGCTTTTTCCGAGAACGCGGTTTGCATCAAGATATTCGCGTTGTCTGCAGCACGAATCTGGTTGCGATGCATTGGGCTCGTCGAGGCATGGGGATCGCGGTGATCATGGGCGAACCGGATGAAGACGCCGGTATCGGTCTTACCACCATGCCGATCGCAACGGAAGAGATCATGGGGGCGGAACACATTTACACGGTCAAAGATCGCAAATTGACGACGATTGCGCAGATGTTCTGCGATTTTATTCGCGAGCGAAATTAGACTCTGTTTGACGCTCCCGCGGGACAAGCATATAATAGAGTTAGATTATTATATGTGTAAAAGTATGTTTAAAGGAGAATTCCATGAAGAACTTTACTTATCACGTTCCGACAAA
>NZ_JAHAHH010000145.1 GCF_018373335.1 Negativicoccus succinicivorans
CAGGGATTATTTGCCAAACCAACAGTATTGAATAATGTGGAGACTTTCGCCAATGTCCCGATGATAATTAGCGAAGGGGCCGAGTGGTTTAAGAGCATCGGACCGGATAACAGCCCGGGTACGAAGGCATTTGCCCTGACAGGAAGCGTAAAGCATACCGGGCTGATTGAGGTTCCGATGGGGACAACCTTGCGCGAAGTTATCTATGATATCGGCGGAGGAATCAAAGGCGATGGAGTGTTCAAAGCAGTGCAGATTGGCGGACCGTCCGGCGGATGTCTGGTTACAAGGCATCTGGATGTCAATCTGGATTTTGATTCTCTTAAGAAGATGGGAGCAATGATCGGTTCCGGCGGTCTGGTTGTCATGGATGACCACACTTGTATGGTGGAGGTTGCCCGGTTCTTTATGAATTTTACGCAGAATGAGAGCTGTGGAAAATGTGTGCCGTGCAGGGAAGGTACCAAGCGGATGCTGGAGATTCTGGAGCGGATCGTGGCAGGCAACGGAAAACTGGAAGATCTGGATCTTCTGGAGGAACTGGCAAATATGATTACAGAGACAGCTCTTTGCGGTCTCGGGAAGAGTGCGGCTCTGCCTGTTGTGAGTACATTGAAATTGTTCCGGGATGAGTATGTGGAGCATGTGGTGGATAAGAAGTGCGTTTCTCATACTTGTACTGCACTTAGAAGATACATTATCAGTCCGGAGCGCTGCAAGGGATGTTCCAAGTGCGCAAGAAACTGTCCGGTGGGAGCGATCAGCGGAAGAATCAAAGAACCGTTTGTAATTGACAATGACAAGTGCATCAAGTGCGGAGCGTGTGAGAGTTCCTGTGCGTTTGGTGCCATTCATATAGAAGAGTAGGAGGCAGAAGATATGGGATATATGACAATTAATAACAGACGGGTAGCATTTACAGATGAGAAAAATGTCCTTTCTGTAATCCGAAAATCAGGAATTGATCTTCCTACGTTCTGAATCGAACCGGTACGGTTGTTTCCAACCGACGGATTTTAAGTCCGTTGCGTCTGCCTGTTCCGCCACCCCGGCATGGGTAACGATTGTGGAGGCGGCA
>NZ_JAHAHH010000044.1 GCF_018373335.1 Negativicoccus succinicivorans
AGAATCCTTTCCGCCGCGGCGGCTATAAGAAGACATGGAACACCTACTGGTCGTCCCGCCCAGGTTTTAGCGAATTGCGCGACGGATTTGGCAAACTACTTGCCACCGGTATCAGCTTCTCGCTCGGACTCCAACTATTCGTAGTACTCGGCGGCATCACCCGCCTGATTCCACTCACGGGCCTCACCGCGCCCTTCCTCGCGCAAGGTGGCTCGTCCATGGTTGCCTCGTGGATCTCCGTGGCCCTACTGCTACGCATATCCGACGCGTCGCGCCGCCCTCCGCGCAGGCCGCCTTGTTCCCGGCGTGCGCGGCGCTCCCGGTATAACAATCAAGAGATTCGATCCGAGTTTTGAAAACCGATCTTCCGTATCTTTTTGAACGCCTTGGCCGATCGAAACCAGAGCAATCACGGAGGCTACCCCGATGATAATCCCCAGCATCGTTAAAAGGGATCTCATTTTATTACGAACCAAAGCCTGCCAGGCGATTTGTAAATTCTCCCAGAACATACTACGCATTGTCGGCTACCATCCGTTCCTGCGTCACGATTCCGTCCCGCAACACAATATGGGATTGCGCGTAAGCGGCAATATCCGCCTCATGAGTAACCAGAAGAATCGTCCGACCTTGGCGATGAAGCTCCGTAAAAATTTCCATAACTTCCGCGCCGGATTTGCTGTCCAAGTTCCCCGTCGGCTCATCAGCCATAATAATCGCAGGGTGATTGACCAAGGCGCGAGCGATGGCGACGCGTTGCCGTTGACCGCCGGAAAGTTCCGTCGGTAAATGATGCAGACGCTCGCCCAGCCCCAGTTGCGTCAATAGTTCGCGTGCGTATTCCGTTCGTTCCGGTTCCGGTGTGCCCGCATAAATCATCGGTAATTTTACATTTTCCAAAGTCGATAACTTAGTGAGCAAGTTAAAGCTCTGAAATACAAATCCGATTTTTTGATTGCGCGTTTGCGCCAATTGATCATCGGATAGTTGTGCAACTTCTTCGCCGTCCAATTCATACGAGCCGGAGGTCGGACGATCCAAACATCCTAAGATATTCATCAAGGTCGACTTGCCCGAACCCGAAGGTCCCATAATCGATAAAAATTCACCGCGCTCTACGGAAAGGGATATTCCTTTCAGTACCGGTACTTCCTCTTTTCCCAGGCGATAGTTTTTAACAATATTTTTTAACGCTATTACAGGAACACTCATCATTTCACCTAAATTCGCGGATGATGCGTTACCGAATTACCCGCTTTATCCTCGCTGACACTACCGCTGGTCACAATGGTATCATCGGCGTTAAGGCCGGAGACAACTTCCGCCTGAGTATCTGTAACAATACCGATCACTACCGGTGTTTTTTCCAGCTTATCGCCCGCTTTTTTATATACATATTGGCCGTTCACATCGCTGCGCAGCGCCGTGATCGGCACCAACACGACCTGATCCTTCGTTTCAGCAGCAATGATCGCACGCGCTGTCATAGACGGATACAATGCACTGATTTCATCGCTGTTAACAGCCACGTATACCGTATAGTAAATAACCGCTGCACCGGAGGAGTTTCCGCTCGAAGCCGGCGTACGAGAAATGTCCGTCACATGCCCGTGGAATTTCCGATTCGGATAGGCGTCAACCGTAAATGTTACATTTTGTCCTGCCCGGACCTGACCGATGTCTGTTTCATCCACCAAAAGACGAATCTGCATGGCAGAAAGGTCGGCAACTTTCACAATGATCATCTGATTAGACAAACCCTGCGCTACCGTCTCGCCCACCTTCATCGGTTCACCGATCACTACGCCGTCCATCGGCGCGATAATCGTCGTGTCGGACATATCCGCTTGCGCTTTATTGTAGGTCGCCTGCGCTGTTTCATAGTTCATTTTCGCATCCGCCAATTGCTGATAGGAAATTGCTCCCTCGGAATACAATTGCCGGTACCGTTCGTAAAAACTTCGCTTATTGTCTAAAATGCTTTCCGCCTGACTTAACTGACTTTCCGCCGACTTTGCAGAAATGACCGCCAGCACGTCACCTTCATGGACCTCCTGATTTTCTTTCACAAGCACCTGCGTTAACGTACCCGAAATGTTGGCGCTCAGCTTTACTTCATTAACCGGTTCGATCGCGCCTGTCGCGTCAATCGAGCTGGCAATTGAACCTGTGGTGACCTGCCCCAACACATAGGACTCTTTGCTTTCCGCCGTCCGATGTATCCACCACCAAAGCCCGGCCAATACAAGCAATAAAAAAAGCAATCCCCAAACAATTTTACGTTTATGAGTCTGCCAAAATTCGTTTCGATTCATCATTTCCCTCGCTTTATCGAAGTCACATGGATGCCTCTTTTGTCCTTTTATTATAGCATAGTACGATCTTTGTATTAGCAATAACAGGTTCGCAGTATCTCCCCCTACATAATAAAATCGGTGCTGTTATATGATATAATATTTCTACTCAAAGGAGGCATCATGCAACATCTTGACCAACCCCGCCAAATGTGGCGGCAATTTTTTTCTATTTGGATACCGCTTTTCTTAACTCAATTATCCCTTGTAGCCGGAGGTTTTTTTGCCGCTACGGTAGCCGGTCGGCATAGTACTGTGGATCTTGCCGGTGCGGCGGTCGGTGTGAATTTATGGGTACCGGTGTTAATGACTTCAATCGGCCTTTTCATGAGCCTTACACCAATTATTTCCCAGCTTTTGGGCGCCAATCAAACAGGAAATATATCTTCCATTGTGCGGCAAGGTGTCTATCTTTCCATAACTATCGGTTTAGTAACTATTTGCATGGGGAGCTTTCTTCTTCCCTCGATGCTTGATAACTTGGGACTGGAACCAGCTGTACGCAAGGTTACACAGGGTTTCTTAACATTTATCGCCTACGGAATTATCCCCTGTTTTATTTCTGTCACACTACGTAATGTAGTCGATGCTCACGGTTATACTCGTATTTCTCTTTCAATTATGACGACAGGTTTTTTCCTGAATATTATTCTGAACTATGTGTTTATTGACGGCTATGGCAGCATTCCTGCATTGGGCGGTGCCGGAGCGGGACTGGCAATTGCGATTTCCAACAGTATGAACTGTTTGCTCTTTTTCTTCGTCATGCTTTTCTTGCCGCCCTTTTCCCATTATCGTATTTTCAAGGAATGGGAAGGTCTTCATTTCGCAAGATGGAAGGAGCAGCTGAAGATCGGCTTACCAATCGGCGGCGCCAACTTTTTGGAAATTTCCTTGTTTTCTATCGTCGGACTTTTAATCACGAGCTATGGCACACAGATTATTGCCGCTCATAATGCCGCCAATAACTTTTCCAATGTGCTCTACTCACTTCCTCTTTCCGCCGGTATTGCCGCTACGATTTTATGCGGGTTTGAACTCGGTGCCAAACGCTTTGATTTTGCTTTACGGTACGCCCGCATGGCACAAGGTTTTACGATTAGCGTGGCGGCTATTTTATTTATTCTCGCCTTCTTTAACTTCAATTCGATCGCCGGTCTTTATACCAATGATCCGCAAATGATTGCACTCACTGCAAGTTTTATGGTGTATGCCTTGATGTTTACCTTTGCAGATGCTACCGGCGTACCGATTCAGGGCGCGCTGCGCGGTTATAAAGACGTGCGCTTCGTATTTATCGTTTCATTATTATGCTATTGGTGCATCGGTCTGACCTTAGGCATTTTCCTATCCCGCTATATGAGTTTAGGGCCATACGGTTATTGGATCGGTATTATTTGCGGCTTGCTTGCTGTTTCTGTTGCCTACAACGTACGTCTCATCTATCTCAATCGCAACCGGCATAAAATCAAAACCGCTCATTAAAAAAGAGACCGTTACGGTCTCTTTTTTTGTTCTTTGTTTATTTTCTGACGATACAATGTAATCACATCTTCTACCGGGATTGAACTCATCGCAATATTGCGATTTTTTTTAATCTGCAAATCGGCATCTTGCGCATGTTGCGCCGTCACATAATCTCCCTGAGGATTGCGAAACGGACCGCTGCGTTCCGGACGCGTCGGACCGTATAAACCGATGATAGACGTGCCGTATGCGTTGGCAATATGAAGAGGACCCGTATCGCCGGAAATATGCATGTGCGCATGTTTCTCCAACGCCAGCAGTTCACGCAAGCTCGTTTGTCCTGTCAGATCTGCCGTTCTTTTCGTTCGGTCTCCCTCGACCAAGCGTTGCGCCAGCGGAGTGTCAACGGCGCTTCCGGCAATGACGACATGCCGGCCGTCAGCAGTTATCTGACCGATCAGTTCCCGCCAGGACATTTCCGGCCAATCTTTTCCCGCCCCGCGACTACTCGGCGCAATCACAATATATTCATCGGTCACGCCCAAAGCCTGTAACTTTTGCCGCAACGTGACTTCGGCATCACTGATGTCACACAAAGGATACGCAATCCGGTCGATATCCGCCCCGAAATATTCCACCACGTCCAATAAACGCTCCGTGATATGACCATATTGATGGACGCCGACAATCGGCTGGCTTACCAGTCCGCTTCCTTCGCGCGCCTCCCAATATCCATAACGCGCTTTTGCGCCGCTCAACCGCGCCACCAAAGCGCTCTTAGCAAGCATCTGCAAATCCAATACCAGATCAAACGAGCGCTCCTGTAATTCTCTATACAATTCACGCCAATAGGAAGGCTGGCGAAGACGATTCCGGTTAATCACCACTTTATCGTCCAAATAAGGAGTACCCGGCAAAATATCTTTGAATGCCTGATGAACCGCCCAAGTAATATGCGAGTGCGGATACTTCTTACGCAACGCAAACAGTGCCGGCAACGCGCAAATAATATCGCCGAGCGAGCTCATTTTAATAATTAAGATACGTGCTTGCGGCAAATTTAATTCCATTGAAGGTCCCGTACACACTCATGCATAAATTCCTGCACATTACCACCGGTAAATAAAAATCCGCGAATACCCGCGCGTTCGGCGGCCGCCACATCCCGTTCACTGTCACCGATCAAAAACGCATCTTCTCGTGCGATACGGTGCTTACTGAGCGCCTGAATAATCATGCCCGGCCGCGGTTTCCGGCAAACGCAATCCACGTCATACTCTTTTACTTTGGCATGTAAGAGATGCGGACAATAGAAAAATTCGGTTACTTTTCCGCCCGCTTTGGCAAACTCTTCGTTCAGCCAGCGGTGTAAAGCCTGCACATCATCTTCCGTGTACATGCCGCGCGCTACACCGCTTTGATTCGTCACAACGAAAATCAACCAGTCTTGTCGGCTCAGTTCGGCAATCATTTCCCGCGCTCCGGGAATAAATTCCACTTCGTCCGGACGGCTCACATAACCGTGATCAACGTTGATTACTCCGTCGCGGTCTAAAAATATTGCTCGTTGTGACAATTTAATGAACTCCTTTATTTCGACTGACAATAGTAGCAATAAGCTTGGTTGTAGAGTATCCCTCCACAAAGGGAATAATTTGTACGCGATCGGCGAATTCTTTGCCGACGACATCGTCCGGCGAGTAATCGCCGCCTTTGACCAATACGTCGGGACGAATCTCCTGAATCAGCTCATACGGAGTATCCTCGTCAAAAATAACCACTGCGTCCACCGCACGTAGCGCCGCTAAGTGGTAAGCCCTATCTTCCTCCGAAACAATGGGCCGCAAGCTTCCTTTTAAGCGTCGTATCGAGGCATCCGAATTGACGCCGACGATCAAATGGTCTCCCAATTCCGCCGCTTCATCCAAATACGTCAAATGTCCGCGATGAATCAAATCAAAGCAGCCGTTGGTAAAAACAATGGAATCACCCGCATCACGCCATGCTTTTACCGTTTGTGCAAGCTCAGACAGTGTCAATACGGCAACATCCCGATGGACATTATCATTCAATGAAGCTACCAGTTCCGATTGCGAAATCGCATACGTCCCCACTTTGCCAACCACTACGCCGGCGGCACAGTTCGCCAAATGCAGCGCAAAACGCCGCGGTAATTGGGCTCCTATCGCCGCAGCAAGCACGGCTACCACCGTATCGCCCGCCCCGGAAACGTCATATACTTCCCGCGCCAACGCCGGATGCTGAAAACTGTGTGATTCATTATCCACCCAAAGAATGCCTTTGGCAGAACGTGTTACAGCTACTTGCTGCACCCCCGACTTTTTCATCAAGGCAAGCGCAGCCGTTTTTATTTCGCGTTCGTGATTCGCAATCGTTGTTCCGTAGGCTTCGCTTAATTCTTTCAAATTCGGTGTCACAAGGGTGGCATTACGGTAGCGAGACCAATCCGCCTGTTTCGGATCTACCAGAACCGGTACTTTCGCATCACGGCTAATTTGAATTACTTTTTGACAAAGTGATTCCGTACAAATTCCTTTGCCGTAGTCAGAAATCACTAAGGCCGCACAACCTTTTGCAATTTCCCTTGCAATCTGCTCACAGATGCGGGAAACGGTACGTTCCGAAATATCCTGAATCCGTTCCTGATCAATCCGCAGCATTTGTTGTTGTACACCGATCACGCGTGTTTTTGTCGTCGTCTGTAAGGCTGCATCCGTCAATATGCCGCTGTCGTCGATGTCGTTCGCACGTAAGACCTCACAAAATTCATCGGCCGCGCTATCATCACCGACAGCACTGATCAAGCGTACAGGACACCCCAATCCGCGCAAATTGGCGGCGACGTTAGCAGCACCGCCCAAACGTCGTTCCGTTTTTTCGATACGATGCACCGGCACCGGCGCCTCCGGCGAAATGCGCGCTACCTGACCGAACAGGTAGCGATCCAACATGACATCACCGACCACAACAATACGTAAAGCATCTAATGAACGGAAAAAACGCTCACCATTCGTGCGCATATTCATCCACCATTTCACACCAAATATGTCCCGTTAAAATATGCATCTCCTGCACACGGGCTGTCACATCGCTCGGCACATGCAGCACCAAGTCACAGCACGTATCCATTTCGTTACCTTGGGCCCCCGTCAAACCGATAATTGTAAGCCCGTTGGTTCGTGCGATCTCGATTGCTTTCAGTACATTGGGGCTGTGGCCGCTCGTGGAAATCGCCACCAATACATCTCCCTTTTGCCCCAAAGCCGCTACTTGACGGGCAAATACGTCTTCGTAACCGTAGTCGTTCGCGGCGGCGGTCAAAATTGAAGTGTCCGTGGTCAACGCGATCGCCGGCAACGCACAACGTTCATCGTGGTAACGCACAATCAGTTCAGCTGCCAAGTGTTGCGCATCCGCCGCCGAACCGCCGTTACCGCAAAATAAGATTTTCCGCCCGCGCTGCAAAGCATGGCAAATGATTTCTCCGCTTTGTGCTATTTCATTCGCATGCTCCTGATAAGACCGGGCGACTTCTATATGCTCATGAAGTGCATTGGCGATATCCATTATTTACCTGCCGGCAGTGTGTCGTTAAAGAAGCGCATGGCATTTTTGTGACTGATATGGTCAATATCGTCCGCGGAGAATCCTTCTTTTTCCAGTGCTGTAAACAATTTATCCATTTCGGAAGCATCATGAATTTCAAGGTAAGGCTGGATACCGTCAAAATCCGTTCCCAACGCGACCGTTTCGATTCCTGCCATGTCAGCGATATATCGAGCATGGCGGGCAATATCCGACGCCTTGGAAACCAATAGCGGCGTATCTAATTGAGGTGCCGGAATCGGTCGTTCGCCGATCGCCACCTGATGATATTCTTCTGTCGTCAGCGGCGCCAAAAGAATTTTCGGATTATTCACTTCGGAAGGATCTGTAATCGGCTTCGAACCGACAAAATTTCGCGAGAAGTTTAAGCCGATGACACCGCCTTTTTCCCCAAATGCACGCAATAAATCATCCGGCAAATTGCGGGGGTGTGAAAAAACGGCACGCGCATTGGAGTGGGAAGCCATCACAGGCTTTTCGGCGCGTTCCAACAATTCTCTCGTACCTTGATCGTTCAAATGGCTCGTATCGACGATCATGCCGTTTGCCTGCATCCATTCGACAAATTCCCACCCGCGTTCTTTAAGGCCTTTATCCTTGCCTTCCGTACCGTTCGGAAACGCCAATTCATTTTCATAGTTCCAAGTCAATGTGACAAGCCGGACACCGTCCTCAGTAAACGCCTTTTTCAGTTTTTGCAAGTCGCCGCCAAAAACACCGCCCTCTTCTACGGAAAGCAATGCGCCGATGATGTGATCATGACGGCAGGCTTCCAGATCTGCAAGAGTGCGAACCTGGCGTACTTTATCACCATATTTTTTGACGTTCGCCAAAAATGTATCCCGCATTTCGCCATAGCGAACATACGCATCGGGATGTTCTTCAAGATCTACAAAAATCGCAAAATCCTGCAACAAATAATCTGACTTTTGCAACTTCTCCAAGTCGATATTCCAAACATTTTTATGTAAATCGCCACCGGCAGGTACATCCAGCAGTTTCATCAATGTATCACAATGTAAATCGATGATCATTTCGACTCATCCTCTCTTTCTTTCCGTTCCTCTTTGGCCATCAACGTTTCCAGTTCCGCCATAAAATCCTTCAAACCGCTGAACCGACGGTAAACGGATGCGAAACGAATATACGCCACCGGATCCAGATCGCTTAGCTTCGCCAAAACCACTTCACCCAATTCTTCCGAGGAAATTTCCTGCACCAGACGATTGCGCAGTTCCCGCTCCACAGAAGCCACCAATTCCTTCATTTGCTCCACACTGACTTCCCGTTTTTCGCAAGCGCGCATCAATCCGCGTAACAGTTTATCACCGTCAAACATTTCTCGATGACCGTCACGCTTAATCACCATCAGCGGCGCTTCTTCGACCAATTCATAAGTGGTAAAGCGTCGATGGCAGGACAAGCACTCCCGACGACGACGAATGGCATTTCCATCGTCTGTCACCCGCGAGTCGGTTACTTTTGTATCAGCATGTTGACAAAATGGGCATTTCATTTTGGTTCCCCCTTTACCCATATGGGACAATGCTTTCGTTAATGAATGTCCAGATATCGTATTTATTATAGCATGCATACCAAAAATAGCGGCAGGTATAGTTCCTGCCGCTATTTTTTAAACCACTATGTTAACAATTTTTTGCGGCACAACGATCACTTTACGAATCGGTTTACCGTCGATAAATTCCTGCACTCTCTCATGAGCAAGCGCCTTCGCTTCAATTTCTTCTTTCGTAGCGTCCACTCCCACCTGAATAGTAGCTCGAACCTTGCCATTCACCTGCACGGCAAGTTCCACTTCAGCCACCACCAATGCCGTCGGGTCCACTTCCGGCCAAGGCGCCTCATGCACGCTCTTTTCCGGTTCCCCCAGCGCCTGCCATAACTCTTCAGCGATATGCGGCGTAAACGGCGCCAGCAAGATCACTAAGTTACGCAGTACTTCACGGCGTAAACTGTCGGGAATATCCTGTACCCGCTCCGCGTAATCATGCAAAGCATTTACCAATTCCATGATCGCGCTGATGGCAGTATTGAAATTGTAGCGACCGTCTAAATCGCTCGTCACTTTTTCGAGCACCCGATGAGTCTCGCGACGTAAATCCTTATCTTCGGAAGTCAATTCGCGCTCTTGTGTCGGCAGTTCCAGGTAACGCCCCACAATGCGCCAAACACGATTCAAAAAGCGGAATGCTCCTTCTACGCCGCGATCGCTCCATTCCAAATCGCGTTCGGGCGGAGCGGCAAAAAGAGTAAATAGCCGTGCCGTATCGGCACCGTACTGAGCGACCAATTCTTCCGGCGAAACCACATTGCCTTTTGACTTGGACATCTTGCTGCCGTCTTTTAACACCATGCCTTGCGTCAGCAGTTTATCAAACGGTTCAACCGCTTCCGTCATGCCGGCGTCGTGCAATACTTTCGTAAAGAAGCGGGAGTATAAAAGATGCAAGATCGCATGTTCAATGCCGCCGATATACTGATCGACATTCATCCAGTAATTGGCCTTATCTTTACTGAACGGTTCCCGGTCGTTTTGCGGATCCGTATAGCGCAAGAAATACCACGAAGAGTCAATGAACGTATCCATCGTATCGGTTTCGCGACGAGCTTTTTTACCACACTTCGGACACGCTGTAAACAAAAATTCTTCATTCGTTTCCAGCGGAGATACCGCCGCCTTACTATTGAAGTCCACATCGGTCGGCAAACGTACCGGCAAATCTTCCTTGGGCACGGGCACCATGCCGCAGTGCGGACAATAGACGACCGGAATCGGCACGCCCCAATACCGTTGACGGGAGATCAGCCAATCACGCAACCGGTAGTTGACATGCGCTTCGCCGATTCCTTGTTCCTGCATTTTTCCCGTAATCTTGCGACGAGCCTCTGCGCTGGTTAAACCGTTAAATTCACCGCTATTGATCAAAACACCGTCTTCCGTATAAGCATCATCAAGTTTTTCAGGTATCGTATCCGATGTGCCGTCGGTTACGACAACATGGATCGGCAAATTATATTTGCGGGCAAAAAGAAAGTCACGTTCATCATGCCCCGGTACGCCCATCACAGCACCGGTACCGTAGTCCACCAATACATAATTGGCCACCCAAATCGGCACCTCTTCACCGGTTAAGGGATGAATCGCATAACCGCCGGTAAAAAGGCCGACTTTTTCGACATCTTCCGAAGTACGGTCGAGCTCGTTGACGTTTCGCATTTCTTCGACGAATTGGCGAACGGCATCAGCTTCTTTTTTGCCTTCAATAATTTTCTCGACTAACGGATGTTCCGGCGCTAACACTACGTAGGAAACACCGTACACAGTATCGACACGTGTGGTATATACGGAGATGGTTTCCTCCGGCAACTCTTTCACACCGAATTCAAACTCGGTACCTTCGCTGCGACCGATCCAATTTTTTTGCATCGTTTTAACGCGTTCCGGCCAACCCTTAAGGAGATCCAGATCATTCAATAAGCGATCCGCATACGAAGTGATTTTTAAGAACCATTGCGAAAGATTTTTCTTTATTACCGGCGTATCACAACGCCAGCAGCAGCCGTCCACTACCTGTTCATTCGCCAGTACGGTACCGCAATGTTCACACCAGTTGACTTTCGCTTCTTTTTTATACGCAAGACCGCGCTCCATGAAGAGCAAAAACAGCTCCTGCGTGAACCGATAGTAGCCC
>NZ_JAHAHH010000146.1 GCF_018373335.1 Negativicoccus succinicivorans
TGAATGCTAAACAAACAAACAAACGCGCCAACAAAAACGCAGAATTGTACGAGAAAGCGTTAGCGAGAGCGAGGGAGCTAGATGCAAGAAATCAATTTTGAAAGTACTTTGAAAAGCCTTGCGCCGCTTGTGTACGCCTATCAAAAAGAAGTAAAAGAGGGAACGTTTGAGGCGTACGCGACGTATTTGGCCGATATTCCGCCGGAGTATATCCGCCGCGCCGTGGATAATCTTATTCGTTCGTCGAAATGGTTGCCGACGGTGGCGGAAATTCGCGAACAAGCACAGGCAGAGTGGGCGGAAGATAAAGGAATGGAGGAAGAAACGGCGGAAAAAGCGTGGATCTTATTGTTGGAGTTGGTGAAAAAGTACAGTTTTCAAGGGATTAAAAGAGATAAATTTTCGTCTGATGCGGCGTATAACGCTATGCGGGCGATCGGTTGGCGGACGGTCTGCATGATGACAGACAGCCAAATGGGATATGTACATAACGAGTATGTAAAAGCCTATGAGGGCGTAAAAGGCAGAAAGCCGGTATTTATTAAAAAGCCGGAAGCGATCGGGCATGACAAAAAACGACTGCTATATAAGGAGGCGTAAAAGTGGAATTTGATGAAGATCTTGATTTTAACGAAACGCGTAAACAGCTTAATCGAGAATTGAAAAAGGTTGCCCGCGGCGGTCATTCGCCGTCACAGGCGCTTGAATGTTTATATCTAATGTGGGGGGCGTTGCTCGACGAGTGCACCGACAATAGCGAAATTATGGTGTGGACGGCGAAAATGATTAGCGAGTGCGCGAAGTGGCAGGATGCGATGGTATTGGCGGGAGCGGTAGAAACGGCGTTATTGAAAGCGGTGGCAGATAGTCAATGTTTTAATGTAGAAGCGGAGGAACAAGATGATGAATGATGTAACATTGGTAGGCGAAATTAACGGAGAAATTAAAACGTATAACGGTGAAAAATCAACAAAAACATCGTTCCGGTTGGCAACAACACGAGCATACAACGGGAAAGAATTCAAAGAGTGGCACAACATTGTTATTTGGGGTGACA
>NZ_JAHAHH010000045.1 GCF_018373335.1 Negativicoccus succinicivorans
GGGGCGCATTGCGCGGCGGCTCGCTCAATATGGACGTGCTCGTGGTCTTGGGAACGACGACGGCGTATCTTTACTCGCTGTATGAACTTTTTGGCGGCGTCGGGCATTTATATTTTGAAACGTCCGCGTGGCTGATTACCTTTATTTTACTCGGTAAATACTTGGAAGCGGCCGCGAAACGTCGCACCGGACGAGCGCTGGAAACATTGCTTGCCGCGGCACCCGCGCGGGCTCATCGCAAAGAAGGGGAAGAAATCATAACCATTGACGCGCATGACGTGACGGTCGGCATGACGCTTTGGGTCAAAGCGGGTGAGCAAGTTCCGGTGGACGGTCAAGTCAGCGAAGGCGCGCCGGAAGTGAACGAAGCGATGTTGACCGGTGAAAGCATGCCGGTAGAAAAAACGGTCGGCGATACGGTGACCGGCGGCACGGTAAACGGAGCGACGCCGTTTACGATGACGGCGCAAGCAGTCGGCGCCGATACGGTCCTTTCTCAAATCATTCGCGTCGTGGCGGCGGCGCAGGAATCCAAAGCGCCCATTCAGCGACTGGCAGATATTGTCTCCGCTCGGTTCGTGCCCGCGGTGATTTCGATCGCGGCGCTGACGGGCATCATTTACTACGCTTTTTGGGGCGCCACGCTGGAAACCGCGCTGCTGCGTACCGTGGCGGTGCTTGTCATCGCTTGCCCGTGTGCCTTGGGACTCGCGACACCGACATCGATTATGGTCGGCTCCGGGGTCGGTGCGCGCTCGGGCATTCTTTTTAAGAGCGCCGCTGATTTAGAAGCCGCCGGTAAACTTACCCATATTATTTTTGATAAAACCGGTACACTCACCAAAGGAGAACCGGAAGTAGTGGCGCTGGCGCCGCAAGGAGCGATGACGGAAAAGGAACTGCTCGCGTTGGCGCAAGGTTTGGAAAGCGGTTCCGGTCACCGTTTGGCCGGAGCGATTATGGCCGAGGGTCAAGCGCGCGCGATTCCGGCGCGTCGCTTTACGGATTTGACGGAAACCGTCGGTAAGGGAATGAGCGGTCAATACGAGGGCGCGACGTATACAATCGGTCGCGCCGCGTCCGGCGACCCGACGGCCGCCGCCTGGGAGGCGCAGGGCCGCACGGTGCTCGCCGTGCGTCGCGAAGCGGAAGTGCTTGGGATGATCGCAGTCGCAGATGCGTTGCGTGAGGACGCGGCAGAGGCCATTCGCGATTTGCATGCGCAGGGCATCGAAACGGAACTTTTAAGCGGCGACAATCGTCCCACCGCCGCGGCGATCGCGCGAAGTCTCGGGATCGACACCGTGACGGCGGAAGTAAAACCGATTGAAAAAGCGGACCATGTCGCCGCGCGCAAAGGCGCGGGCCGATTGGTCGCGATGGTCGGCGACGGCATCAATGACGCGCCGGCGTTGGCGACGGCGGATTTGGGCATCGCGATCGGCTCCGGCACCGCGGTCGCGATTGATGCCGCAGATATCGTTTTACTCCGCAGTCGCGTGCGTGACGTGGCTCGCTCCGTCACGCTGGCGCAAGCGACGCTGAAAAATATTCGTCAAAATCTTTTCTGGGCGCTGATCTACAACATGATCGGTATCCCGCTGGCCGCACTCGGTTACCTTTCACCGCTCCTCGCGGGCGCCGCGATGGCGCTCAGCTCCGTGTCCGTTGTGCTCAACGCGTTACGTTTGCAATACGTGTCATTGCGGTGAAGCGGTCCATGCCGATGCATTTTAGCGTGGTCACGCACCTTACAAGATCAAGGCGCATCGCTATTTTACAAAAAATGAAATCCCCCGTTACGGGGGATTTTTTTAAAATGGTGTACAATAGTGACAAGGAGGAACGCTTATGAACGATACGGAAGTACGAGAGCGACTCGCGGAACTCGGGGTCATCGAAACGGAAGCGGAAGACGAAGTGCTTTTGGTGCAGGATTTTGCCGACGGCCGGTACGCGGTGATTACCGACTCGGAAGGACGCGCACCGGAAACATTCGCCGAAGAGTTGTATTGGACATTGTACGCTGACGACGGTGAATTTTTATGGACGGTGACGATCCAAGACGGCGCGGCGTTGGCGGACTTGCTCACGGCCGGCGCCGGCGATGAAGATTTGATTACGCGCATGAGCGATTTGCGCGCGAAAAACACGGAAGAATTTTTAAACCGACAGTAGGAGGAGAGAAAATGACTGCGAAGTATGAAAATGTGCATTGGGAAAATCGTGACGGCATCGCCATCATTACCATTGATCGCCCCAAAGCGTTGAATGCGCTCAATATGGCGACGATGAAAGAATTGCACGCACTTTTCGCCGAAGTGGCACACGATGAAACCGTGGATGTCATTATTTTGACCGGCGCCGGTGAAAAGGCATTCGTAGCGGGCGCGGATATTAAAGAAATGGCGGCCATGGATACGCTCTCCGGTCGCGATTGGGGCCGTTTCGGTCAAGCGGTCACGCAGCAACTCGAAGACGCGCCGCAGCCGGTTATCGCCGCGGTAAACGGTTACGCGTTGGGCGGCGGTTGTGAACTTTCTCTCGCCTGCGATTTTCGGTACGCGAGCGAAAACGCGCAATTCGGTCAGCCGGAAGTAAAGTGGGGCATTTGCGCCGGGTTCGGCGCGAGCCAACGCTTGACGCGCGCGGTCGGTCCCGCGATGGCGAAAGAACTTTTATATACCGCCGATTTCATTGACGCGCAGGAAGCGTTGCGGATCGGTTTGGTCAATCGCGTAGTACCGCAAAAAGACTTGCTGGAAACGGCGCTGGCGACGGCGAAACGTATTCAAAAGAACGCCAAAGTCGCGGTGCGCGCAACAAAACGTTCGGTGCTGGCGGGACAGGATTTGGATCAGCGTAATGCGATTGAATTGGAAGCGCAATACTTCGGAATTTGTTTCGCGACCGAGGACCAAACGAAACGCATGCAGTCGTTCGGAAAGAAAAAATAATGACGCAAGATGCTCAACCTAAAGAAGAAGTCACGTTTGACACTTTCGCTCAATTAGATATTCGCACGGGGACGATTGTGGAAGCGAGCTCACTCAAGGGGGCGCGCGTGCCCGCGTACCGGCTGAAAGTGGATTTCGGACCCGCGATCGGCATCAAGCAATCATCGGCGCAAATCACGGATCTTTATACGCCGGAAGGTCTGATCGGTGAGCAGGTGCTCGGCGTGGTCAATTTCCCGCCGATGCATATCGCCGGTTGGCGGTCGGAAGTGCTCGTACTCGGCGTGTATACGGAGCAGGGTGTTGTTCTCATCGTGCCGAAACAAAAAACGGATAACGGTATGATATTGGGCTAAACAAAAAAGACGCGCGAGCGTCTTTTTTTGTTGCGCAAAATTAAAAATACATGCCGCCGAGAAAAAGGGAACGACAAAATGGCAGCCGTATTCATTCCATGCTATAATACAAAAAAGAACATTTGTTCGGAGTAAAATTATGGAATTTGACACGCTGCAACATAAACTGAAAATTTTAACCGACGCCGCGAAGTACGACGCCAGCTGCAGTTCGAGCGGATCCCGCCGCTCGCATCGCAATGGGGGCGTGGGCAATGCCGCCGAGTCGGGAATTTGCCACAGCTGGAGCGAGGACGGACGCTGCATTTCGCTGCTGAAAATTCTCCTCACCAATAAGTGCATTTACAACTGCGAATATTGCGTCAATCGCAGCAGCAACGATGTGGAACGGGCGGAATTCACGCCCGAAGAGGTCTGCGAACTCACGCTGAATTTTTATAAACGCAACTATATCGAAGGGCTGTTCCTTTCGAGCGGGATTGTCGGTAATGCCGATCACACGATGGAAAAATTGATCCGTGTCGCGCACCTTTTGCGCTATCGGGAAAATTTTAACGGCTATATTCACATGAAAGCGATTCCCAGAGCATCGCCCGCACTGGTGGAAGAATTGGGACGCTTGGTGGATCGGTTGAGTGTGAATATCGAACTGCCGACGGAATCGGCGCTGGCGCTTTTGGCGCCGCAAAAAAGCTTCGCCAAGATCTTTCAACCGATGGCGACCATTCGGCAACATATTCTGGAGAGCCGCAGCGAGCGCAAAACATCACGGCACGCGCCGCTTTTCGCGCCGGCGGGGCAAAGCACGCAAATGATTGTCGGCGCGAGCCGCGAGGACGATCGCACGATCATTCAGCGGGCCCAAGCGCTGTATCATTCGTTTGACTTGAAGCGGGT
The DNA here is from genome assembly GCF_018373335.1 of Negativicoccus succinicivorans. GTDB lineage: Bacteria > Bacillota > Negativicutes > Veillonellales > Negativicoccaceae > Negativicoccus > Negativicoccus succinicivorans_A. Next base: position 4,211 of record NZ_JAHAHH010000045.1, read on the forward strand.
ATACTATTCGAGTTTCGTGCCGGTGGTGTCGTCGCGTTTCACGGAAGGCATTGTGAAACCGCCGCTTTTGCGCGAGCATCGCATTTATCAGGCGGATTTTTTGATGCGCTACTATGATTTTACGGCCGATGAAATTTTAACGGCCAAAGAGCCTTTTTTTGACTTGGAGTTGGATCCGAAAATGTGCTGGGCGATTCGTCATTTGGATCGTTTTCCGGTGGAAATCAACCGCGCCGATTTGGAGGAGCTGATCCGTATCCCGGGGATCGGCATCACCGGCGCGAAACGCATTATTCGCGCGCGTCGTTTCGCCAAGTTGAAATACGACGACTTACGAACGCTGAAAATTTCCACCAAGCGGGCGCGCCACTTCATGACGGTCGCGGGCGTATACCGCGGCGCGGCGATCCGGTCGCGCCACGACTTACGGCAGCGCATGAAATTGCTCGAAGGCGCGCCGCGCTATGAGCAGATGGACTTGTTTGCGCCATGCTGACGCACTATGACGGAACCTATCCGGGATTTTTAACGGTGATTTTCGCGCGTTATCGAACGTTGGAAACGATTGAAATCGAACCGCTCACACCGCAAATGGATTTTCTGGTGGCGCATGATCGGGTCGCGACCGATCCGGCGAAAGCGGCGCGCGTTGCGACGTATTTGCGCGCCCAGTTCGGCGCCGATTTCCTGCGCCGTTGCTATGCCGCGTTGCTTTCGGTCGAAGCGCGCCATGAAACGGTGACCGCGCGAACGATCAAAAAATGCATTCGCCACGGCAAAGGCGTTTTGGCGAGCGTCGATCGGGACGCGGTCGCGTTTGATCGGATCGTGCGCGCGGTCTACAGCGAAGCGCACAGTTGGAAGGGTTTACTGCGTTTTCATGAGGTGCAGGACGGCTACTGGTACGCGCCGTTTGCGCCCAAGCATGATGTCATCGAATTGCTGACCGCGCATTTTGCCCGTCGGCTCAACGGCGAGCATTTCGTCATTCATGATTGTCCGCGCGGTTGCGCCGCGCTGTACGAGGACGGTCGCACGGAATATTTTTCTGCCGCGGCCTTGTCCGTCGTCGAAACGGCGGAGGAAAGCGCGTACCAGGACGCCTGGCGACTGTTTTATAAAACTGTTGCGATCCCCGAGCGCGCCAATCCGAAACTGCGCCAAAGCAATATGCCCAAACGCTACTGGGCGCATTTGATTGAGCGTTTATAAAAAAATTCATCGCAAAAAGCCGCTGCGCTTTCCGCGCAATAAAAAAGAACCGCCATTTTTTCGTGGCGGTTCTTTTTAGTGATTGTCGTCGTTGCGATGGGCGGAGCTTTCTGCCAATAGCGCCGCGTTCCGCAACAAAATTTTTTTGCCGCGCCACGCCCAGGCGCGATCGCCGTAAGCGGCTTGGAACGTGCGATTCGAGTAGCGGGAGATTTCCGCCGCGGTGATGCGCGCGATGCGATCGTTTTGAAATTCGGGGAGCGGCGTCGGCTCGACCGCGGTGTTATGCGGGCAGACCTCCTGACAGACGTCGCAGCCGAAAATATAATGATTTTTCGCGATGATAGCGGCTTCTGCGGCGGTCAGATCGCCTTTTTTCTGTGTGATGTACGATTTGCAACGTTGCCAAATAAATCGCTCCGGCGTCAGCGCCTGACCGGGGCAAAAGCGGCGACAACGTCCGCACTGCAGGCACGTTTTTCGCAGCGGCTCGCTCGGCGCAAGTGCAAGCGTCGTGACAAGTCCCCCGATCATGGTGTGGGTGCCGTAGCGATCATTAATGAGCGCCTTGTTCCAGCCGAAAAAGCCCAACCCCGCGAGATACGCCAAGGCTCGATCCGGAAGCGGCGACGTGTCGACAAAAGGGAAGAAATCGGCGTCGGGAAAATGCGCTTGAAGGCGGGCCTGTAAGCGCGTTAAATAGTGTTGCACAATGATATGGTAATCACGCGCCCGCGCGTATTCCGGCAAGTTCGCGGGAGGTTCGGCGGCGTTTTCCGCAGTGGCTACCGCAGGGCGATACGGAAAAAGACAAACGATCACGCTCTGCGCGCCGGGCAGTAAGGCGGAAGGATCCAGACGCGTCGTCACATCCGGCGGCGTGAAGGGCGACGGTTCGCCGGCCGCGTGGAGTGTTGCGCCAAGCGTCTCGGGGAGCGGCAAGCGCACGAAGCCGACTTCGGTAAGGCCGAGGCGATTCGCCTGCGTGATGATAATTTTATTTTTATCCATGTAGCTCCTTTCCGTTTTCATGTAAATAAAAACCGTGCCGCGATACGCAGCACGGTGTATTTATTCTTCTTCGCCGCGGCGCAGACGCTCGCGTAAAAGTTCGGCGACGCTTTCCGTCGGGCTGTCGTCGCTGTCGTATAAAAGGCCTTTCTCACTTTTCACCACAAGGCGATCATAGCGATGTTCATGGTGTACGGCCAACGCGGTTTCCACGAATTTATCGCAAGCCCAGTCGTGATACTCGGGACTCATCATGCGGGCCAGCGCCGGCGCTTTGATAAGTTGCTGCTGATACAGTTGTTGCAGCGACTGCCAGCTTTCCAGCCGCGGCGTCGCGCGAAATTTGACAATGACATAGTAGCCGCTATCCTGCAGAAGTTTAAGCTTGGCCAAAATTTCTTCCGGAGCGGTGCAATTGCTTTCGATCAGCAGGTGACGACGCTCGGCGACGGTCTGCTGAAACGCTTTTTCCGCCATGTAATCGGCAAAATGCTGCGTGATGTAAATACTGTACAGACCGTATTTTTCCTGCAGTTCCTGGTAATGCGGATGAAAACCGAACAAGGTATCGGGATCGCCGTGGATGAGTTGGTGCTCGCGGTTGTCGATGACCGTTGAAGCCATGCGGGACTTGCCCGAGCCGGGTTGCCCGCCGATCAGGTAAGCGATCGGACGCTCCACATTTTTCGGTTTATTGCCTGCGATGATGGGCCACACGCGCGTGGCGAATACGAAATCGGCCTGCGCGCGATCATAGGTGGATTCCGGCGCGGGCGGGACAAAATCAATGTCCGGTTTGGCGATTTCTTCAAAAAAGATTTCCGGTAAGTAGACATCCATGATGGTCAGCGCTTCTTCCAGCATGGATACCTGTTCTTCGACGGAAATACCGTAACCGCGACGTTCTTCGATTTCCGCGATTGCGGCGACGGTGCGGTGAATCAATTCTCCCAGCCGTTCCATGTGGCGCTGCTTACGCGAACCGCTTTGCGGGTCCGCGACCAACATGTTGCGAACCGTCACAAAAATTTCCGCGTTGACTTCCAGCTGAATCCCGGGAGGGACTTGATCAGCCGCTTTCTCGAGCTGCTGTAAGGTCTTTTGACTATACGGCATCCGATGCATCACACTCCTGTATCGAGTCAATATAAATCCTGCATATCTGTAGTAATAGTAGCAAATAATTACGAAAAAGTCACATAAAAACTCCTCTCGGTATGGAGAGGAGTGAAATGCCGCACGGATTTACGCGCGGGTACGGCTTGCGAGCGCCTTCAGGACAAGACCGGCCGCTTCGCGGTGCATTTTCTGATAGTCTTCTTGGCTGACGAAAACATTTTCACCGCGATTTATATGGCAAACCAAACAATTGGCGGCGGGGACATTGTACAGAGAAGCAAGCGTATAAATGATCGCGGTCTCCATATCGCAGTTGATGACGCCGCGCGCTTTAAGCTCCGTCATCAGCTTGCTTTCCGCAGAATTTTCGGACCAGGGGACAGAGCGGCCCTGACCGAGATAGTACGTGCCCGCCGTAAAGCCGATACCGTAAAAGGCTTGCTTTTTTTGCCGACAAGCTTCCTGATATAACGCGTGCCATAGTAGGGGATCGGCCGCGGCGGGATAATTATCATCGACGTACGCGTGCAAAAGAGATTTGTCGCGGATCATAGCGTGATTGAACAGCAGCGCGCCGGCGGGAATATCCTCCCGCCAGCTGCCGCACCCGCCGACGCGTACAAAGGCTTGCGCGCCGTTTTCGATAAGCTCCATCACGGCGATCTCCGTCGATCCCAGGCCGATACCGGTCGAGCAGACCGAAAATAATTTGTCTTCGTATGTACCGGAACAGACGACGAACTCGCGATTCCGGCAAAGTTCGGTGACATTTTGCCAATGATCGGTGACCAGCGGAATGCGGCCGGGATCGCCAACGAGCAATGTCGCCTCGCCTAAAGAGCCGGGCGTAACGCCTTGCAAGTGAATACTCATAACATTTCCTCCGCGTCAACGACGGACGGATCGCGTTTCAAAGTCAACATCACCGCGAACGAGATTAAATAGAGCGCCGTGAAGTAGAGCATCGCGTATCCAATGGTATAGTATTGCAATAAATAACCGATGGCGATTGGTGAGAAACCGCCGATCGCGCGTCCGATATTAAAGATCGTATTATTGGCGGTGGCGCGAATATTGGGCGGATAAAAGCTTGAAATCAAGGTGCCGTAGCCCGCATTCATGCCGTTGGCGAAGAACCCGACTACCGCGCCGCCGAGTAAGATGGCGATACCGCTGTTGGCATAAGCGTAAAGCAAAACGGAAACGGCCGAGCACAAAAGAAAGATGCCGTACGATTTTTTGGCGCCGAGGCTGTCCATGAAACGTCCGAATAAAAGCATGCCCAGACACATGCCGACGATGGTGCTGATGGTCCAAAGCGCGGAACCGGAAATCGTCAGCCCCAACTGTTTTTGCAAAATCGAAGGCAACCAAGTCATCAAGCCGAAGTAACCGCTGACCTGCACGGACGACATAATGATGAGCGTCACCGTAGTCCACGCGAGGCGCGGCGTTTTTACCAGTTCCGATAAAGAAACGTTCAAGGATTTTCCCTGCGCTTCCGCCGCTTCTTTAGCGGCGAGCCATTGGGGCGTTTCCGGCAAGTGGTAGCGAACCGCAACCGCCAGAAAAACCGGTACGATACCGAAGATGAAAAGACCGCGCCAACCGACGACAGGCAGCAGGAAGTACGCCAGCAGCGCCGCAATGATGGCGCCTACTTGGCCGCCGATCGTGACGTAGGAATTGGCCTTGCCGCGTTCGTGGCGCGGAAACGCTTCCACGAGCATCGCCATGCCTACACCGAATTCACCGCCGCCGCCTACACCGGCGAGGAAGCGGCAAGCCGCTACCCACCAAATGTTGGGCGCGAAGCCGATTAACGCGGTGGCGATTGAAAACAGCAGAATCGAATAGGAAAAAATCTTAATGCGTCCGTATTTGTCCGCGAGCAAACCGAACGTAATTCCGCCCAACAGCATGCCGATATTAGTGACGGTCGAGATCATGCCGCCTTGCGCGCCGCTCAAACCGAATGTCGCCATAATGGATGTCAAGGTGAATGACAGCATCATGATGTCGATACTTTCCAGCCCCAGGCCGAAAATAGATGACCACAAAATACGATTTCGATAACTCATACATGCCTCCTAAGCAATCATTCCACACAAAACGGCGCCGTTCTCCCACAGCGCCATTAACATTTTTATTATAACAAAATGAAGATATTTTGTCAGTCATTTTTTCGTTTTTTGATCAGCTTGAATTGCCAGGGAAATGATTTTCCATACGTCGCATAATCAATGCCGCGGCGGACATTACAAACGATCATTTCATCGTTGGCGATTTTGCCGTGCCGCAACTGCAGATTGCCGGACAAGACGGTTTTGCCGGAAAGCGCGGTGCTGATCCCCAATGCGCGCGCCAGTTTTCCGGGACCGTCGGCCCAGTGCTCCGGACGGATGCCGGCGCGGCGCGCGCGCACCAATTCGTCGCCGTAAATAATTTCACCCGCGCGCAAGAGCACGGCGGCCGGCGTGCCGTCTGCATCAACGACGATGTTGGCGCAGTCATGCAAACCGTAAACAAGATACACATACATATGACCGGCGGGACCGAACATGGGGCGATTGCGATTCGTTTCGCCGCGATACGCGTGCGACGCATCGTCCGGTTGGCCACGATAGGTGCCGCCGTAAGCTTCCGTTTCCGTGAGTCGGATGCCGACCAGCCCCTCGGGACTGCGGTGCCAAAGCGTAGCGCCCAACAAACGCCGCGCCGCTGTCACGGCGTCGGTCGTAAGTTCTTCCGCGGTAAATCGCGGGCGGCAAAATAAATTAAGCGCGGACATCGACATGCATCCCGATTTCTAAATGCGGGGCCGGTTTTGTGATGACGCGTTCGCCGGCCGTAAGACCTGCCAAGACGACCCAATCGTCACCGTCAACATAAGCGGTAGTGACGTGACGGGCGTCAATCAGACCGTCCGCAGTGACGATGTACACCGTATCGTCACCGATGTTGCTGCGGCGCGGCAAATGAATCAGCGAAACCTTGGTCGGCAGCTTCAACGTGAGCGGATAGGGGGTGGCGGGCTGTAACATCTCGCCGGGATTGTCAAACCGGAACTTCAGTGCGGTTACAGCTTCTGCTGGCGCTGTTTTTCGCCATTGTGCTCAACCCGCTGGTGACATGGTTTTTACG
>NZ_JAHAHH010000046.1 GCF_018373335.1 Negativicoccus succinicivorans
GTTCGCACCGCCCGCGGCACGTCCGCGTCCAAACGGTAAAAGGGCAGTTTCAAGTTCCGCGCCAAGGCGCGCACGAATTCGACTTCCGCATCCGCCGCCTCTCGTAAATGGTGATGCACATACGCCAGTCCCGCGGTGATGTGAAACTCTTCTTGCGCCGCCGAAAGATAAAGCGCGAGGGCCAGCGAATCCGGTCCGCCGCTGCAACCGATCAAGACGGCATCGCCCGGCGCAAACAGCGCCTGTTCCCGCACGAAAGCATTGACTTTCGCGACAAAATCCGTCACAAGAGATAAGCCTCCCGATAGATTCCTTCCAGTAAATCCCGATCGCTTACGGTAATTTCCGGCAGCGCAAAATATTCCAGTAAACTTTCCGCGACGACCGCGCCCGCTACGATAATATCCGCCCGCTCGCGCGCCAAACCGGGCAGCTTCGTGCGTTCTTCGTACGACATGCCGGTCAAGCGTTCGCGCAACGCGTGCAAATCCTCATACGCGAGCACGTAACCCTGCACTTTTTCGGCATCATAAGGTTCGAGCTCCAACAACATCGAGACGATACTCGTCATCGTGCCGCCGACGCCGATCCAGCTTTTCACGCCTTGCACTTCGGTCGTTTCTTCTTTCAATACGGCAAAGCAATATTTTTTCAATTCGGCGATTCCGCGCGGCGTCATCATATCAAACTCGCGTGTACCGCGCACCGCTCCCAGCGGCATGCTGACGGCCGCCCCGAGTTCGCCGCCGAAGCCGACGCCGATTTCCGTGCTGCCGCCGCCGATATCGACGACCGCCGTCACCAGACTATTCGTCGTGACCGCGCCCAGGTAACCGTAGCGCGCTTCGTCAACGCCGCTGATAATACGTACCGGCGCCCCGATGATCCGGGTCACTTGCCGCGCGAACGCTTCGCCGTCGCTCGCCTCACGCAGCGCATTCGTACCGACAACGGTCCACCGTTCGACGCCCGCTTCGCGCGCTTCGTCAACAAGTTCCCGAATACCCGCCAAGGTGCGATTTTTCGCCGCCTCATTAAGCGGGCTGCCCGCCGCCAAGCCGTCGCCGAGCCGCGTCGCCCGAATATCTTTTCGCAATGTGGTCGTCTGATCTTCCACTGTTTCCGCGACCAGTAAACGTACCGAATTCGTGCCGATATCCAGTACCGCCTGTTTCATAGTTGCCTCCTATAAAAAAAGCACCCTTTGCAGGATGCCCGGTTATTAACCGTTAATCGGACCGTCGCGCGCCGCGTCCGCCGCGTTTGGATTCGGTGTTACGCTTCAAATCACTCAGGCGTTCATCGCTGTCTTTCAGGAACCGGCTGAGTTTGTCTTCAAACGAGGTCGGTCCTTGGGAACGACGGTTGCCGCCGCGTCTCGCCGCGGGCGGTCGCCGATCGGCATAGGGCGCATGACCCGCGTCATTACGGCGCGGTGCCGGCCCGCTCGTCGTCTGCGGTCGCGGCTGAGCCTGCTTCATCGAAAGAGCGATTTTGCCGTTGGCGTCCATCGAAACGACTTTGACTGTGACTTTCTGATCTACCGTTAAATACTCATTGATGTCGCTGACGTACTCATGCGCCACCTCTGAAATATGCACCAATCCTACCTTTTTGTCCGGCAGTTCGACAAATGCCCCGAACTTCGCCAAGCCCGTGACAACTCCTTCAACTATGCTTCCGACTGTTACGCTCATGCGTTGATAATATCCTCCTTAGATAACAACTGAATAAGTATCTTTATTATACGAAATAATCCGTTTGCATGCAATGTTAGCGGATATAGGGGACTTCGTTGGGTTTTACCAAACCGAGTTGTTCCCGCGCTTCCTTCTCCACCGCCTTTGGATCGTTATATTTCGCTTTTTCCGCTTCCAGCGCACGCTGCTCGGCCTCCAACTGCTGCTGCTGTTGTTCGACGCGAGTCATTTCCTGATCCAAATCCCAGTATTTCAAATACCTTTCGACGAAAAAGACGGCAAGGAGGAGAATGAGTATACCGAAGACTATATATTTTATATTTTTCCACCATGGTGACGGCTTACGGCGTCTCACCGGCGGTTGGTTTGAAAGCGGCGCTTGGGCGGGATTTGTCCGCGGCGGTCTCTGCGGGTTATATTTGGTCATTGCGATTCCCTTTCTGTACGCGTTCATTGTATCATACTCAACCGCATTTAGCGCAATAAAAAAACGTCCCCGCAGGGACGTTTTTTAGCAGGTCGATTATTTCAATTCGACTTTTGCGCCAACTTCTTCGAGCTGTGCTTTCAAAGCTTCCGCGTCTTCTTTGGAAACGCCTTCTTTGACGTTGCCCGGAGCGCCGTCAACGAGAGCTTTCGCTTCTTTCAGGCCCAAGCCGGTCGCTTCGCGAACGACTTTAATAACTTTCAGTTTGGACGCGCCGACTTCAGCGAGTACAACGTCGAATTCGGATTTTTCTTCCGCCGCCGCGCCGGCTGCTGCCGGGCCTGCTGCCGCTACCGCTACCGGAGCCGCTGCCGAAACACCGAATTTTTCTTCCATAGCTTTTACGAGATCGGCGAGTTCGAGAACCGACATCTCTTCAATGGCTTGCATAAGTTCTTCTTTAGTCATTATAATTCCTCCTTAAATGAATCCGCTAATTAAGCGCTTTCTTTTTGTTTACGAATCGCCTCGAGTACATACACGAGGTTGGTAATGTTGCCCTGCAGGCAACGTACAAAGCCGGTAATCGGCGCCTGCATGCTGCCGACCACTTTGGCCAAGAGCACTTCACGGCTCGGCAAGTCAGCCAGATGCTGCACTTCGTCGACACCGATGACCGCGCCTTCGAGCAGACCCGCTTTCACGGTGATCGCTTCGCTCTTTGTTTCGTCGATAAATTCTTTGAGTGCTTTCGCCGGCGCAACCGCGTCGGATTCCGAGATCGCAATCGCGTTCGGACCGGTCAATTGATCGGCGAATTCTCCCAAGCCCAGGTCGTTGGCCGCAATCGCGGTCAAGGTATTTTTAATAACCTGATAGTGAACGCCGTGTTCCAAGAATTTGCGACGTAATTGGTTGGCGGTCGCTACGTTCAAGCCGACATATTCGACCAAAACGGCGCCTTTCGCGCTTTCCAATTTCCCGCGCATTTCATCAATGACTTGCTTTTTTTGCGGTGTTCCTGCCAATGGTGACACCTCCTTTTGTGAAAGATTTTTTATATTTAGCACGTTAGCTAAGAAAAAACGACCTCGCTTGTGACGAGGTCGCGCACCGAAGCTTCGCGGCTTCGGTACTCAGCCTCGGGTGGCGGACAGCGTCCATTATATATACAACCACCGGTCTTAAGCTAAGTGTAAATAGTAAGATCAGTCTTCCTTCGGTGCATCCACTTTGGTCGGATCCAAAGTCACACCCGGTCCCATGGTCGAGCTCAAAGTGACGGATTTCATATACTGTCCTTTGATCGACGCCGGACGCGCTTTCGCGATGCGATCGAAGATCGAGCGAATGTTGTCACGCAATTGGTCTTCGCTGAAAGACGCTTTGCCGACCGACAGCTGGATGTTGCCCGCTTTATCGGTGCGGTATTCGACTTTACCCGCTTTGACTTCCTGGACCGCTTTGGCGACGTCCATGGTGACAGTACCGACTTTCGGGTTCGGCATGAGACCTTTCGGACCCAACACTTTACCCAAACGGCCGACAATGGCCATCATGTCCGGAGTAGCGACAACGACATCAAAGTCGAGCCAGCCGCCCTGGATTTTGGCAACGAGTTCTTCGCCGCCTACAAAGTCCGCGCCGGCATCTTCCGCTTCCTGCACTTTCGCACCTTTCGCAAACACGAGAACGCGTTTCGATTTACCGGTGCCGTGCGGCAATACCATTGCGCCGCGGATCTGCTGATCCGCATATTTCGGATCGACATTCAAATTGAATGCGAGTTCGATTGTTTCATCAAATTTAGCCGTTGCCGTCTGTTTGACCAGCGACACCGCTTCGTCCAACCCGTACTGCGTATCGCGGTCGACGAGAGCGGAGGCCTGTTTACTGCGTTTTGTCAGTTTAGCCATGTTTCCTCCTAATAAGGTTCGTAAGAACCGCTTACTCTTCTACCGTAATACCCATGCTGCGGGCTGTGCCTTCGACCATCATCATCGCCGCTTCCACGTCGTTGGCGTTGAGGTCGGGCATCTTCATTTCCGCGATTTCGCGAACTTGCTGTTTCGTTACTTTGCCGACTTTGTTTTTATTCGGCTCACCGGACGCTTTTTCCAAACCGGCTGCTTTTTTCAATAAAACAGCGGCCGGCGGCGTTTTGGTGACGAACGTGAACGAACGGTCTTCGTATACGGTAATTTCTACCGGAATAATCAGACCTTGCTGTTTGGCGGTACGGGCGTTAAATTCCTGTACGAACGCCATAATGTTCACACCTGCCTGACCGAGGGCCGGGCCTACCGGCGGTGCCGGAGTAGCCTTACCTGCTTCGACCTGCAGTTTGACGAATTTCGATACTTTCTTTGCCATGTCTTACACCTCCTTATGCGTAAGATGTGGTGCCAACGAGCTTACGCTCTCCCACCCGCGCATGCGCGCGTCATTTAGAGTGTATATCAGGCGCGGCCTCAAATTGGGTCGCATCCAACTCTACCGGGGTAGCGCCGCCGAACATGTTCAGCAGCACGCGGATCCGGCCTTTGTCCGGAAGAATTTCCGTGACGTTCGCCATCTGATCCGTAAAAGCGCCCTGGGTAATGCGAATTTTATCGCCGACCTTGACGGTCAACTTCGCTACCGGCGCCGCTTGCTCTTCCTGACCGTGTAAAATGCGGGCGACTTCTTCGTCGCTCAGCGGAATCGGCTTGGTCGCCGTGCCGACAAAACCCGTGACTCCGGGCGTGTTGCGCACGACATACCAGCTGCGGTCATTGACTTCCATTTCCACCAGCACATAGCCCGGAAAGACTTTGCGCTGGACAATTTTCTTATTGCCGTCCTTGATATCGACTTCTTCCTGCATCGGTACCAGGATCTGACGGATCGTATCCGTCATGCCCAAGGATTGAACTTTTAACTCCAAGTTCGTTTTGACCTTGTTTTCATATCCGGAATAGGTATGAATCACATACCATTTGATGTCGGACGCCATATTGCCTCCTTACATCGCTCCGGCAAGAACACCGGCGAACAATTTATAGAATCCCGTGAAGACGAAATCGACTGCCATGATCAGCAGGCTAATGAAGGCAACCGTGATCAAAACCACAATTGTGTAACGCACCAATTCATTCTTCGTCGGCCATACCACTTTTTTCATTTCCTGTCGTACGCCGCGGAAAAAGGACGTTACGCCTTGCTGCTGTACTTGTGTGTTTTGTCTTGCCATCGTTTCCTCCGCTCCTCGAGAGTCGCTTGCGAAACCTTATTTGGTTTCGCGATGCAACGTTTGTTTTTTACAGAATTTGCAATACTTGTTGAGTTCCAGACGTTCCGTCGTGTGTTTCTTGTTTTTGTTCGTCTGGTAGTTGCGTTGCTTGCATTCGGTGCAAGCCAGTGTTATCGCGTCGCGCATTGTGACACCTCACTTATTTCAACTGACTGCGACGGTTCGCGTCGAGTGATAATTATCGGATTTTACCGTCAATACATGCTTATATACTTTACCACATTTCATATACCATGTCAAACGGATACGCCCCCGTTGCCGGCGGCCTCGACCGCCTTTCGCAAGGGGATACAACTACACTTTTTCAGCGGGCGTACGGTCGCCGCGAGGAAAAAGCGAAAGCCCTCCGAGCGAGGGCTTTTTGCTTACGCGTTTTTGGCAAGCTCGGTCAGCTTGGTGAACGCGGCCGGATCTTGAATGGCCATGTCGGAAAGCATCTTGCGGTTGATCGTGACACCCGCTTTGTTCAAGCCGGCGATCAAAGCGCTGTAATTCATGCCGTTCAGGCGGGCCGCCGCGTTAATACGGGCGATCCAGAGACGACGGAATTCGCGTTTTTTACGGCGACGGTCGCGGCGCGCATACGCCAGCGAGTGCATTACCGATTCGTTCGCCTTTTTGAACTGGCGATTACGAGCACCACGATAGCCTTTCGCTAATTTTAAGATTTTTTTATGACGACGGCGTGCGGTCACGCCTTTTTTTACTCGTGCCATGAATGATTTCCTCCTGTCTTAGCCGTTCGGCAACATACGTTCCACGCGTTTTTGATCCGCTTTGCTGATCATTGCGGCTTTACGCAACTGACGCAGGCGTTTCGGCGTCTTCTTCTCTAAGATATGACTTTTGTATGCTTTCGAACGTTTGAATTGGCCGGTACCCGTTTTCTTGAAACGTTTAGCGGCGGCGCGTTTGGTTTTAATTTTCGGCATAATAAGCCTCCTCATTTACTTTTCGGTACTAACATCATCGTCATGTTGCGACCTTCGAGTTTCGGGCCGCGTTCCTGATCGGCCAGCTCTTTGAGTTCATCGGCGAACCGGACCAAGAGTTGTTCACCCAATTCCGGGTGGCTGAGTTCACGGCCGCGGAACATGATCGTGACTTTGACTTTGCTTTCGTCTTCTAAGAAACGAATCGCGTTTTTCATCTTGACATAGAAGTCGTGGTCCTCGATATTCGGACGCAGCTTGACTTCTTTTACCGTGATGACTTTCTGCTTCTTGCGTGCTTCTTTTTCGCGTTTCTGCTGTTCGTAGCGGTACTTGCCGTAATTCATCAGACGGCAAACCGGCGGACGACCTTGCGGCGCGACTTCGACCAAATCCAAGCCGTGCTCTTCGGCGATCGCCAAGGCCTCGCGCTGCGACATGACGCCCAGCTGTTCGTTATCCTCGCTGACCAGCCGTACTTCGCGGGCACGAATTTGTTCGTTGATACGCAATTCTTTGCTAATGGGGTTTCACCTCCTGAAAATGCATTGGAAACCTAATCAAGCAAAATAAAAAACGGACGGCAAGATGCCATCCGTCCTGTTCCATCTGCGGAAACCCTAGTAACTGCACGTCGTGTAGGGTGAGAAGCGGATGACTTCTACTTGATCATTACTGATTAATCATACCAAACAAAAGCGATTCTGTCAACTTACTTTTTAGAAAAGGTATCTTTTATTCAGTTCGTTCAGTATAAAAAATTCTCCGCAACTTGTCAAGCATTCGTCGCCGTCGTATACTGACCGCAAGGAAACGCGCCGCCCTAAAGGCGCGCCGTCGTTTCATCCGTCCGAAAAAAACAAAACGCCGGACCGCTGTTATTTTTTTACATGAAGGAGTTCGCATGTCATCCGCTACCGAAGTCGCAGGCATTATCGCCGAATACAACCCGTTGCATCAGGGGCATGTCGCCCAAATCAATACCGTGCGCAAAGCATTCGGCGAGGCGCCGCTCGTGATCGCGCTCACGGGCTCGTTCGTGCAGCGCGGCGAGCCCGCCGTGGCCGATCCGTGGACACGAGCACGCTGGGCGCTGCGCGCCGGCGCGGACTTGGTGGTGGAACTGCCCGCGGTATTTGCGCTGCGCAGCGCGGAGCATTTCGCGGCGGGCGGCGTGCGACTGCTGCACGCTCTCGGCGTGACAACCTTGGTGTGCGGCGCGGAAAATCCCGACCTCGCGGCGCTGAAAAAACTGGCCGACGGTCCGGATCCGACCGCGTTACAGACGGCATTGGCGCGGGGATTAAGTTATCCCGCCGCCATGGAGGCCGCGTTCGCCGCCACCGACCCCGATATCGCGCCGCTTTTACGCACACCGAATAACATTTTAGCCGCCGGCTACCTGCGCGCGATCGAACGCTACGCGCCGTCGCTCCGCTTGCTGCCTCTACTGCGCGAGCGCTCCGACAACGCGACGGATATCGCGGGGGTTTCCGGCAGCGCCGTGCGCGCGCGATTACGAGAAGGCCTCGTGCCGCGCGATATGCTGCCCGCGTATACGTATGACGATCTCACGGAGGCCCTGCAGGCGGGCGTCGTGCCTCAACCGGAGCGGTATGAAACGCTCGCTCTGCAGGCGTTGCGTTTGCTGACGCCCGCGACACTTGCCCGACTCGGCGAATTTTCCGAAGGTTTGGAAGATCGCTGGTATGCGGCGCGCGGCGCGGCGACGCTTGCGGAATTTTGGGCCGATGTCAAAACCAAACGCTATCCGCAGACGCGGCTTTCCCGATTACTGGCACAGGTTCTGCTCAACATGCGCCGACAGGATTTGAATGATGCCGACAAGACCGGACCGGCTTGGATCTATCCGCTCGCGTTCACGCCGCGCGGAGCGGCCTTATTGCGCAACGTCACGCTTCCCGTTCTCGACCGCTACGGCAAAATGCGTAAAGCGTTGCCGCCGCAAGTCGTCAACCGGCTCGTGTATGATGAGCGCGCCACCGACTTGGCCGCGCTTTGCCGCGCCAACGCGGAATACCGCGCGGGCGGCGCGCGCTTTTATCGCCGACCCGTGACGATGAACGAGGAGGCGCAATGAAACAATTATGGACCGCTTTTACGCACGACAAAATGCTCATCATCGCATCCGTCATCGCATTTCTGACGATGCTGATCGTGCCGCCCGACAGAACCTACCTGTCGTACTTTAACGGCCGCACGCTGGTATCCATGTGGCTCCTGATGATGGTCATCGCCGGTTTGCGCCGCAACCATTTTTTCCGTTGGCTCGCCCGTCGTCTGCTGCAGATCGGCGACAAGACGCATCACGTGGTGCTCGCGCTACTGTTTTTCGCTTTCGCCATGGCGACTTTCGTCACGAATGATGTCGCGATTTTCATCACTTTACCGCTCGCGATGCGCACCTTGCGCGGCGCGGGGCTGATGCAATACGGCGCGTTCGTCGCGGTGCTCGTCGGTCTCGCCGCCAACTGCGGCAGCATGCTGACGCCGATCGGCAATCCGCAAAATATGTTTTTATTTTCCGCGACCCAACTGACCGCGCTGGAAATTCTCAAGACGACCGGCCCGTTCGCGCTGCTCGCCGCGTTTCTCATGTACCGACGCGTCAGCATACGCTTGCCGCATACGCCGATTGTCATTCAGGAATTCAAACCGTTGTCGGCGCAGTCCAAACGCAATATCGCGCTCTATCTCGGCGCGTTGCTCGTCGCCCTGCTCGCGATCGGCAATGTGTTGCCTCTGTATCCTACGGCGGGCGTGCTCTTTATTTTGACCTATCTCATCTACCCGCACACGCATCGCCACGTGGATTACGGTCTGCTGCTCACGCTGTGCGCGTTTTTTGTCATCGCCGGCAACGCCGTCCGCATGGATTGGCTCGCTGCCTATATTGTGCCGCTGCTGACGCGCTTGCCGTTTACCACCGCGCTCGTCTTGAGTCAATGTATCAGCGATGTGCCGACCGCGATATTACTCGAACCGTTCGGCGCGCCGCCGCGCTCTCTTTTGCTCGGCGTGAATCTCGGCGCGTGGGGAAGCCCTGTCGCCAGTCTCGCGAGCCTCATCGTGTTCCGCCTCTACAAGCGCGAAAAGGAAACGTATCCGCCCGCATTTTTGCCGAATTTCATCCGCAACAACGCGTACTTCCTCTTGCCGGGATTACTGCTCGCGCTGCTGCTCGGCTATCGTTAAGTCGGTCATTTACGCCACAAAAAAAGAACCGTTGCCGGTTCTTTTTTATTCCGCTTTTTCGCGCAACCAGACGCGATCGTTGCCGTCGATTTCCAACAATTCGACCGCCACGTCCTCGCGCTCGGCGGTCGGCACATTTTTACCGACATAATCCGCTCGAATGGGCAGTTCCCGATGACCGCGATCCACCAACACCGCCAGTTGAATGGCGCGCGGGCGTCCCATCGCCATGATGGCGTTCAGCGCGCTGCGCACCGTTCGTCCCGTGTAGAGCACGTCGTCCACCAGCAGCACGAGTTTGCCGTTCACATCGATCGGCGGCAAGCTGCTTTGCGCCGGCGCGGCTTTTTCATCATCGCGAAAGGCCGTCACGTCCAACGCGTAGACCGCGACCTTCACTCCTTCGATGGCTTCGACTTGGCGCGCCAGACGTTCGGCCAGCGGCTCCCCGCGCGTTTCGATACCGATAAACACGGCATCTTCCAAGCCGCGGTTGCGTTCCAAACATTCATGTCCTATGCGTCGCACGACACGCCGTATCGTTTCGGCATCGAGCAGTAAAGTTTTATTTTTCCACATTACGCTTCCTCCCGGGCCTTCGTCAGGCACGCGGCAAAATCTTCCGGCCACGGCGCGGTCACGGTGATCCGTTCGCCGTCCGCCGGTCGGTCAAATGAAAGTTCGGCGGCGTGTAACGCCTGTCCTTCGATCGGGAAGCGATCGCGTTTACGCCCGTAGAGCGGGTCCTGCACGATCGGATACCCGATATAGGATAAATGCACGCGAATTTGATGCGTTCGTCCCGTTTCGAGCGCCAAACGCAGCAGCGCGTAGTGCGGCATGCGTTCGACCACCGCAAAATGCGTCGTCGCGTCACGTCCGTCAGGCAACACCGCCTGACGCAGTCGGTCGCGCGCGTCCCGTCCGAGCGCCAATTTGATAATGCCGCGTTCGTTCGAGGGATTACCGTGCACCAGCGCGTAGTAAATTCGTCCCGCCGAATGCGCGCGGATTTGCGCCTGCAGGCTGTCGCGACCGCGCGGCGTTTTCGCCGCCACCAACAGTCCGGACGTGTCTCGATCCAAACGATGCACGAT
>NZ_JAHAHH010000047.1 GCF_018373335.1 Negativicoccus succinicivorans
ATAAGAAGACGGTACATGCCGTCTTCTTTTTCACATAGGAGAAGCTATGACGGTAGCGGAAATTATCATTAATCGACCGACTAAACATTTGCAAAAATGCTTTTCATATCGTATTCCTACCCACATGGAATACATTACCCCCGGTTGGCGAGTGATCGTTCCATGGGGAACCGGTCACGAAGAGGGTATCGTTTGGAAGACTCGACCAGAAATATCTGAGGATGCAGCGCTTGATCTAAAAAGTGTTTTCGCGACAATAGGAGATACTGCCTGGTTTACATCGGAAATGCTGGCACTTGCAGAATGGATTGCAAACTACTATGTATGTCCGTTGATTGAAGCATTGCGTTTGTTTTTAGTGGATAAAAAAGCAGTCAAAAGCCAAACTCACTATACTTTGACGATATCAGGGCAAAAAAAAATAGCACTTGAGAATATTCCTGCAAACCATCAAAAACTTCTGAAGAACTATTTCCCCAACATGCTGGAGGCGCTTGCCAATGGCTGGATTAAAGGTGAACTAAAACAACTGAGTGCTTCACGATTTTCGGGTGAATTCGTTTGGGACGCAGTCATTGACCCCGCACTATCACAACTTATGCGTACCCCGCGTCAGCAGGAGTTGGTTCTCTTTTTAACAGAGAATCCTGAGCAAACATCGGCAGAATTAAATGCAGCGGGATTTTCTGCCGCATTACGCAAATCGGCACTCAGCAATGGATATATAAGTACTCACGAAAAGTCTAACGCTCATACCGTTATCCGGGATCATTTACCCTCACTTACCTCGGCACAAGAGCAAGCGTTGGCAAACGTCACGTCAGCGCTAAACGAAAAAAGGCACGAAACATTTTTGCTACATGGAGTCACTGCCAGCGGTAAAACGGAAGTATACTTGCGCGCTGCCGCTACCGCCGTAGAGAAAGGCAAGAACGTATTGATTTTGACGCCGGAAATTTCGTTAACAGATCAATTGGTTCGTCGATTTACGGCACGCTTCGGAGCGGAAAAAATATTTTGCCAACACAGCGGCCTGACGGAGCGGGAACGCTTTGATAACTGGAGGCGTGTGCGCGCGGGCCGGGGAAATATTGTGATCGGACCTCGTTCCGCCATATTTATGCCGGCAGAAGAAATCGGCCTTATTGTTATCGATGAAGAATACGATGCCAGCTACAAACAAAGTGAGCAGACACGGTATCATGCCAGACGTGTGGCGGAGTGGCGTGCACGTTGGCATCATTGTCCGCTCGTTTTAGGCGCGGCAACACCTTCGATGGAAAGTTATTATCGCGCTGAAAATGGTGAAATCACTACACTACTGCTCCCGGAACGTATCGGCGGTGTATCCCTGCCCAAAATGCATATTGTCGATATGCGCAGCGAGTTGGAGGTGGGGAACCGTTCCATTCTTTCACGGGAATTGTACCAGACGATGCAGACGATGCTTTCGCAGGGACGTCAAATTATTTTGCTTTTAAACCGACGCGGCTATGCCACTCATGTTTCCTGTCGGACATGCGGTTATGTTTTAACCTGTCCTCATTGCGACTTGCCTTATACTTACCATTTACCAACCCATACTTTACAATGCCATCGTTGCGGCGGTGAAAGGGAGATGCCCACAAGCTGTCCGAATTGTGGCAGTAAAGCGATTAAATATTTTGGACTCGGCACGCAACGCGCACAAAAAGTGGTAGCGGAAGCATTTCCCCGGGCGAAAGTCCTGCGTTTGGATACGGATAATGCAGGGAATGCAAGGCGGCGCGCAGAAATTTTAGATGCCTTTGCGCAGGGGAAAGCCGATATCTTGTTGGGAACGCAGCTGGTGGCGAAAGGCCATGATATTCCTAATGTCGGCTGTGTCGGAATTTTAAGTATTGATGCATTATTAAATCGCCCGCAATATAATGCGGCGGAACAGGTATTTCAATTGGTTGTGCAAGCAGCCGGACGCGCAGGACGTAAAGACGGTGATGGGCGCGTCATTGTGCAGACATACCATCCGGGGCATTATGCATTGCAAGCGGCCTGCACCAATGAATGGCAGAATTTTTATACCGAAGAACTTGAACTGCGCGAGTATTTGCATTACCCGCCATTTTTTGAACGCGCTAAAATCAGCGCTTTTGCGGAGAGCCAAGAAAAGGCGCAAAGTCATTTGCAAGTGCTATTTGATGATCTTGTAAACGTTCTTGCAGAAAAAGGCATAGAGGTGGAATATACGGATATTTACCCTGACTATCAGGCTAAATTACGTGGCCGGTTTTATATGTCTTTTCAAATAGCAGCCAAAAATCTTGACGTGGTTAGAGAGCATATGAAGCAAAACGCTCTATGGCAAGTAAATGGTATAATAATAGATATGGAAATGAGTTAACATACAAAAGAGGTGACACGATTGGCAGTCCGTAAAATTGTGTTGGCGGGCGCGCCCGTGCTGAAAACAAAGGCGCAACCTGTTACAAAAATGACAAAATCGATTAAAACTTTACTGAAAGATATGAAAGATACGTTATATGATGCCAACGGCGTGGGCCTTGCAGCACCACAAGTCGGTGAATCCTTACGGATCTTTGTCATTGATGACGGCAACGGTTATGTGGAATATATTAATCCGGAAATTATTACTTTATCTGATGAAAAAGAAGAAATGACGGAAGGTTGCTTAAGTGTTCCCGGTTTTGTGGGAGTGGTCGAGCGCTCTACCGGCGTTACCGTACGATATGAAGATCGAAATGGGCGTACGCATGAGGTAAAAGCAACGGGGCTGTTGGCGCAGGCTATCCAACATGAAAATGACCATATTGATGGTATTCTTTACATCGAACGTGCGAAAAATCTATACAAAGAAAATGAAGGAACGATCGAATGAGAGTTGTCTTCATGGGGACGCCGCAATTTGCTGTACCCTGTCTGGAGTCGGTACTAACACATCCGAAAGCGGAAATTGTCGGCGTATATACACAACCGGATCGGGTCAATCGTCGCGGTAAAAAAATGAGTTTTTCACCGGTGAAAGAGTGTGCCCTTGCACATGATTTGCCGTTGTATCAGCCGGCAACACTGCGCGATGCCGCCGCGCAAAAAGAATTACAGGAGCTTGCACCGGAACTTTTGATCGTGGTGGCTTATGGTCAAATTCTCCCGGCGAAAGTTCTTGAAATTCCGCGTCTTGGTGCGATCAATGTTCATGCATCATTATTGCCCAAGTATCGCGGCGCAGCACCGATACAGTACAGTCTGCTCAATGGCGATGAGACGACCGGTGTCACTATTATGCATTTGGATGAAGGCATGGATACCGGCGATATCATCTTACAACGTCGAATTGATATTCCTATTGATTGGGAATTCAATCAATTATCTGGGCACTTATCTACACTCGGTGCAAAAGCCTTACAAGAGGTCTTAGCTGACGCGGCTACAGCGATTGGTAATGCTACACAGCAAGCACACGATCGGGCCACATATACCGGGAAAATTGCTAAAGAATGGGGACGAATCCACTGGAGTAAAAATGCGCACACCATTCATAATTTAGTGCGTGCATTGCATACGAATCCGGGAACCTATACATTTTTCCGCGAAAAACGTTTGAAAATTCATCAGACCGTTCTGACAAAAGCGCATGCGACGCTTTTACCGGGCGAATTATTGGTGGACGGTACGGATATTTTTGTCGGTACGGGTGAGGGGAGCTTGCAGCTTTTGCAAGTGCAGCCGGAAAGCAAACGGAATATGCAGACGGCTGAGTTTATTAACGGCTACCAAATAAAATCAGGTGAAGTCCTTGGCGAACAAACAGATTGACGAAACGTTACAAAATCGTAATCTCTACCTGCGCTTGACCTTGTTGACGTGGGTAACATTAGGCGCGATCGTTTTTGCGATTGCGTATTTATTGGCGCCCGGATTAACTTTGCTGCATCCTATTTTGCCGAATCTTGCATACGTTTTGACGGCAGCGGGCGTGATCTTCAGCGGCGGCCTGATTGCATGCATCGGCGTGGCGTTGGAAACCCATCACGAATTGCCCTTGGGAATTTTGCGTAGCGCCAGTAAAACGGTATATATGTTTTTACCGTATTGCATTTTGTGGGGCAAAGTATTCCGTATTCCGAAAGAACATGTCGCCCAGTCGTTGGTAGATTTAATTAATACGTTGTCAGAGCGTTATTTGCCGAAACTCAAGCCGGAAGATATTATGCTGCTGACACCGCATTGCTTGCAAAATGATACTTGTCCGATCAAAGTAACGCGCGATGCGTTTGCTTGTCGTGAATGCGGACGTTGTCCGGTGGGAGGGCTGGTTCATCTTGCCAAAACATATGGAGTTTCCTTATATATCGCCACCGGAGGAACCTTTGCGCGTCTTTTAGTAAAAAAACATCGTCCTAAAGCGATTATTGCGATCGCTTGTGAACGGGATCTGGTTTTGGGAATGAGAGATGTTTTTCCGATTTTAGTGTTCGGAGTTTTAAATAGTCGTCCCTATGGTCCCTGTTTCAATACCCAAGTGGATCTGCAAAAAGTAGATAAAGTATTAGCTCATTTGTTAGGAGAAAAGAAGTCTGTTGAAAACTGCTCGAGAAATAGCGCTCGTCGTCTTGCGTAAGGTGCTTGTGGAAGAGGCTTATGCAAATATTGCCTTGCAACAAGTATTTACCACATGGCCTGCTGAAGATCGCGAACGTCGGTTTGCCACCGAAATTATTTACGGTGTAATTCGTAAGAAAAATTATTTGGAATGGATATTAGGCCGTTTAAGTCGCCAGCCGTTGGCAAAATTGGATGCGGATGTACGGCTCATTTTGTTGTGCGCATTATATCAAATTATTTTTCTAAACAGTGTACCTGCGCGCGCGGCCATTAACGAAGCCGTCGAGCTGACGAAAGAAGTATCACATCGCGGCAGTGCGGGTTTTGTAAATGGTTGCTTACGCAGCTATTTGCGCAAACGGGAAGAGTTTAACATTCCGCAACGGACAAATGATCCTATTACCTATTTAAGTCTTACATATTGTCAGCCTAAGTGGTTCACTCAATGGGCTGTTCGCACATGGGGCATGGAGCGCACAGAAGAGCTGTTTGCTTATTTTATGCAGCCGGCGCCACTCACTGTGCGTGTAAATACGCTTCTGGAAACTCGGGATGAGATTATACGAAATTTAACATCTCGCGGTGTTGACGTAGTAAAACTTGCCGTTCCTGAAGGACTTTCCATTAGCAGGGGGGGGATTGCCGCCATTCGTGAAGAGCTGCAAAGCGGAATTTTATATGTCCAGGATGAAGCGGCTATGTGGGTGGCACATGCGGTTTCTCCACAACCGGGTGAAACCATATTGGATTTATGTGCAGCGCCCGGCGGTAAAACCACTCACTTAGCACAACTCATGGAAAATCAGGGAGAAATCATTGCCGGCGATTTATATCCTCACAAACAACAGCTGATCCGGGATAATTGTAAGCGATTGGGCGTAACTATAGTTTCTGCAGTGTTGCAAGACGCCACTAAAGAAAATCTGGATTGGCAAAAAAAATTTGATAAAGTACTCGTTGATGCCCCTTGTTCCGGATTAGGAGTTATCGGACGTCGCCCGGATCTTAAATGGCGACGTACGTCAAAGGAATTAAAAGACTTTCCGCTCTTGCAGCAGGCAATCGTAGAACGTGCCGTTACGTATTTAAAACCGGGCGGTCGCTTAGTGTACAGTACCTGCACACTGAATCCGGAAGAGAACGAAGGCGTAAGAGAAAGAATTTCACAAGCACATCCCCAATTGCAACCGTGCACTATTTCGCTTGCGAATACGATCGATACAGATGAGTATAGATTTTGGCCGCCGGAATCGAAAACAGACGGTTTTTATATTTGCGCTTGGGAAAACAAAATATGAAACAAAATATTTGGGGTAAAAACCTCACGGAATTACGGGCTTTAATGAAGGAACTTGGCGCTCCCGGATATCGCAGTCAGCAGTTGTTCGATTATATGTATAAGCGTGGTATTTTACATTTTGACGAAATGGCGCAATTGCCGAAAGCATTGCGCAACAAACTGATAGAATCGTGCGTCATCGATTTTCCGACCATTGTGCGTGAACAGCGAAGCAGCGACCGGAAAACGGCCAAACTGTTGCTGCGTTATAGTGATAACTCACTGATTGAAACAGTACTGATGAACCAGCCGTACGGTTATTCCGTATGCATTTCCACGCAGGTGGGGTGCGCGGTCGGCTGTACATTCTGTGCCTCCGGTTTAACCGGCTTGCAACGTAACTTAACGGCCGCAGAGATGCTGGCACAGATTTATTTGTGGCAATTTCTTTATGAAATCAAAATTCACTCTTTCGTGTTGATGGGCTCCGGAGAACCTTTGCAAAATTATGACAATGTACTTTCTTTCATGAAAATGTGCCATGATTTTGAAGGATTAACGATAAGTTATCGAAATATGACGCTATCGACCTCAGGTATTACACCTAAAATTTATGATTTGGCTAAAGAAAAATTGCCGATTACATTAGCGCTTTCGTTACATGCACCGAACGATACCATCCGCAATCAAATCATGCCGATCAGTAAATGGTATCCCTTGCCGGAACTATTGGAGTCGTTACAATTTTATACTCAAACCACCCGCCGGCGCGTAACTTGTGAATATATCCTTTTGGCAGGAGTCAATGATCAGCCGGAACATGCCGCCGAGTTGGCGCAAATGATCCGTCCGTTGCGCGCGCATGTAAATTTGATTCCATTAAATGAGAGTCCGGGGATTCCTTACCGACGACCGGAAATGAAACATTCACAGGAATTTTGTGAACAGTTGCAAAGGCAGGGAATAGCAGCTACCATCCGTAAAGAAATGGGTACTGAAATTCAAGCTGCCTGCGGTCAGCTCAAAATGAAATTTGTTGGAGATAACGCCTAGTTTGACGCTGTATTTGATAGATGATACGATATCCATATATTGATTAAATTTAACTATTAAGGTGGTTTCATGAAAAGTTTTGGTATCACCAAGCGTGGTCTTGTGCGTCCTACTAATGAGGATGCTTTCCGTATCGTTGCGCCATCTCTTTTTATTGTGGCGGACGGAATGGGAGGACATGTTGCCGGTGAGATCGCAAGCCACATAGCCATCGAGCGCGTCTCAGACTATGTACGCAGTGAACGTTCGGAGCTTTGGAACGAAGTCACACTAAAAGATGCGGTCAATCAAGCAAATATAGCTATCCGCGAACGTGTTAACAGTGAGCCGAATCTAAATGGTATGGGAACAACGCTTTTAGTTGCTCGCGCTGAAGAAGATCTATTCTTCTGGGCGCATGTCGGCGATAGTCGAATTTATCGTTACTATCGTGGTCAATTGACCCAGATTACGGTGGATCACTCCTTGGTTACCGAAATGGTTCACAAAGGCACTTTAACTGAGGAGCAGGCTAAAATTCATCCGTCACGCAATGTAATTACCCGCTCCGTCGGTACAACGGATACTCTGAAAGTAGATACCGGGCGATTAACGTTGCAGTCGGAAGAGATGATTGTGATGTGTACCGACGGTGTTTATAATATGGTTTCGGACGCAAAATTACGTGATCTTTTAATTACGAATGAAAATGCGCCGGAAGCGTGCGCTCGCTCGATCATGCGCGAAGTATATCTAGGCGGGGCCAAAGATAACGCGACCGTGGTCGTAATCAGTAATACGTAAGAGAAAGTGATGGTGTAAACTATATGGTTGGACGGCTTTTAGACAATCGTTACCAGCTGACCGAAAAAATTGGCAGCGGCGGCATGGCTGATGTCTATCGTGCCCAAGATGTGTTACTGGATCGTGTCGTTGCCGTAAAAATATTGCATAGCAATTTTGCGACTGACAACGATTTTGTCGTAAGATTCCGAAGAGAGGCACAAGCGGCCGCAAAATTGTCTCACCCCAATATCGTTAATATCTACGATGTCGGCAAGGACAATGAAGTGTATTATATCGTCATGGAATACGTCGGCGGTGAAACGCTAAAAGACTATATTGCGCGCCAGGGACGACTTTCCAATGAAGCGGCCGTTCGAATCGCGATCGAAATTGCAGAAGCATTGGAACATGCACATGCTAATGGCCTCATTCATTGCGATATCAAACCGCATAATATTTTGGTTACCAAAACCGGCCGAATTAAGGTGGCTGATTTCGGTATTGCACGTGCGATCAATACAGTTACGATTGCCAATAAGCAATCCGTACTTGGTTCTGTACATTATTTTTCGCCGGAACAGGCCAGCGGTGATCCGCTGACACCACAAACGGATATGTACTCTTTAGGAATCGTGCTGTATGAGATGCTTACCGGTCATCTTCCTTTTGAGGGAGAAACGGCGGTCAGCATTGCTTTAAAACATATGCAGGAAGATATCCCTAAACCGGCAAAATACAATCCGACCATTTCACCAATGTTGGAAGATTGTGTCATGAAAGCGCTACAAAAAGATCCGCATAAACGGTTCAGCGATATTTCGGAAATGATCGCTGAGTTGCGTTTAGCACAAGGTTTAGTAACGCCCAAAAATGCAAAAACCGGTCGGCATGATTTTTCCACAGGTCAATTTCCACGCACCCGTCCGATTCCCAAAACGGATTTGGAACCGAAAGAAAGTGTATTAACACCGATTTTATCGTGGCCGGTACGATGGATTGTCTTGGGCATTGCAGGATTATTCTTATTGGCATCGGGTATTGCCTTTTGGATGTTTGGCGATTTTTGGAGCCCGGATTCAATGACATTGCCCAATGTGGTCGGCCAGCAGGTAGAAGTAGCACAAAAAACACTGACAAGCAAAAATTTAAATGTTCGTATCAGCGAAATTGCGAGTGAAGATGTGCCCATCGGTCAAGTTATTTCGCAAACGCCGAGCGCCGGAATGGAAGTAAAAACACATCGTATTATTCATCTGACTATCAGTAAAGGCGGGAGCAATATTTTGATTCCCGACTTGACAGGTCTTACGATTGAACAGGCAACTGCCAAACTGAACAGCATCCACTTGAGGCTTGGAAAAATTGAAGAGAGAGAAGACAGCAGTCGCCCCTTAGATACTATTATCGGACAGTCTCCGCTGGCGCCGAATAAAGTGGAAGCGGACACTAGTGTCAATGTGGTTGTCAACAAAAAAGATATGGTTAGCCGTGTTACGACCCCGGGAGTTGTCGGTAAAACATGGCAGGAGACAAAACAAATCTTGAAACAGGCGGATTTGATCGTGGGTTCTTTGACGCGTGACGGCAAAGATGTCACTCCCGCCGACGAAGATTTGGTAACTGCACAGAATCCATCTGCAGGACAAGCTATTGTACGCGGCTCAAGCGTAGATTTGACATTTGACAAGACGGAAGAAAAAAAGGCAAATGTCGGTATTCGGGTGCCTAACGATGGAAAATCTCATCATGTTGAAATTATTGTCACCGATGATACGGGTAGACATACCGTATTTTCCGCTAATGAAAAAGCAGGGACTACTATTAACCAGCGAGTTACAGGTAGCGGACAGGTACGGGTTCAAGTGTTGATAGATAACGCTATCGTGCAAGATCAAGAGCTCTAATGGAACAAAAAGGAATTGTGATACGCAATCAGAACGGCTATTTTACCGTTTCTAATTCTCACGGACATGAATATACTTGCAAAAGCCGAGGGCGGTTGAAGCTGGAGTCTTCCGGCATTTTGGTGGGTGACTATGTAAACATCGATGTACTTACGGAAACAACCGGCATGATTGTTTCCGTACATCCGCGCAAGACTACGTTACAGCGTCCGCACGTTGCCAATGTTACACATTTAATTGCCGTGATGGCGGCGACACAGCCTGAGCCGAATTTGTTTCTACTTGACCGCATTTTAATGATGGCGGAAAAGCAAGGTTTAGATCCTTTAATTTGTTGGACAAAAGTGGATTTGGATCACGCAAAAGCAAAGCGGCTGGCAGCGGACTATGCCAATGTTCCCTACATTACTGTACAATCCGGTTATGATCAGCCGGTACGCGAGCCGTTGCTGGCGATTCTGCAAGGTCACATCAGTGTCTGCTGCGGTCCGTCGGGTGTGGGAAAATCAGCCTTAATCAATCATTTGGCCCAAACAGATGCTTTGCGCACGCAAAGTGTCAGCTCAAAAATAGGCCGTGGACGAAATACTACTCGCCATGCCAAGTTACTGAGACTCGCACCGAATACGTTTATTATGGATACACCGGGATTCGCATCGCTCTCATACCTGCCGAGTGAAGTGACCGAGATTGCTGCGCGTTTTCGTGATTTTACACCCTACTTAGGGCAATGCCGTTTTGATGATTGCCGCCATTTAAAAGAGCCGCATTGCGCTGTCAAAGAGGCGGTAGAAGACGGCGCTATTTTACAAAGTCGGTATGACTCCTACCAAGCGCTAGCGGAGGAGTGGCTGGAAAAAGAGAAAGGCAGATATCGATGATAAAAATTGCACCATCCTTACTTTCTGCAGACTTTTCTCGCTTGCAGGAAGAATTGAAAATGCTAACACAAGCCGGTGCCGATATTGTTCATTTGGATATTATGGACGGCCATTTTGTTCCGAATCTGACGTTTGGTCCGCCGGTGATCAAAGCGTTGCGGCCTCACAGCGATTTAGTG
>NZ_JAHAHH010000048.1 GCF_018373335.1 Negativicoccus succinicivorans
GCTGCTGAATGCGCTCGACCGGCAAAAACAGTCGATCCTCGCCCGCGTACTCGATCCGCAAATAATCGCGGTTCGCGCCGTTCAGCGTAATCGTTTCCAGACCCGTATAGCGACCGATGCCGTGCACCTGATGCACCACGTAATCGCCTTCCGTCAGGTCCGAGAAATAGCGAATCTCGTTGCCGTGACGAACATACTTGCGCCGCCGTTTTTTCTGCGTGCCGAAAATATCCGCAGTGGCGAGCACAACCACTTTTTCCTGCGGCCACATAAAACCGGTATCGACATTTTCCGCAACAATCGTAACCATGCCCGCCGCCACTTCGTCCGTCGGGAAAATGCCCGACTCGCCCAGGGTCGTTTCCAACGTCGCCCGTTTCGTTTCATCCGCCGCCGCGATAATTGTCGCGTAACCTTGCCTCGACCATTTTTGCACCGACTGCACAAAATGCGGCCATTGGTTACGAAATGTGGGCGCCGGTCGGCCGTCCAGCGGATAGCGCGCATGAACCTCCGCCCCCGGCACGCGCAACGAAATCAGCGCGAAGAAAACCGTGCTGCGCGCGTGCGAGTCGCGTAAAAGTTCCGCCCACGACCAATGCCGCTTGCTTTTCCCCGCGTCTTCTTTGCGCAGCGCGCGCAACGCTTCCGCCGTGCGGCTCGGTTCATCGCAAATCAGCGCCCCGTCCGCCAAATACGCCAACAAACTGCTCGCGCCTTCGGGCAGCGCGAACGGCGCCAGCGTCACCGTCTCGTAGGTACTGACGGAACGTTGCGTCACCGGATCAAAACTGCGAATGCTGTCAATTTCATCGCCGAAAAATTCCAACCGCAGCGGATACTCGTAATTCGGCGCGTAAATATCGACGATATCGCCGCGCACCGCGAATTCGCCGCAACTTTCCACCTGTTCCTCACGCGCGTAGCCTTGCGCCACCAAACGCGCGAACCATGTTTCCCGATCCCGCGCGTCGCCTAAAGAAAGCGTCGTCATTTGCTTGGCGAGATCTGACGGCGCGGCGATCTTGGCGCTCGCTTCACGAATCGTCGCGATGACCACGGCCGGTTCATCCGTCCGGAGCGCCGCGAGCGCGCGCGTGCGCAAGGCCCGCGTCTCCGTGCTTTGCGCCGCCACGTGCTGCGGCGCGGGTTCGACCCACGGAAATTCATAAACGGGAATTTCGGGCGCGAAAAAGCGCAAATCATCTTCCCATTTCTGTCGCGTCGCCGCGTCTTCCACGATGATCACCGCGTGCCGCAAACCGCCTTGCATGGCGGCCGCCACCAGCGCCGCTTCCTGCGCCGTGCTCCCGCCGTGGATCAGTTGCGCGCCGCGCGTCTGAAACGCGGTCAAAAGCTCCTGCAAGCGCGCGGAGTTTTTTATTTTTTGCCAAAATCCGGATTTCATAGTATCACTCACGCAAAAAGGGCTTCGCCACGCGAAGCCGAGGTATTCAAATTAAGTTTATTATACCACATCACAAGGTCGCCACTTCTCGTATCGCCGCCGCATCGGGCAGCGCCGTTATACGGTGCGCGATCGTTTCGCCCCGATAGGTAAATTCCGCCGCCACATCGCGCAGCGGTACCAGCACGAAAGCGCGCTCCCAAAAATAAGGATGCGGCAAAGTCAAATACGCCGAATCGCATTGCACGCCCTCAGCGTAAATTATATCCAAATCCAATGTGCGCGGGCCCCAATGCACCTCGCGTGTGCGCTCGTTAGCCGCTTCAATCGTCTGCAACAACGCCAAAAAATCCGCCGGCTCGAGATCGCTCTCCACCAACGCCACCGCATTCAAAAACGCCGGTTGATCCGTCTTGCCCCAGGGCGGCGTTTCGTAGACCGCTGAGGCGCGCACCACCGTCGCGCCGCTTTCCTTCAGTTCGCGCAACGCCGCGCGCAAATACGCCAGACGATCCCCCATATTGGAACCGAGCGCGACATAGTAGCGGCTCATCGTTCCTCCCGCCGCGTCACCGCCACATGTGTCAGCGGTCCCGGCACCGGCGCGGACGGCTTGTACACCGTCGTCGTAACCGCGCTGACTAAAGGGTACGCGCGCAAAATCGCCGCGTTGATATTCGTCACCAGCGTTTCCAAAGTGTTGACCGGCGCTCCCGTCAAAATCGCCTGCGCCGTCTGATACACCTCCGCGTAATTCACGCCGTCCGCGATCTCGTCGCTCCGACCGATCGCCGTCATATCCGTTTCGAGCGTAATATCGGCATAAAAACGCTGGCCGAGTTCCCGTTCCTGCGGCAACACGCCGTGGTAGCCGAATGCCGCGATGCCTTTCATTTCAATTTGATCCATACGGTCGCTTCCCTGTAATCATATCCATCATCTTCGTCATGCGCACGATCGGCGCCACATCATGCACGCGCAAAATCTTGCACCCCGCCATTTGTCCGTAAAGGCAGGTCGCCGCCGTGCCTTCCATCCGTTCCGTCACCGGCAAATCCAGCGCCTGACCGATGAAACCTTTGCGGCTCGTGCCCAAAAGCCACGGATACGGCAACCGTTCAATCAGTTCCGGTAAACGGCGCAGCACTTCCATATTTTGGAGCGCCGTCTTGCCGAAGCCGATGCCCGGATCGAGAATCATATTTTCTCCTTTTACGCCCGCATTTTGCGCGAGGCTCAGTGAATGTTCAAAAAATTCCGTCATCGCGTCCAGAATATCGCCTTCATAATCCGTGCCGTCTTGGTTATGCATCACGATCACCGGACATTGGTGGTACGCCGCCACCGCCGCCATTTCCGGATCATACTGCAATCCCCAAATGTCATTGATCATATCCACGCCTTGACGCAACGCCCAATCCGCCGTTTTCGCCTTGAACGTGTCAATCGACGTCGGCACCGTCGCGCGCGCCAACACCGGCGCGAGAAGCGGCTCCAAGCGCGCGATCTCTTCATCCGCGCCCACCGGCACGAAACCCGGGTGCGATGATTCGCCGCCGATATCGATCAGATCCGCGCCCGCTTCTTCCATTTCCGTCACATGCGCCAACGCCCGCTCCACGTCGAACCATTGTCCGCCGTCGGAAAATGAATCCGGCGTCAAATTCAAGATACCCATTACCTGTGTCGCGTCGCCGAGCGTCCAGCTGCGATTATTCTTCAGTACATACGTCCGTTGTTCCGCCATCTATTCCTCCCAAAAGCGCTAAAACGCGCGCTTCATTCTGACCGCCCGGCGCCAATGTGCCCAAGCCGCGCACGGTGGTAATCTTCGTATCGGGCGAACTGTCGCCCTTCATCGTCATGCATAAATGCGCCGCGCTAACGCGGACAAATACGCCCCGCGCGCGCAGATCGTCCATCACCGCGCGGGCGATTTCTTCCGTCAACCGTTCCTGCAACTGCGGACGACGCGACAACATCTGCACCAATTTTTCCATTTTGGAAAGACCCGCCACCATACCGTCGCGAGGATCGTAAATAATATCCGCCGTTCCGAAAAACGGCAGCATATGATGCTCGCAAAGCGAATGAAAACGCAAACCCGTCACCGTCAAAAGGCCGTGATAATCCGACGCGAAAACTTCGCCCCAAATCGGTTTGGTCCCTTGCCCGACACCGGACAACAGTACCTCATACAGTTCCGCTACCCGCGCCGGAGTCTTTTCCATTCCGAGCGCTGGCAAATCCAGTCCGTACGCTTCCAAAAACGCGCGATACGCTCGCGCCGCCTTTTCATTCATCCCTTGCCTCCGTCATCTGATTTCGTCACTTTCCATTTATTATACACGTTAGTTCACGCGCGCGGGTACTTTTCGGCACGGAAAAGTAATCCTACCCGTTCTTTCTCGGATAATACGAAAATTTTGCCCTCAGAAAAAATCGCTCAATGAAGTAATTGCCATAACAAGCCGCCGCTGCCGTCTTGCTTTTTAACCGTATATAAATCAAAACTCGGCGAGCCGATACGTTTTTCCATGCGAAAAAGGTCACGGCGTACGTCGTGACCTTTTTTCTGTTCCGAAAGAATGATCTTTCCGGTAATAATCTTTTATTTTGCTGCCTGCGCTTGGAGAAGCTGGAGCTGGCGCATGATTTCCTGCATCTGCGCGTCTCGTTCCTTATCCTTGGCTTTCATTTCCTGAATTTCCTTGCTCTGTTCTTCCAGTTTTTGCGCCATTTCAGGGCGGGAAAGTTTCATATACTCGTTGCCCTTGCCCACTTTCATGGAGAAGCCTACATTGAGCATATTTTCTCCGCCGCCGAATGATCCGCCGACGCTGAACATGGTGTCTTCATTCGGACGATAGTACGCGCCGATCGCGACGGCGTTCGCGCCGCTGTAATTACCGTAGCCGGCCGCGAAGTCCCATTTGTTATCCGGATCAAAGTCCAGCGGATGGAGAGCGGCAAGCGCAGCCGCTCCCGCGCCAACTCTATCGATACGGCCGTCCAGTTCACTCACTTTGCCTCCGAGAACGGAGATGTTCTGACTGTTCATTGCCACGCCATCTCTGACGACATTAAGTTGTTTGACGTTGACCGCGTCATTGTCCGCTTTACCGTCAGCCACGTTCGTGATTTTCTTGCTGTTAGCGTTAATGCCTTTGTCATTGATGTAGGTTTTATCGCCGACTTTATATTCATTGGCCGTGACGCTGTCTACGGAAATATCTTTCTTGAGAGAAACCGTATACTCCGATGCGCCTTCCGTAGCCGGTGTAACTGTGATATTATCTCCGGCTTTGACCATCGTGCGGCTCGCTTCCTGTGTAGCCGCCATGGCTTTTTTCAGCTGCTCTTCGGTAGCTGCTCTACCTTTTGTGGCAAAGTCATCAGCATCAATCGTTGTATTCGTCAGTCCGGTGACTTCACCCTTGTCACCTGTCCCGTCAATGCTTACTTTGCCTACTTTGACTTTGTCATCGAGGCTTACCTTGTAATTAACCGGCTTACCGTCTTCTGCCGTGTTTTCAACTTTGACGCCGGTGTCCTTATCTCCCTCGACCGTGACCTTAGCACCTTCTATTTTTTGGTCGATACTGTTTTCAATCTTGGTCACTCTGCCATCAATGTTCTTAATATTCGTTGTATTGTCGTTGATCTGTTTTTTAGTAGCGTCATTCAGGTCGACAGTAACATCATTTCCTTTGACGGTGACTTTTGTATTTTCTCCGTTTTTGAAGTTGACGACGCTGTCTTTCTTGATGATGCGTTCATCTTTACCGTTGGCCTGAAGCTTCCAACTGCTGACATCCGTTGTTCCCGTGGTGATGTTATTGACGGTTTTATTGAGTTCCCAAAGGTCGACATTTCCTTCTTTTCTTGTAATGGTTACGTTTCCGCCGGTGATGTTGGTGACGTTATCTCCGTCTTTAAATTCCGCGCTAGTGAGACCTTTGAGCTTCTTGGACAGTTTGACCGCCATGCCGCCGTTATCGCCGGCTGTTCCTACCACGCCGATATTGTCATCAGAGAGGTCTTCTGCTTTCGCACCACCTGTAATGTTCAGTTGCTGATTCAGTTTGCGGGTCACGACAGTGTCGTTGTCTCCTTTGAATTTCAGGCCGTCGTCCAAGGTAGCCACTTCATGGTCGTTGCCGTCTTTGTCTTTGTAGATGATACGGGTAGTGGTTTCACCGTCTTTGCCATCTGCACCGGCTTTTCCTTGTCCTACGCGGATTTCAGCGCTCGTCCCGTCTTTACCGTTGATGCCGATTTTACCGTCTTTGCCGTCTTCTCCGGCTTTGCCGATGGTGATTTCGTCATTCAGGGAGAGGTCATAAGTCAACTGCCCGTCGGTGTCTGTTTTCGTGATTTTCAGATTGCCCTCGGTGTTGTTTTCTTTTCCGTCTACCATGACTTTAGTCGCTTTGCCGCTGGTGTTGACCATCTTCTTCAAGTCGGTAATGTCGGTCGCGTTCTTATCCGCTTTTTCATTCACGACTTTCAGCTGTGCCACGTTCACCGCGTCGGTGTCTTCTGTTCCTGCGGCTACGTTCGTAATCTGGCGGCTTGTAATAATTTTGTTCCCTGCTGCGTCCACACTTTCTCCGCCTACACTGACTGCCCCTCTATTGGCTTTCCATGTGGCTTCCAGTCGGTTCTTCGCTTCCAGAGCCTTTACAAAGTCTTGATGCTGTCCTTTCCATGCGTCAAGAGCCGCCTTCGCAGCATCTTTTTCACCTTCACTTGCGTCAAAATATGCGTTTGTTAATCTTTCGTATTCCGCTTTTGATGCATTGATTGTTGCTGTCCAGTTATCATAGTCCGTTTTTTTGTCCAGCGCTGTCAGTACATCATCAAGGGTCGTACCACTGGCAGATGCAAAATAGCCAACTGTTCCTGCTTCTCTGCCGGCGACAGCGTCATTTCCTAGAGCAACGCTGCCATCTGCCTGTGCTTTCGTTCTTATACCTAAAGCCATAGAACTCTTGCCGATTGATTCTGCTTTCATCCCGGCTGCTATAGAGGTATCACCTTTTGCATGTGCCTCTGTACCGAAGGCTGCAGATTTTGCCCCCTCTGCTTTTGCTTGACTTCCTAACGCCGTGGAATAGCGCCCTTGTGCTTGTGCTTTATTTCCTAATGCCACGGACTGGGCCCCTCCTGCTTGTGCGCTATGTCCTAATGCCGTGGATTCTTCCCCTTGCGCTTTTGCGACAACTCCTAATGCAGTGGACCAGATCCCTTGTGCTTCTGCTCCAGATCCTAATGCCGCGGAAGCTACTCCTCCTGCTTTTGCTACATATCCTACTGCCACGGAATTTACCCCTTGTGCTTGTGCTATATATCCTATTGCCATGGAGTTTTCCCCTTGCGCGATTGCCTTACCTCCTATGACCAGCGAATTCAATCCCGTCGCGCCGTCATTGTTGTAGTTCGAACCTGCACCTGTCTTCACGCCGTTGACGGAGAAGTAGTGGACTGTTTTCTTTTCTGTTTCCAGTTTTTGCAAGACAGCATCATAGACAGCCTTCTGGTCAGCTGTCAGTTCCGCAGCAACAGGTGATATACCTGCTGTCATGAAGCTCCCGAACAGCGCCATGAGAATCACGGATTTCAAAATAGTTCCGTTTTTTTCGGATGAAGAATTTTTCCCGTGTCCCTTGGCAATTTCAGATGCCACCACCCATGTGTTTCTTACTTTACTCCAGACAAGTTCATAAATTTTATTCATACATTTCTCCTTTAACTAAACTAACTAAACGCCCTGAAAACTATAATCCAATTACAATATACAAATTCTAACTCGTTTACATTTTACCCGATTTAAGCTTTATGAACAAGTGGATTTTATTTATTTACAACATTTTTTCCTTACGCCTGTTTCATTCTTCAAATTTCAGGTTTTCAACTCTATCATTTAAGACCATTTCATATTATTTATAGAAATATGCTTTTAAATTTTAATCATTCGTTCGTTTTTTCTTTGTTTTTCTATTATTTTCTCTTTTTATCTCCTATTTTCTATGCAAATTCTATTTTCATGTTAAATTTCTCGATATTAATACTTTTTTGCATAAACAGAGGTACCCACAGGGAATAAGAGAGCCCTCAAAGGATCGTCCAAAAAATAAATATATTTTCTTTTTCCTTTAAACATGCGTTTCTCGTGAATAAAAATGCCGTAACCGAAAGACGATATAGGCAAGCATTCGTACACAGGGAAAATATTTAGATTCTGTACCCTCTACCGTCATTCTTACCGCTCCCGTTGGTCAGGTATGGCGTTTCACTTCTTTTTACAGCGTTGCTCCGCACCTCGAAAAGCCGTTCGCTTGCCATCACTTTGTTCGAGAATGACGGGAAGGTATCTAATGCCATTCTGTAAAAACTGTCCTTTCGTTTTTCCTCACGCTTACCCCCTTCCAACGGCTCCGCCACCACCTTCCCCGTAGTCGGGGAAGGCTTACGGTTTGTATTCTTTCTTTTATGTACTCATTTAGGAATTATATTTTTATAAAAATATAATTCCTTTCTTCATTAGTTGTCATGTATGAATTATTTCTTTATTTCGCATGGCGGATGTACTATTTTTTCTTTCTTACATGCAACACGAAAAACAGGGAGTTATTTCCTCGGTGTTTTCTTTTTACTTCGGTCGTGCCGTTTTATGAAGTTTCAGTTAGCTTTCTGCTGATTGGCGCGGACTCTTTCGATGACCGGATTTCCGTCTTTGTCTTTGGAGATGACATCAATGCGGAAACGTTCCAATTCCGGTTCGAATTCCTGAATCAGTCTTTCGTTTACCTTGAGGCCTTTTTGCATGGCTCGGTAAACGACTTCCGCGAATTCATAGCGGGTCATCATGCGATCGCCGCCGAAGGTGCCGTCCGGATAACCTTCGAGCAATCCCTGTTTCGCGAGTTCTTCGACCGCTTCATAGGCCCAGTGGTTTTTCTCGATGTCCGGGAAGAGTTTCATCTTCATCGGATCGAGTTCCTGTCCCTGACCGACGCCGACAATCGCCTGTCGCAATACTTCGACTTCGGCGCGGAGATCTTTGATCTCTTTCGCCATAGCGATTTTGGAGGTCGTGACGTTGTTACCCTGTCCGAGTTTGACGGAAACGCCCGCGTTCACCATGTTTTCACCGCCGCCGAACGAACCGCCGACGCTGAACATGGTATCTTCATTCGGACGGTAGTACGCGCCGATCGCGACGGCGTTCGCGCCGCTGTAGTTGCCGTAGCCGGCCGCGAAGTCCCACTTGTCATCCGGATCGAAGTCGAGCGGATGGAGGGCGGCGAGCGCCGCGGCTCCCGCGCCGACTCTGTCGATACGACCGTCCAGTTCACTCACTTTGCCGCCGAGAATGGCGATGTTCTGATCGCTCCGGTTCGCAATCGCATTGAGCTGTCTTACGTTGACCGCGTCGGTATCGGCTTTGCCGTCCGCCACGTTGGTGATTGCCTTGTTGCCCGCGTCAATACCTTTCGTAGTGACAGACGGGCCTTCTTTGATGGTAAGACCTTCCTTGTTGATCGTTACGTTATCGCCGACAGTGACCTTGCCGCTTGCGTTGACGGTCGTTGCGTTGACGGTCTCGCTGGAAATCGATTTCAAGCCTTTGAGGTCTTCCGCGAGAGTGAGCGTGTATTCGTTTTTGCCGTCTGTTTTGGCAACCGAAATATTGTCATCTCCCGATTTGACCGTGGTCTTGCTGTTTTCGATATTCTCTTCAAGTTTCTTGACAGTCGAGTTTTCGGAAATATCAATCGTCTTTCCGTCGATACCGTACTTGATGGTCGAGCCGTCTCTCGTGACAGTGAGTCCCTTACCTTTTTCCGCTACATCAAAGGTCACCGTACCGTCGTTTTCGATTTCCTGCTTCCCATCAACGCCTTCGGCTTTCAAGTTCCACGAAGTCATCTTCTTGGAAATTTCAGCTTTGTTTTCGGCAATTGCATCGGTGTTTTTACCGATGTTTTCGGTGTTCTTACCGATGGCTTCGGTGTTCTTACCGATGTTCTCGGTGTTCTTACCGATGGCTTCGGCATTCTTACCGATGTTTTCGGCGTTCTTTTCGATAGCTTTCGTGTTCTTACCGATGTTTTCGGTGTTGGCTTCGATAGCTTTCGTGTTCTTACCGATCGCTTCCGTGTTGGATTTGATTGTCTTCTCTGCGGTGTCCACCCGACCCGTCAAGTTCGTAATATTCGTCTTGTTCTCTTGGATTGCCGTGTCGTGTCCGTCCACACGAGTTGTCAAGTTCGTGATATTCGTTTCGTTGGTCTCAGCTTTTGTTTTTACTTCGTTCAACTGTTTCCCGTTCACCGCGTCGGTGCTGGTTGCGGATACGTCACCATCTGCCACGTTGGTGATTTTATTGCTATTCGCATTGATACCATTGCTATTGATATATGTCTTATCGTCAACTTTGAATGCTTCACTTGTAACGCTGGTAAGGCCTGTCAAATCTTTTTTCAGTTTGAGCTGGTAACCGACTTTCTTGTCACCTTCCTTGATGTCATCGACAACAAGGTTTTCCTCTCCATCAACTACGGCGACTTTCGGACCGGTCACGGTGTAGATAGTTCCGTCCGTGCCGTCCTCGGTGCTTGGTTTAACCTTCACATAGTCGCCTGCTTTGACTGTGGCCTTAGCGTCTTTGATATCCTGTTTCAGACCGGTAACAGTCGTGTTTTTGGCAATATTAATCTGGCTTCCGTCGATACCGTATGTAATGGTCATGCCCTTTCTTGTGGCAGTGAGTCCTTCGCCGGTCGCGGCAAAGGTAACGGTCTCTCCGTTTTTGATTGCCTGTTCTGTTGTATCCCCACTCGTTGCTTTCAGTTTCCACGAGCTCATGACGCCACCAGGGCCGTCGGTAAT
>NZ_JAHAHH010000147.1 GCF_018373335.1 Negativicoccus succinicivorans
TGTTATAGAAACTACTATGTTAAATATTCTTTATGCAGGAAATTTTAAAACAATGATGCCTAAGTTAAAAGCAAAGAATTTTGCAAACCTAACAAATCCTTTCTTTACGCCAATGTTAAAAGTTCTTGAAGAAGAAATTACAAAAGCTGGTTACACTTTTGCTTTACAAAAAGTTGAGGAGCATTTAAGCGAAGTAGATATCGCACACAAGGTTGTAAAAAATTTAAAACCTGAAGGAATAATATTTTTGGGTGGATATTTCGTAAACGACAGGAAAAAATTAAAATCTTTGGATATTCCCTTTACAATGACAACTATAATAAATAAAGATTTACAAATTGATAGGTCAGCTTGTTTGGGTGTTGATGATTTTTTACAAAGTGAAAAAATAGTAAAATACTTAATAAGCCTAGGCCATAAAAAAATCGCTTTTATCGCGCCAAGAACTAATGATGAAAGTATAGGAAAGTTAAGACTTATGGGTTACAAAAAAGCCCTTGATGAAAACGGAATAAATTTTGACGAAAATTTAATTCTTCCTCCAAAAAAAGGCGTCAATCCTTATTCCTTAGAAAATGGATATGAAATCGGGAAAAAAATTGTAAAAGAAAAAATAGATTGTACAGCAATTTTTGCTATATCCGACACAGTTGCTATGGGAGCAATCAAGGCTTTAGATGATTTTGGGAAAAAAGTTCCCCAAGATTATTCGATTGTAGGTTTTGATGGATTAGAAATAAATAAATATTTGCTAAAACCAATAACAACAATAATTCAACCCGCATCAGAAATTGCCTATGAGTCTGCAAAGGAATTATTTAAAATAATAAAGAAAAAACCATATAAAAAGATAACGAAATTTGATGCTGATTTATTTATCGGAAAAACTACAGCACAAATTGTTAGTAAGGAGTAAAAATGAAAAAAGCAGGTATTCTATTACCTCTTCAAAGTCTTAACGGAGATCATGGAATAGGAGATTTTGGAAAAGCATCTTTTGATTTTATA
>NZ_JAHAHH010000148.1 GCF_018373335.1 Negativicoccus succinicivorans
GCCAAGCAGGTGATGGCGGACGCCGGCGTGGCGACCGCCCGCGCCTTCACCTGCACCACCATGGATCAGGTGGAGGCCGCCTTCGATGACCTGGGTGCCCCCTACGTCGTGAAGGATGACGCCCTGGCCGCCGGCAAGGGGGTCGTCGTGACCACCGACCGCGCCCAGGCCTCGGACCACGCGCGCGCCTGCCTGGCGCGCGACGGGGGAGCGGTCGTCATCGAGGACTACCTCGATGGGCCGGAAGTCTCCCTGTTCTGCATCAGCGACGGTACACACGTCGTCCCACTGGTTCCGGCACAGGACTTCAAACGCCTTCAGGACGCCAACGAAGGGCCGAACACCGGTGGAATGGGTGCCTACTCGCCGCTGCCGTGGCTCCACGACGGACTTGCCGACGAGGTTGTTCGCACCATCGCAGAACCAACGGTGCGCCGCATGGCGCAGCGCGGCATACCGTTCACCGGTCTGCTGTACTGCGGGCTGGCGATGTCCTCGAACGGAGTGCGCGTCGTCGAATTCAACGTCCGCTTCGGTGACCCGGAAACACAGGTCGTCCTCGAGCGTCTCGAATCCTCACTGCTTGACCTGCTCGACGCAGCAGCGCGCGGCACCCTTGACCAGACAGCGGCCCCGACCTGGAGTGACGATGCGGCAGTCACCGTCGTCCTGGCCTCACCTGGATACCCCGTTCGTGCGCGCACCGGCCAAACGATCCGCGGAGCCGAAGCCGCAGAGGAACTGCCTGGAGTCCACCTCATCCACGCCGGCACAAAGACAGTTGACGCAGCGCAGGACAGTGAAGCGCGCGCCGCCCTCGTCGCTGATGGGGGACGCGTACTGGACGTCGTTGCGCGTGCAGCAACCATTGACGAGGCGCGTCGCGCAGCGTATGAGGCAATCGAACGCAGCGTACAACGCTGACTTCGATGGAGACCAAATGGCTGTCCATCTTCCACTTTCAGTAGAAGCACAAGCAGAAGCAAGATTTTTAATGCTTGCAGCTA
>NZ_JAHAHH010000149.1 GCF_018373335.1 Negativicoccus succinicivorans
GACGGCGATTTGCTCCGGGTAAGTCGTCGGTAAAGGATTTCAACTTGTTCGTTTATTTCAGATTTTGTGTAATTCATAAAGTTTATTCAAGACCTCTAACACTAAGCTTGCCTGAAATTTGATTTTTAACAGCTCTTCAAGGCTATCCGTGTCTAACGCCGTTTCGCGATAACCTTGAATTTTTTCGATAAATAGCAGCAGATGTTCAGGAATCGGCTTATTTTTTTGTAACCAATGTCGATCGCTAAATCCGGATACTGCGGCGATCAGTTCCACCACTACCTCCCGCTCAAAAATCATCATTGACGGGCTCAGTTCAACTTTATATTCGTCCATGGCATTTCCCTCCTCGGATAACTTTTATTCAGTGGAGTCCATCCAAGCCTTCCAAAACGTCTTTAACCAGTTTCGCCTGGTACTTTATCTTCAACAGTTCTTCCAGACTGTCCGTGTGCAAAGCCGTTTCACGATATCGTTCTATGCGTGTAATAAACATATTAATATATTCCGGAACGGGTTGTTTTTGTAAAGTCCATTTCCGAAAACAAAATCCGGATACTGCGGCAATCAGTTCCACAACTACCTCGCGCTCAAAAATCATCATTGACGGGCTCAGTTCGATTTTATATTCGTCCATGTCATTTCCCCCTTTGAAAAAGATTTATTGCAATTTCTTTATACCTTTTCATAATCGAATTCGCAATCGTTCGCAAGGGTTTTCATGTCTATAGTCGGTTCGTTCGCTGCCATCCGAGCCGATTCATAGTCTTCCGCGTTCTCCATTTGCGCCAGCACGGATTCCAACACTATTGCCGAAACACTCTTATGACGAAGCCGCGCATAAGCGATAATAGCCTGTTTCTCCGTTGCAGTGCAGCGCACTGTTATTGTTGCGTTCATGCTAACCCCCTTTTGTAACAATGTAACACAAGGGAGTTGTATGCACAATTATTTTCGCTTTTCCATGCATAAAGTCAATCACCATTTTTATGGTTTCATATTTGACA
>NZ_JAHAHH010000150.1 GCF_018373335.1 Negativicoccus succinicivorans
ATTACGGTACATTATCATCGAAAGCGTTAGTGCGCGGTGATTATGCGCAAGCGGCGGAAATGAAAGAACGGCAATTGTATCATGCGTATCTTGCCAAACACGCGGTGATGCAGGAACAACAGGTGGATAAAGATATTCGCCGGTTGCGTGAAAATCTTAAACGAATGACGCGTTCGCAGCAGCCGATCCGCCTTGACACGCAAGCGCGGTATTTTGTGCATCATTTAATGTATCAGTTAGGACTGACGGGAACAGACGCGCAAGCGCCGATTGACGGCTTCGAGATGTCCTCGATTGAAGAATTATTGAATCCGGATATGGCGTTTGGCTTGGGCGGTGATCCGGTTATTTCTCCGGCTTTGCGGGCAATGTTTGCAGCCGACGGACGAAACGAAAAGACATGGCGGCAGATGCCCTTTGAAACGTGGGAACAGACGGTGCAGGTACTGCAAGCGGTTTACACGGCAGGGCGGCGCATGCATGACGGTTTGGCTATTGTCCGCAAGAACGGCGAACGCGTAAGCATCGCCGACGCGGCGAATGAATTGGCCCTTAAACTTAAAAAGCGGTACGGGGAAGATAACAGAGATTTGCGACAGATCCGTAACGACATGACGCGCGCGGACCGTATGGAACAACTTGCGGGCGAATTGGTAACGCAGCTTATTAAGCCGGAAATTATCATGAACCGGTTAGACGGTCGGGCGGCAGGGGTAAAGATTGATGATGATTCATTTCATCGCTTTATCTATGATCCGATAGCGCGCGCGGCGACACGCAAGCGCGAAATGACGGCCGACGCGAAAAGGACTTTGAGCAGGATATTCGAGCGGCGCTATTCACGCAATGAGATGCGCACGATGCGCCAAGAGCGAAAATACCAAGTCGGCAATAGACGGGCGTACACAAAAGAAGAAATATTGACGGCGGCGCTGAATTGGGGCGCGGCGGAAAACAGAAAGCGCGTACTGCATACGTTTGGCGTTGACGAGCAGACAATGGACGC
>NZ_JAHAHH010000049.1 GCF_018373335.1 Negativicoccus succinicivorans
GTGTGTCCGTCAAACCGATTTCGGTAATCTTCGCAAAGGCGTGATGCGCCGCTTCGTAAATTTTCCAGGAGCTGTGCCAAAGCGATGTCGGCGCCGTCGCCTGCAGCGGATCTTCCGGCGGCAAAAGCAAGGTCATGACGGCATGTTTCGCCCGCTTCATGACCGCTTCGACAATCGTCCAGTCGCGCGGCAGAAATTCGAGGAAGCCGTCCACCCAAATGGATGCTTCGGCAAGGTATTGCGACGTTTCAATAGCGCGCAACAGATTTTCCGTTTGCGCTTCATAATCGGGAAAATGCTCCGCCAGATATTCCTGATAGGCTTGCGCCAACAACGCCGTGTCCCGCAGTTTATTGCCGAGCGCGGGGGTCGCTTCCTCCGCCGCCCGGCGCAAATCGTCCGGCTCTAATTGGTAATGACCCAATTCCTGCAGCTGGTGATCAAACACTTCGGTGAAATGCGGTTGCCGCGCCGCGCGGGCAAGCGTCGTAAACGCATCGCCGTGCGCAAGCAGTAAACGTCGCAAAATAATTTGGCGCCCGAGCACGGGCAAGCCTTTGCCGCCCTGCGTGCCCTGTTCATCAAAGATGCGATACGCGAGCCGCGCGAAACCGAGCACTTCGATATTGCCGAAACCGCGCCCCGGTAAATACGCGGCAAGTTCCCGCTCCACCGTGTACGTCGCCGCGTCGGGCACCAGCAAAATGCAGCGTTCGAGCGGATGCGCCGCCGCATGTTCTTCAAGCGCTTTGAAGCACCGCATCGTCTTACCGCTGCCGGCCCGTCCGAGCCATAATTCGATTGCGTCTGCCATAGCTCCTCCTCTTTGTTTTATTATAGCAAAGGCGCGCGCCGCTTTTATTTTTTGTATAAAAAAACCGGAGATCTCTCCGGTTTAAAAATATTTCTGGATATATTTTTCAGACAATTGCGTATACACCATGACCGTGATCAGGAAAAAGGCGAGTGCGGTCGACCAAAAGACCGAGCTCAGGCCCAACGTCATCGCCAGGTAGCCGGACACCATCGGTCCGAATACGTTGCCCATCAAGGAAAAACTGGACGTGACGCCGAACGCGATGCCGCGCTTTTCATCCGGCACGGAGCGCGCAATGATCGCATTCGCGCTGGGCATCAAACAGCCGATCGCCGCGCCGTTGAAGAAGCGGAATAACCCGAGCCACCAGACATTCGGCGCGAAATATTGGGCGATGAAAAAAAGTCCTGCCAGAAACGAGCCGATCAGCAACACTTCGCGATGACTCAACCATTGGATGATGCGTCCCATGTTGAGCGATGTCGTCGCACTCGCGACGCCGCCGATCGCCAAAATGATCCCCGAGATGCTGGCGAGCACCGCGGTATCACCCACCATGCCTTTCACGTACAGCGGCAAAATCGGCCCCAAACCGGTCAATGCGAAATTGACGAAAAATTGAATCAGCATCATCAGGCGCACAATCGGCAGAGAGAAAAAGTAACCCACATTTTTAATGATGGATTCTTTCGCCTTTTGCGGCTTCGGCTGAAAATCTTCGTGAATAAATCGGCGCGTCACGAAGTAGCCCAAAGCCAGCAGCGCCGCGAAGCAAAGAAAGGTTTCACGGTAACCGATGATATCCGCGAGAATCCCGCCGAACACCGGACCGATCGT
Source organism: Negativicoccus succinicivorans (assembly GCF_018373335.1). GTDB lineage: Bacteria > Bacillota > Negativicutes > Veillonellales > Negativicoccaceae > Negativicoccus > Negativicoccus succinicivorans_A. Next base: position 1,655 of record NZ_JAHAHH010000049.1, read on the forward strand.
CGCCCCGAGGACGATCCCCGTCTGGTACGTGCCGAGCGCGTACGTCGAATATTTTTCCGGCGTGATGATCGCCACCATCGCCAAACCCGCCGCGATAAAACCGCCCACGCAACCTTGAATGGCGCGCAGCAGCAGCAGCTGAAACGGTGTCTGAACCAATGACATCAGCGCCAGCACCGCCGTAAGCGCCGCTAAAATTTGCAGTAAAATTCGTTTGTGGCCTTTACGATCGCCGTACGCGCCCCAATACGGATTGGCCAGCGCCGCCGTAAAGCTCGTCACGCCCGTGATCAGACCGGCCCACATGCCGGCCGCGCCGGGATCCGTCACCCCGAGTTCGTGTACAAATAACGGCACAAAGGAAATCAGTCCGATAATCGATGTTCCCGCCAAAACTTGCACCGCGACCAAATAATATAAATTTTTGCGCCATAATTCCATCGTATTCCTTCTTTCTTCCGTGATTCTGTCATTCGTAACGATTCATTCGTTTCGTTGTATTTAGACGCATTTTATTGTAATCACGCAGACTTTTATTATATCACAAAAACTGCTTCGAAAAACTTTCTTTTTCGAAGCAGTTTTCTTTGCGCATATTCATGCTTTTATTTCGCGGGTGTGTCCGGACTCTTCGCCGTCTCTTTTTGACCTTCGGCAGCTTTTTGGGCGGCGGCGAGCTTATCCATATAAGCCGCCATGCCCTGCGCGGTCTTTTTCGCTTCGCGCATCGCCAACACCACGGTCGCCGGACGATGCACGATGTCGCCCGCCGCAAATACGCCCGGCAAATTCGTCGCGCCGTAGTACGGCTCTTTTCGCACCTGAATATAGCCGGCGTGATCGTTTTCGAGACTCGGCAAACTCGCCCGCAGCAAGGTGCTCGGCACATGCCCGACCGCGATAATCACTTTGTCCACGGGAATTTCCTTGCGTGTGCCCGTGCCGCGCAGCTCGCCCAAGTCATTGATCGCCTGCTCTTCGTAAATAAAGGCGTCGACTTTTTCATGCCCCGCCACACCGATCGGCGCCGCCAAAAATCGGAATTCGACGCCTTCCGCCGCCGCCGCTTCGTATTCCGACGGCAGACAGGCCATAAATTCCTGCGTGCGTCGATACGCGACCGTGACTTTCCGCGCGCCCGCGCGCAACGCCGTACGCGCCGCATCCATCGCGACATTGCCCGCGCCGATCACCACCACGCGATCCTCGCGCTGAATGACAAACTCTTCTTTCGTCAGTTGATGATCCGCCAGCGCCTGCGCCGCATGCAGCACATCCATCGCCTGCAACACGCCCGGCAGATCATCATTTTGCAACGGCAAGTCCCGCGGTTGCGTCGTACCGACGCCGAGAAAAACAGCCTGATAACCGTCCGCCTCTAAATCCGCCAACGTAAAATCCTTGCCGAATGTTTGGCCGCAAAGAAATTTCACGCCCATGGCGGTCAGCCGTTCCGTTTCAAAACGCACGACCGCTTTATTGATCCGAAACGAAGGAATCCCGTGCAGCAACACGCCGCCCGGTTCGGCCGCGCTGTCGTACACGTCGATATTATAACCGAGTTGGCGCAAATCGTTGGCCACCGTCAAGCCGGCCGGCCCCGAGCCGATGACCGCCACCTTTTCTTTTTTGCGCGGCAGTCGACGCGGCGTGTTGAGCATCATCGCATTCGCCACATCGCCGATAACGCTTTCAATCAGACCGATTTTCACCGGCTGATGACGCCGATTTAAAATGCAATGCCCCTGGCATTGATTTTCGTGCGGGCACACGCGTCCGCAGACGGACGGCAAATTACTGCGCTCATTGATGATCCGAATCGCCGCGCCGATATTACCGACGGCCAGTTCAGCGATAAATTCAGGGATTTCATTACCGATCGGGCAACCGGTCCGGCAGGTCGGACGCGGGCAATGCAAACAGCGTCGCGCCTCCACAATCGCCTGCGCCAAATCTTCCATGGTCACGCGAACCCGATCCGTCGCCAACGGAAATACCGTAGGTTTCATAATGCCTCCCAAAATGATTGGTGCGCCCAAGATGATTCGAACATCCGACACGCGGTTTAGGAAACCGCTGCTCTATCCCCTGAGCTATGGGCGCATGCTAAATATCACTGCAGCCGCCGCCCCGCGAACCATGTCGCGGACGGCGCGGCCAATTTTTTTTATTTATACGTTAAACCGGAAATACGTAACGTCGCCGTCACGCATGACGTAATCTTTACCTTCGAGTCGCAGCACGCCTTCTTCACGCGCCTTGGCCATCGAACCGGCCGCGATCAAATCATCGTAAGAAACGATTTCCGCGCGAATGAAACCGCGTTCGATATCCGTGTGAATTTTACCCGCGGCCTGCGGTGCTTTCGTGCCTTCGACAATGGTCCAGGCGCGGCATTCGTCGCTGCCGGCGGTGAAAAAGTTAATTAAGCCGAGAAGCGAGTACGCGGCTTTGATCAAACGATCCAGACCCGCTTCCTCCTCGCCCAAATCCTCCAGGAAAACTTTCGCTTCCTCCGGGCTGAGCTCGGCGATTTCCGCTTCGATCGCGGCGGAAATCGTGACCCATTGCGCGCCTTCCGACTCCGCCAATTCTTTGACGCGCACGACGTGCGAATTCGCCAGCGGATCGGAAATTTCATCTTCGCCGATGTTGGCGACATAGAGTACCGGTTTGCGCGTGAGCAAATTCAATTCGCGAATCAGTGCTTCCTCTTCCGGCGTCAGTTCCACCAGACGCGCGGGCTTGCCTTCGCTCAAACACGCTTCGACTTTAAGCAACACATCGAGTTCCGCTTTCGCTTCTTTGTTGCCGGATTTCGCGACTTTTTCAATTCGCTGGCGGCGTTTCGCCACCGCGTCCAAGTCGGCAAGCCCCAGCTCCGTCATAATAATTTCAATATCGCGCAGCGGATCAATCGAACCTTCCACATGCGTGACATTTTCATTTTCAAAGCAGCGCACGACTTGCGCGATCGCGTCCGTTTCACGAATATGCGCGAGAAACTGATTGCCGAGGCCTTCGCCCTTTGACGCGCCCGCCACCAGACCCGCGATATCGACGAAGCGCATGACGGCGGGAATGCGCCGTTCCGGCTGAAACATTTCCGTCAGCACATCGAGTCGCGCATCGGGAAGTTCCACGATGCCCACGTTCGGTTCGATCGTGCAGAACGGATAGTTCGCCGCTTCCGCGCCCGCTTTGGTAATCGCGTTAAATAACGTCGATTTACCGACATTCGGTAAACCGACAATGCCTACCTGTAAATTTGTACTCATACTTACCTCACTCTATTCTTTATGCCTGCGTTAAGCGCAGTTGCGCAAAGGTCTCTCCCGCGCCGCCGTACACTTCGCCCGCCACGAGTTCCGTCGCGGAAAAGGCTTCGTGCCGCGGCAGATCCTGCGCCGCCAGCCACAAATACGGTAACGTCGGTTCTCCCCAATAGGGAATCCCGTTCGCCTCGAGCTCATCGCGAACGGTTTTCTGGCGCGCGGCATACGCTTCCAACGTCGCGCTCCACTCCGTTTGCCCCGCGTCGCTCAACCACGCATGCAGTCCCGCGAGCAAGAGCGGCGACACGTCGGGCGCGCCGAGATACTTGCGCACGACATCCGCCGCCGGATACGCATGTTGGTCCGAACGATCGGCCGCAAACTCATCCGGCACAATGACCGCCGTTAACCCCGGCAAACCGAGCGCGGCGAAATCATATACGGTCAGCACGCATGATGCGGCCCCGTCGATCGCGTAAAACGACTGCGCCTCCCTTAAATACGGCGCAAAACTGGCGTCGGCAATCAGCGTCAGACCCGACTGCTCGGCGTAACGCACCCAACGCAACTGATCGCGCGCGGTCAGCGCGACCCCCGTCGCGAGTGACGGCTGCGCGATATACAACAATCCGGGTTCATGCGCCGGCAAACCGATGCGCCAATCGATTTCATCAAAACCGCTGATATATTCCACGCCGCGATAGTAACCCGCGTCCCAGTCGCCGGTATGACCTTCCGCCACCTGGCGATCAAAAATAGTCAGCTCGTCCGGCTCGGTGACGGCAAAAATATGACCCGCTTCCCAAAGCGTCGCCAATTCCTCTTTACGGATGCCGAAGCGAATCGCGGCGGGCGTAACGGCTGCGCCGTGCCGTTGTAAATACGCGGCAAAAGCTTCCTGCAGCGCGATAAGCGAGGGCGCCGGCGCGCCTTGGATCGTTTGCGAGAGCGCGTCCGTTATCGTTTTTGTTGTCGGCAGTCGCCAAACAGGCGGCCTGTCATAACCGCCTTGCGCGCGTAATCGCCATACCGTTTTCTTTAACTGCACCCGCTCACCCCGTCATCCAATCCCGTGCCGCAAAGGCACCCCTCAAAATAGTTTCGCACTGTAATGATACTTTATCTATTTTACCATATGCGCTGACCTGTCGTGCGACCGCCGCCCACATTTTCTTATTTTGTGCTATTCTAACAATAACAAGGGAGTCCAGCGATGGAAATTATTCATATTTTAGTGTACAACATGTTGCCGCTGATTGGGATCGCCGCGCTCGGCTATTGGCTGGACAGCATGTTTCCGATTGATGTCAAATCTTTAACCAAATTAACGTTTTATATCATCTTACCTTCGTTTATTTTCCGCAGCATTTTCCTGATGCCGTTCGATGTCGGCATGATGGTTCTGTTCGCGGCGGGCGCGTTACTGTTTCTGCTCCACAGTCTGTTCGCCACCGGCGTCGCTAAACTGCGCGGCTATGACAGCGGCATGCGGGAGGCGTTTCGCATCGGCACGATGTTCAGCAACTGCGGTAACGTAGGCGTCTCGATGATCACGTTGATCTATTCCAATCCGCCGTTTACCAAGGGCCTGGAAGCGCCGTATCATGATGCCGCGATGGCCGCCATCACCGTGCTTTTGATCTTGATGAACGTTTCCGTCAACACCATCGGCCTGTACTTGGCCGGCAAGGGTCGCATGACGGCGCGCGACGCGATGTTGATGGTACTGCATATGCCGACATTGTACGTCATTTTCGGCGTCATTTTTTGCAAATGGCTGGCGCTTCCGGTAGACATCTGGTTCGTTTGGCCGATGCTTTCCATGGCGGCGAAATCATTGCCGTTCATCGCGATGGTGACGCTGGGCATTCAGCTGCACCGCACGACATTGACTTGGTTCAACCCCGATGTGTGGCTCGCGATCTTCACTCGTCTGATCCTCGGTCCGCTCTTTGCGCTCGCGATTATTTACACGTACGGTCGTTTCGATCCTCTGACCTCGCAGGTATTTTTGATTTTCTCCGCCGTACCGAGCGCCGTCAACAGCGTCATGTTCGCCGTCGACTTCGACAACTATCCCGGTTATGCTACGCAAGTCGTCATGCTCGGGTTTGTCATGAGTTGTTTCACGCTGACCTCAGTGATTTATCTGGCGCGCTTTCTCTTTCCCATACCGATGTGGTAAAAAACATCAAAAAAGACCGTTTCACGTGAAACGGTCTTTTTTCGTGTTCAGCCTCCGAGATACGCCGCGCGTACGGCTTCGCTCCGCATCAGTTCCTGACCCGGTCCTTCCAACGTGATCTTGCCGGTTTCCAGAACGTATGCGTAATCGGCGATCGACATCGCCATATGCGCATTTTGCTCGACGAGCAAAATCGTGGTGCCCTGCTCATTGATATGCTGAATAATATCAAAAATTTCTTTGACGAATAACGGCGAAAGTCCCATGGACGGTTCGTCCAAAAGCAGCAGCCGCGGCCGGCTCATCAACGCGCGCCCCATCGCGAGCATTTGTTGTTCACCGCCGGAAAGCGTACCTGCCAACTGTTTTTTACGCTCCGCCAGACGCGGGAAACGTTTGAAAACCAGTTCCATGTCGTGAGCGACGCCGTCTTTATCTTTGCGTGTGAACGCGCCGAGTTCGAGATTTTCCAAAACGGTAAGCGGCGCGAAAATGCGGCGCCCTTCCGGCACCTGACTGATCCCGCTGCGGACAATCGACTGCACATTTTTCTTCGTGATGCTGTCGCCTTCGAAAGTGATGTCGCCGACTTTAGGCCGCAGCAGGCCCGAAATCGTCCGAAGCGTCGTGGATTTGCCGGCGCCGTTGGCCCCGATGAGAGCGACGATCTGTCCTTCCTTCACGGATAGGCTCACGCCTTTCAAGGCATGGATGGCGCCGTAGTACACGTGAATGTCATTGACTTCGAGCATCTTATGCCTCCGCTCCCAAATAAGCCTTGATAACGTCCGGATTGTGGCGAATTTCATCCGGTACGCCATGCGCTAAAATTTTACCGTAGTCCAGTACATAAATCCGTTCGCAAAGTTGCATGACCAGACCCATATCGTGTTCGATCAAAAGAATCGCCAGGGAAAATTCATCACGCAAGCGCCGAATTAATTGCGTCAGCTCCGCCGTTTCCTGCGGATTCATCCCCGCCGCGGGCTCATCCAAAAGCAGCAAACGCGGTTTGGTCGCCAACGCGCGCGCGATTTCGAGACGGCGCTGTTCGCCGTAAGGCAAGTTGCGCGCCAGTTCGTCGCGTTTGGCGTCAAGATTGAAAAGTTGCAATAGTTGTAACGCCCGCGCTTCGATCGCTTCTTCTTCACGACCGTAGCGACCGACGCGCAATACGCTTTCCAAAAGCGAATAACGCGCGTGCAGGTTGCAGGCGATTTTGACATTTTCCAGTACGGAAAGATCGCCGAAAAGACGAATATTTTGAAACGTTCGCGCGATCCCCGCCGCGGTAATCTGGTACGGTTTTTTACCGACCAGCGACTGTCCGTCAAAGCGAATCTCGCCCATGCTCGGACGATACACGCCGGTCAAGAGATTAAACGCCGTCGTTTTCCCGGCGCCGTTCGGACCGATCAGACCGATCAATTCGCCCGCGTCAATATGTATCGTAAAGTCCTGCACGGCTTTGATACCGCCGAAAATTTTAGCGACACTAGTCGTTTCTAAGAGCGCCATGACGGTCACCTCCCTTGCCCCACTTCGGCAGGAACGAGGTCAGTTCCTGGTTGCCGAACAGGCCTCGCGGCCGGAACATCATCAAGAGGATGAGCATCAGCGCGTAAATGATCATGCGGAATTCCGGATAATCCGAAAGCGCCGCCGTGAGAAATGTCAGCATCACCGCGCCGACCACCGAGCCCGTCATACTGCCGAGACCGCCCAGCACGACCATGGTGAGGTAGTCGTACGATTTCAGGAACGTAAAGCTCGACGGGTGCGCGATGGAAAAGTAATGCGAGAAAAGTCCGCCCGCAAGTCCGGCAAACAGCGCGCCGATCGTAAACGCGAGCACCTTGTAGCGCGTCGTGTGGATCCCCATCGCTTCCGCGGCGATCGCGTTTTCACGCACGGAGATGCAGCCGCGACCGTAGGTCGAATTAATCATGTTTTTCAGCACATACAACGTGACCAACATCATCAGGAACACCCATGAAAAAGTGGTTTCTTTCGGGATTCCCGTCATGCCGGACGCGCCGCCGATCGCTTCGATGTTCAAAATGCAAACGCGGATAATTTCCCCCATGCCGAGCGTCGCAATCGCCAGGTAGTCCCCGTCCAGCCGCAACGTCGGAATACCGATCAGAAAACCGATCGCCGCCGCGGCGAGACCGCCCGCTAACAGACTCACGGCAAAGGGCCAGTCATAAAAGACGGTGCCGACGGCGGAGACATACGCGCCCACCGCCATAAAGCCCGCGTGACCGAGCGAAAATTGACCGGTGATGCCGTTAATCAGGTTCAGGCTCGCCGCCATAATAATGTTGATCGCAATCACGACCACCTGCAGCCGCCAGAAATTCGGCAAAACTTTTTCTTCGACGAGGAAGTAGAAAACGGCGTAAAGAGCGAGCGCCAACACCCACCAAAGGGCGTCGTATTTACGTTTTTTGGCTATCATCATTACACCTTTTCCCCTTCCACTTTGCCCAGTAAGCCGGTCGGCTTAATCAGCAAAATTAAGATGAGAATACCGAACGCCGCCGCGTCGCGGAATGTCGAGGAAATAAAACCACTCACGAGCGCTTCCACGACACCAAGGATCAAGCCGCCAAACATCGCGCCCGGCACGATGCCGATACCGCCCAAAACGGCGGCGACGAAAGCTTTCAGACCGGGCATGATGCCCATCAGCGGATCAATCGAGTTATAGTAGACGCCGACGAGCACGCCCGCCGCGCCGGCGAGACCCGAGCCCAACGCGAACGTAAACGAAATGACGCGATCGACATGGATGCCCATCAGCTGCGCCGCTTCCGTATCAAACGAAACAGCGCGCATGGCTTTGCCCATCGTCGTGTATTGCACAATGTAGGTCAATAACGCCATCAGCACCAGCGCGGACACCAAGATGACGATTTGCTGCAGACTGACCACGATCGGCCCGAGATTGTATGTCGTATTCTCAAACACCGGCGGAAACGTGCGCGGTTGCGGTGTCAGGAAAAACATCGTCGTATATTCGATCAGCAAACTGACGCCGATCGCCGTAATCAACA
>NZ_JAHAHH010000050.1 GCF_018373335.1 Negativicoccus succinicivorans
TACCTGGCCGGTCGCGAGACCGATCTGGTTACCGTAGGAGCTGTAACCGGCCGCCGCCTGTGTCGTAATCGTGCGCTGCGGCAATTTGCCGGTGAGCGTTTCCGAAAACGGCGTGCGCGGATCGCCGCTGCCGGTCACGCGCATCGCCTGGTAAACGTACGCGCGTCCGCTCAGGGGATCGCGAATGCAGCCGCCCAAACAGGTGGCTGCTCCGCCGAACGGTTCAATTTCCGTCGGGTGGTTGTGCGTTTCGTTCTTAAAGAGCAACAGCCATTCTTCCGTGCCCTTTTGGGTTTTGACCGGAATCTTGATCGTGCAGGCGTTGATTTCTTCCGACTCGTCCAACTCCCGCAAAAGTCCCTGCGCGCGCAACGATTTCACCGCAATCGTCGCCAAATCCATCAGCGATTGCGGCCGCGGATTTTCGCCGTACAAGCCGTTGTGCACTTCACTGTACCAGTCGTACGCTTCGACGATCGGCTCGGTAAAGTGACCCGCCTTGATATCGACATGCGTCAGTTCCGTGCCGAAGGTCGTGTGGCGACAATGATCGGACCAGTACGTATCCAAGACGCGCAATTCGGTCAGCGTCGGATCGCGATCCACCTGATCACGGAAATATTCCTGCACGACCGCCAGATCCGCTTCATCCATGGCCAAACCGTACTGCGTAAGCATTGCTAAAAGTTCCGGCCGCGTCGCGGAAATGAATCCGTCCAATACCGGTACCGGTTGCGGTTGATGCGCCGGCGCGATGAGCTCCCGCGGCATCTCCCAAGCCGCTTCGCGCGCTTCGATCGGGTTGATCACGTATTCTTTCAATTTAACGATGTCGACCGGTCGATCAATACCGGTGACGACATATACTGTAGCATACGCTACACGCGCATCGACGCTCGGATCCAGCAAGCGCAGACATTGCTCCGCCGAATCAGCGCGCTGGTCATATTGACCGGGCAATAACTCGACGGCAAAGGCCGTTTCCTGCGGACCGATTTGCAAATGTTCCGTCCATGTATCCACGGGAGGTTCCGCAAAAATCGTCGTCATCGCGCGAGCAAACAGTTCTTCACTGACACCATCCACGGTATACCGATGCCAAACCTGCACATCGGCTAATGACGTCAGGCCCAGCTGCTCCCGCCATTCCCGTAAAAGGCGTTGCGCCGTATCGGCCAGCGCCGTTTTTTTGGCGACAAAAACTCGTTGTAACATAGTTTCCTCCCTCATACTATGCAGCGCGCCAAGTGGCGCGGATGACCAGCAATTGATTGAGTTTATTCTACCATTACAGGCCGGATTTTTCCATATTTATGGCGTACGAAAACATCTTCATTTAAAAAAGAATTCGCTGCGTATCGTATTTATATTTGAACATAAATTCAATCGTTCGGATTTTATCCGGCATTTTTTTGCTAAATAAAAAACAGAAGATGCGTATTTACGCATCTTCTATCGTCTCGCTTGCTTTTGCCGTTGCCGCCGCCTTGTTTTCGGTTCGTAGCGCGTGCACGCGGACGCGACGAGTGCCGCGATACTCAGGCGTTTCTCCGGGCAGCCGTTCCCAATAGCCGCGCGGGCGTCGACGCCACAAGCGATGCCGCTGCTTGCGCAAGGGCCGATGCCATGCGCTGTACGCCGCCGTAAGCAGTCGACGCAAACGCAACGGCAAATAAACGGCGCCGAAACGTTCGTATTCCCACGCAAATTGCTCTTCAATCGGATCGAACTGGTAATGATGTCGATGACTGTAAATCGCGCTCTCCAAACCGTGCGGCGAAAATTCCAGCGTCGCGCTTGTCCATGGGGAACGTCCCGGGTTCTCCGCGATCCACGCTTTCCAAAGTTCGCGCACGGCCGTGTCGGCCGCCGCCATTTGCAGCCACAGGTCTTCTTCCGCGCCGCCCGTCCGCCAAACGGAATCCGTCCAGTAGACATACTCCGCGCGCGTTTTCGGGCGGTAATAAAAATAATGAAGCGGCTCGGTCGCCATGAGCGTTCGCCAAACGACGCGTCCCCACGGCTCTTTAATCAGCGCCGCTATCGTCTGCATTACGTCGGCGTACGCCGCCTGCATTTGTTCGTTCACGCTGCTTCCTTTCTCAGCGGTGATCCCGCCATGGTGTCATATACCGTTGCCACTGCGCCAACAGCGCCTGGACAATTAATCCCGCCACACACAACACAAAGATGCACGCCAACAGCGGCGCGGTCAACATCAGATCCCCGAAATGCAAAATCAGCGCGCCGATCCCCGTCTGCGCCGCGATCATTTCCGCCGCGACGACAAGCACGAGCGCCGTGCCGCAACCGAGTTGCAAGCCTGCGAACAATTCCGGCAGCACCGCCGGCAACGCGACGGTACGCAAATACCGCCCGCGACTCACAGGATACATCGCGGCAACCTCACGGTAAAGGCGCGGCAAACGCACCAGTCCCGCCATCGTGTTAATAAAAACCGGGAAAAAGACACCGAGCGCAATCAGCACATATTTCGGCAATTCACCGATACCGAGCCAGAGCACGAAAAGCGGCAAAATGGCAATTTTCGGCAAGGGATAAAAGAAATAAATATACGGTTCGATCAAGCGTCGAAACGTCGGCGAAAGTTCGCCCGCGAGCGCCAACAACAACGCCGCAAGACCGCCCGCGATCACGCCGACCAGCCAGCGTAGCGCGCTCGCTGCCAGCGCCGGTCCCAACGTGCCGTTTTGCACTAACGCCGCCAACGCGCTCGCGATTTGCGACGGCGCGGGGAGATATACCGGTGAAATCCACCCCTGACGCACGCTCCACTCCCACAGACCGAGCAGCAACAACACGCCCGCCAGCGCCCACCAGCGTGCGCAACTGCTTTCTTTGGGCGCCAAACGGTACCGTACTTCGCGTTCAGTCGTCATGGCGACCTCCCTGCGTCAACGCCGCCGTGGCGCCGGCTTTAATTTCCTGCCAAATGGTTTCTTCCAGCGCCGCCAACTGCGTCCGCGCGCTGAGCTGATGCCGTTCCTTGCGCGGTATATCCACCGTCAAACATTCCACAATGCGGCCGGGGCGCGGCGAAAACACCCAAATCACATCGGCGAGCCGCACCGCCTCGGCGATGTTGTGCGTGACATACAAGGTTGCCGGACGCAATTCTTCCCAATATTGCACCAAATCATCTTCCAACAGCCGACGCGTCTGCGCGTCGAGCGCGGAAAACGGTTCATCCATTAATAATAAATCCGGCTCGGTCACCAGTGCGCGCGCGATCCCGACGCGTTGTCGCATGCCGCCCGAAAGCGAACCCGGATACGCATCCGCGAATTCGCTCAACTGCATGCGCGCCAATTTTTGCGCTACCCGTTCGACAATTTCCTGCTGCGAAAACTCGCGATCCTCTAAACTGAACGCCACATTTTCCGCGACGGTCAGCCAGGGAAACAAACCGCCCTGCTGAAACACCATCGCCGTCTGCGGCGGTTTCTCCGCGCCGCGCCAATACAAACGCCCCGATGTCGGCGGCAGCAATCCCGCCGCCAGGTATAAAAGCGTCGATTTGCCGCAACCGGAAGGACCGATCAGCGCCACGAATTCTCCCGGCGCGACCGTTTTCGTAAGCGGCGCCAGCGCTTGGATTAGCGCGCCGTTTTTCTCCGTATAGGTCTTTGTGACCGCGTCCAAACAAAATTCCATATTACTCAAACAGGGCGGTTTGCTCGTAGCGCGGGCGGGCGTTTTTCTCCGCGCCGAACACCCGCTCCATAGCGCTTTGCGTAATAAGTACCGTGCCTTCCGATTTACGGGTTTCCGTCGCCGTAAAAATCGGTTCCACCAACGTTCCGTCCGGCCTGCGATAGCCGCCCGCGTAGTGGCGCAACGTGGATGCGGGCACGTCCCAACGCACCGCCGCCTCCATCAAAGTCATGACTTCCGTCAACGCATCCTGCATATCCGCCCTCCTTTCTGTTCGGTCTCATTATAGCACGGCATCGCCGTCGTCTTGCCACGTGATCGCCTCGTGCAAGGCCAGTGAATAAATGATTTTTTTCACGACCGGGCGCCGCCAAATGCGCGTGGCCGCATGAGCGTATAAATCGAGTTGGCGATGGTAGCGTTCGTAAAGCACATTGGCCGTATCCACGCGATCGGTTTTATAATCCAAAATCGCAAGATCGCCGCTGGCCGTCGCGTACAGGCAGTCGATCACGCCCTGTAAAAACACTTCGTCATCGCCCGCCGGAACGCCGAGTGCCACCGATGCCGGCAGCAACATTCCGAACGGACATTCCCGCAACACAAAAGAGGATTGACGAATCTCCGCCGCCGTGTCGCAGGTTAACCACAAATCGAGATCATGACGATGGGCCAACTTCGCTTCGGCCGACGTTATTTTTTGCGCGTGCTGAAGTTGGTCGAGATACGCCTGCGCCGTCGTAGTCCCGTCGCCCGCGCCGATCTCGGCCAAAATGCGATGCATGAGCGTACCGTAACGAGCCCCGCCGTCCGGCCGCATGTCCGGCGTGACAAATTGCGGCGGACGCACCCAAGCGTCATTCACCGGTTTACTTTCCGCCGCGGCATCTTCCTCGATCATCGTCACTAAACGCACCGCTTTTGTCGACGCCTCATCAGCCGTCTGCGTCGGTTGCACCGTCAATATCGGCAACGGATAATCCGCCGCCGGTCGTTCCGTTTTTGGCAACGGCGGCAAAGCCGCCGTGATTTCACCCAAATGATGCGTTACTTCCGTCACGGTGACTTTCGCGGGAATCTGCGTGGCAAGCGGTTTGTCATATTGCCAGGAAAGGCGTTCCGCGATTTCCGTCAGCAGCGGCGTGCCCGTCAATGTGCCTTGCCGCACGTTTTCTAAACGCGGATCCGCCACCGTTGCCACCGCTTCGTTCCCTGTCGGCGTCACCGTCTGCACATCCCAGCGCGGCAATGTCCCGGTTTCGAGATGCGGCCACAACCATTCCAAATAGGAGCGCGCGGCTTCCGGAGCCGCATGCGCGCCGGTCGGTGACGGGCCCGCGTAAAGATACAATTTATCTCGCGCGCGTGTCATGGCCACGTACAAAAGCCGCTGCTCTTCCGCCAGCGTTTCCCGCCGCAAAATTTCACGCAGCAAATGCCAGCGCACCGTCGGGTACGTCAGACGACGCTTTGCATCGTAGCGAGACAGTCCGATCCCGTAACGACGATGCAATAAAAGACGCGCCTGCGTATCTTTCCAGTTAAACTCTTTATCGATATTCGCCAAAAACACAACCGGAAATTCCAGCCCTTTGCTTTTGTGAATCGTCATAATGCGTACCGCGTCTTCGTTTTCGCCCATGGTCGCCGGTACCGACAAATCCTGCTTCTGCCGCTGCAGTTCTTCTAAATATTCCAAAAAGCGCGAAATCCCGCCGCCGGCACCGTCGTCAAACTCGACCGCGCGCGCGTACAAGGCTTCCAGGTTCGCGCGTCGTAATGATCCCGACGGCAAACCGCCGACGTACGCATGATACCCGCTTTCTTCGTAGATGCGCCGCACCAGCTGACCGATGCCGGCTTGACGCGCCAACAACTGCCAACGGGTAAGCAAGGCGTAAAATTCTCCGACTCGGCCGCGCTTTTCTTCATCGGTGAGGCGCGTAAGCCATGTGGGCAAAACATCCCACAGCGCCGGCGCTTCCTCATTGCGCAGCAGCGCCATTTCCGCCAGATCGCGTTCATCGCAACCGACGAGCGGCGAGCGCAACACGGCCGCCGCCTCCAAATCGCGTCGGGAATTATCGAGCCAACGCAAAAGCGAAAGCATGGTCTGCACTTCGGTCGCGGCAAAATAGCCGCCGGCCTGCTCCGCGTACACGGGAATACCCGCCGCGCGCAATACTTCGACAAAGACATCAATCCTAGACGCGACCGAACGCATCAAAATCACCGCGTCGCGCCAGCGAAACGGACGAAACGTGCCGTCGTTTTCCTGCACGACGGCCGTCTCGTGCAAATGCAACAACTCATCCGCGATCGCCTGCGCCTGCGCTTCCATCGCCGATAACGGTTCTTCCTCCGCATCATCGTCAATGGGCGGAATATCCGCCGCGTCCGCCGTCGTTGCGTCATCGAAAGGCGTGACAAAGCGCACGCTGACGGAACCGCCGACCCAGTTCTCCGGCGCGTCCGTGATCGTCCGCCCGGGGATAAACGCCGCGTTTTCATCGTAAGAAAATTCGGCGGCGGGCGGTTGCATAATTCGGGCGAACACTTCATTCACCGCATCCAACACGGTGCGATCGCTGCGAAAATTTTCCCGCAAATCAATGCGTCGCGAAGTCGCCTGCACGTCTCGCGAAAAACGTTCGTACTGACCGAGAAAAATCGTCGGATCCGCCAGCCGAAAACGATAAATGCTTTGCTTGACATCGCCCACCATGAATCGATTATCCGCGCGCGCGATCAGGCTTGCGATCAGTTCCTGCACGCCGTTCGTGTCCTGGTACTCGTCGACCATGATTTCATCGTACTCGCGGGCGAGTTCCCGCGCGATGTCCGACGGCAACGGCGCGTCCGGCGTAGATTCCGGCGCGAGCAACAGCGTGAGCGCGTAATGTTCCAAATCGCTGAAATCGATCAGGCGCTCCGATTTTTTCCACGTAGTGTACGCGGTCGCGAACGTTTTCGTCACCTTGACGAGTGCCGCGACAAGCGGCGCGGTCGCTTGCAAATCGTCCCGCCAGGTCGCGGGCGCGGCGGCTAAAATGCCTTCCGTCCAGCCCTTCAACCATGCTTTCCCGGCGTCGCGAATCTCTTTGGCCGCCGTCTTGGCCGCTTTCGCCGCCTCATCCTTCAGCTTGCCGCCCGGCCAACGCATCGGCGCGTAGGCCTGCGCCGCGTCATAAATAGTGTGCCAGTCTTCCCCGTCACAAAGCGCCGTCGCGGTCGCATAATCCGCCGCCAAAACCTCCCGCGCGTTTTGCAGTTGCGGGTACAGCGCCAATTCATCCAGCGCGTTCTGTAATTGCATTCGCCATTGCGTGACGCCCGCGCGCCACTCTTCCCAAAGCGGCGTCAGATCCGCCAAGTCCGCTTCGGCATACGGCGCGGCGAGCGCCTCCAACCACGCTTCGGGAAACGGCATGCTGCGGCTGTATTCGTACAATCGCAACACCGCGGCGCGCAGTTGCGCGTCATTCGTTTTTGTGCGGAAAAAATCCGCCAATTGCAAAAATTCCGGTGACGCCTCTTCATAGGCTTCAAACAACGTCTGCTCCAAGGCTTCCAGCCGCCCGAGCGCCAACTCCTGCTCGCCGCCCTGACGAAAGCCCGCGTCCAAATCCAAACGGTAAAAATATTGGCGAATAATTTGCTGGCAAAACGCGTGGATCGTTGAAATTTGCGCCGATCCCAGCAGCGCTAATTGCCGATCGATGTGCGCCGAAGGCGTCGTCGCGGCGGCCGCGGCGAGCGCCGTGCCGATGCGCGTACGCATCTCCTGCGCCGCCGCCCGCGTAAACGTCATTACGAGAATACGGGTAATATCCGCGGGATCGTGCGGATCCAAAAGCCGTCGAATGATGCGTTCGACGAGCACCGCCGTTTTACCCGAACCTGCCGCAGCGGCGACCAAAAGATTTTGGCGACGACTCGTGATCGCCGCTTCCTGTTCAGTTGTCCATTGCATCGCCGGTCTCCTTTGCGACTGTCGCGGTCATTTTTTCAAGAGCTTCTTCATCATTCAAACTCGGCAAGTAACGGTAGCGGTTGCCGGCAAGCGCCGGGTCAAACCCGCAAACCGCGCGGTACGGGCAGTACTTGCAGGCCACGGTGTTGCCTTGGCGATAGGGCATCACATCGATCCGTCCCGCTAAAATTTGCGCGCTGATTTGCGGCAAAAGCGTCGCTATATACGCGACAATCAACCGCATCGCGGCTGCGTTTTCCGCCTTGGCATCTTTGCGCAGACTGCCGTCTTTATTAATACGAATCGGCAAAAAGGAAATTTCCCCGCCGACTTCGCTGTCGATTTTTTCTAAAATTTCGCGTTCCGAAAGGAAATAACCCTGCGTCTGCAATTGCTGCTTGAGCGCTTTGCGAATCGTCGCGTCATCGCGCGGCGGCGCCTTCAAATCGGCGCGCTCATCCTGCACATACACATACATAATGCCCGCCGGCAGCGCTTCGCCGTCATCCCGCCGCAACGCCGCGTACAAGTACGTCGCCAGCTGCAAACGCAGACCGTAGTACAAATCGCCGAGCGAAATCTTCGTATCGCCCGTTTTATAATCGATGATCAGGTAGTACGTCTTTCCCGTTTCGGGATCGCGATAATAATCCAGTCGGTCGATCGTGCCGATCAACGTGAATTCCGTGTCGCCGATACTGCCGACCGGCAACGTGAACATTTCTTCCAAGCCGGCGGTTTGGAACGCGCCGCGCTGCGACCATTCCGCCAGACGCGTCAACGTTTCCCGTAAAGTTCGATCCAGCTGCGTACGGATATACGAGTAAAACGGATTCGTCGCGAAGCGGTCATTTTGCACGCGCGGCGCGATAAGTTCCGCAATGGCCCGACTGCGATCGGTGATTTCTGCCGAATCGGCATCGCGAAATTCACGCGTCTCCGTCAGCAGTTCCGCGCCGAATTGGTGCAACGCCGCGTGCATGTACGAACCGTAATCCGCCGGGGTCAATTCGCCGCGCGCGGGTTCGTCCAAATGCAAGCCGTAGCGCGCGAAAAAGCGGAACGGACAAGCGCGATACATTTCAAACGCGGTGACCGAGGCGTGAAACGTGCCTTGCGGCGCGTAGAGCTTACGGCTGAGCGCGGGACCTAACACCGCCGCCCGATTCGTGTAGAACAGACTGCGCGTCCACGCGTACGCCGCGCCTTTATGCGACGGTTGCCGCATCGCCCAGTCGTACAAGCCGAACCATTCTTCCGCGGGCGATTCTTCGCGCAGCGCCTGCGGTAATCCCGCCAAACTTTGGCGCGGTCGCACCCAACCATCCTCCGGGCAAGAACTGACTGCCGAATGAACGGAATCCGTCCAACCGAGCGCGACCAGGCGTCGCAGTAAAAAGGCCGGTTCCAACGCGGTGCCGTCTTCATCGGCGCGCGCGTAACTCAGATACAATTTTTCCTCGGCGCGTGTCCACGCCAAATATTGCCATTGCCGTTCCTGCAAAGCAAGCGTGACCGAGTCCGTACCGAAGGCCAGGTCCAGTTGCGCCAGTTCCGTACGATCACGATCCGACCACAGACTCAACGGTTGCGGACGCGCGGGAAAGACGCCTTCATTTTGGCCGAGCACAAACACCGCGCGCGCGTTGAGCGGATAGCCGCGGTCAATCGTCGTGAAAGTGACGTGATCGAGCGTCGGCGGAATCAACGCGTAACTCAACTCCGCGAGCAAATCCGTCCAAATGCGCGCCACGTCTCGCGCCGGCCACACTTCCGCGCCGCCGACTTCGACCCATTCATCCAAAAGCGCGTAAATGCGTTGCAAGACCTGCTGGCGGCCGCGATAAATTTCTTCCGTCAGACTTTCGCCGTGCGTTAATAATTCCGCTTCCAGCGGCAAGCGGGCCAGCAGATCATACATGACCAGCGCCACTTCACGTACGGTCGCCTGCGTTTTAAATACTTGCGCCAGCGGCGCCAGCCATTCTTTAAGCGTCGCGCGTACGCCGTTGACCCGATCCCAACGCGCCTGCTCGCGTTCCGTCACCGGCTCCGGCGCTTCCAGGCGGCGAATGCGGCGATGCTGCCAGGGTTCCTCTTTGGTCCAGTCGCCGCGGCTGATCGCAAACTCGCGGCAATACATTTCCAGTTCTTCCACGTCGCGCGTCGCTATCGGCAGCAATCCGGTTTTCAGCAAACGCAGTACCTGCGACGTGCTGTAACCTTGCGCCGCCAAGGTCAGCGCCGCGCTTACAAAGACCGCCAACGCGTCGTGGCGCATCGCCTGCCGCCGATCCGTAAAATACGGAATCTCGTAGCGCTCAAAAGTGCGGCGCAAGCGCTCCGTATACGCGTCATGATGCCGCAGCAAAACAATGATATCGCGGTA
>NZ_JAHAHH010000051.1 GCF_018373335.1 Negativicoccus succinicivorans
CCGAGGCGTTGCGTGGCGGCGCTGCCAGTTCGTCCACTTTAGCCCGCAGAATTTCATTTAAATGTGCCACATCATAAGCGACCGTGCAATTCATTTGAACCGGTTTCAGGTAGCTTTGCCACTGCTCCCGCCATTGCCGAAACCATGAACCGGTGCGACCATAGTCGCTGACAGCAGCCGCTGTTGCCTCTGCATTTATGGCAAGTTTCAGGTCGCGCATCGGAATCTCCCAAGTGTAGGTTTGATAGGTCAAATTCAGCACCGCATTTTCATATTTGTTGTTTCGTTCTGCCAAATAGCGTTGCAGTCCTTCCCTTTGCCAACCGGATACATCCTGATCCTGCAGCTTGACTCCGCGGACGACACCGCTTGTCCCGTTGACAAACAAAGGCAAAAACAACAATGTAAGAATAATTCCTGCCGCTACGCAGGTGGCAATCATTGCATTCTTCTTCATAACGTTCCTCGTAAATATTCACTAAATAGTTCTCGCCACGAAACATCATAACCGTTACGTTGTCGCCATTGCGTGCGATATAATGCCAGCAACAGCGTAGCGCACTGCTCATAGTTCAGTTTCTGCGCTGCGGCGTAAACATTTTTCCAGCGCCATTGATTGTTAACTTGCAATTTTCGTGCCATATCTCTCGTCGCGACACCGGCATGTTCCAATTCATAAATGCCTAAACAAAGGCGCAGTTGCGAAGCCAGAAAGCCGGTATTTTTCAAGGTTTCATCTATGTTATTAAATAAATGCGGAACGGCTTCCAGAACAGCTCGTTTACGTTGATCCACCAAATCATCCCAAAACTGGAACACCTGCCGTTGCAAGTACGAAGGTAACGACTCCTGTACCACTTCGAGCGGGATCTCTTTTTGATCCGTCATCAGCTGCCATTTTTGTGCTTCTGTAGTGATAAAAACGGACGATATATTCTCCCAACCTTCCGACGCTACTTGCAAGTACTGCCGCGCAGCACGACTTAATCCTCGGCCTTGGGCGCGCAAGACACTGTCAAAAGCGGCGCTTACTTTCCATCCCGGAATAAATTCCGACATCGATACTTGCGCCAACGGTAAAATTTTTTTGACCAAGCCTAACCGGCGATCAGCCTTGCCTTCTAAAATAAAAAAAATACGCGTTTCCGCCGGTACATTTTCCAATGACTGTAAAAATTCCTTTGCCGGAATCGATTCATCTTTTTGTGTCAAAAACAAAGGGTTAACAAATTCAAAGCGACGCACTTCGCTAAAGAGCGACACTTGATTGATTTGCTGCACAATTTCCGCCGTTGTGCTGCGCTCTTTACCCTGCTCCACGGCTTCTGAAGTGCCGCTTCCGGCTTGCCGCTTGCGAGCATAAACAGCCGGTATATCAGTGCCGTGAAAAAGGTAAATTCGGTCGTTCTGCATGCGTTTTTATCTCCGTTTCGATGTTCCATGTATGACCACGTAGTGATGCGACTATCATTCCTGTCTCTTCTGTATTATACACAGGTATACCTTTCGCGTGAAACTCCTCACTGCCGTTTGCCGTGCCTTCACTACCGCTAAAGTTCCCATCGGGCACTGTGATAGCCAGTTGCGGATGCCGTTGTGCCAATATTGCCCTCGCACTTTGCGCATTCGCGATCACGAGCAAATTCGTCGTGCTCGGCATCGCCAAGGATTTTTCGTTTTGTAATTGTACCAGCGCCGATCCGCCCGACATAGCCAGTACCGCTCCATTTTGATTGGCCACCAGGCCGGGATATTGAATAAAAGTATCCGCCGTTGACACGACATGCGTATCTTTGCCATCAGAAATCTCCTGTGCTCGCAGATAACGATGTGAGGGAAATGGTTCGACCGTATTTTCACGCGGCGTCACATAAATACAATCGTCGACAGTAAAAATACCATAAAAATTTAACGCACGGGTCAGCGCCTGGGGATAATCTCGTCGAGCATAGCGACTTTCCTTGATATATAAAACCCGTCGTCCCCCTGTTTCCATACAAACAGCTCCCACTTGGCCGACGTCCGGAACTAAAATGCGTATTTGTCCATTTTGCGTAATCCTATACAGTCCCACCCCAAGGCAAGCGATTAAAAACACCAATACCGGATATTTCAACCGCGCATCCTTAGACTTAAAATACATAACTACTGTTGCCAAACCGACGAAGTAGAGGACAGTTTCAGCAATACTTAACGCCCGAAATCGTAATTGTGCCAACGGTAAATCAGCCACGGCTTGAATCAGTGCAACCGAGATAGCCAGACCGTAGTGGACAAGTCGCAAGATTCCCAATGCCGGTAACGTCCAGGCAAAATGCAGAATGACCGCCGCCAACTCTACCGCAATAATGATCTCCAACAACGGCGCGACGACAATATTTGTCAGTACTGCATAAAGCGGCAAGGCCTGAAAATAATATAACAGCAACGGCAACAAAAAAATATTTGCGGCAACGGTAACCGCGATCCCCTGCGCCAGGCGTAACGGTACATGCACAAGTTTGCGGCACAGTTGCGCACACGAACCGCAACAAGTTATCAATCCCAACGTGGCGCCAAAAGAAAGTTGAAAACTCACATCGTATAAAAGTAGCGGCTGATACAGCAGCATCAGTGAGCTAACCAAGCCTAGCCAATGGGTAGCATCCACGTCGCGTCGAAGCAGTATCCCCCCAAACGCCGCCGCCCCCATCCAAAACGAGCGCACCACAGGCGGTTGCCAGCCGGTGATAAATGCATAGGAAAAAACCAATAAAAAAGCGGCACCATATGTAAGCGGGGCGGGTACGCGAAAACACCTGCCGAGCCACCAAAGGAGCCCGAATAAAAGCGCAATATGAGAACCGGAAACAGATAAAATATGAATAATGCCGGAATTGGCAAATGCATTAATCAGTTCGGAAGAAAGGCCGTCATAACCGCCCCACAGCAAAGCGAACGCCAATGCCGCCTCCGACTTCGGCAACGCCTGCGCAAAAAAGGTCCGGGTCGTCTCGCGCAGGTGTTGTGCCACAGACAAAAAGTAATAGCCTTTATCCATGCCGGAAATATTGACTCGAGCCTTAAGCGGAACGTATAAATTACCCAGCATTTGTTCTGTACGATGCCGATAATAAAGCGTTTTTTGTCCGGGATTTTGATAATAGTGAAACGGTTTTAATTCAGCCGTAACTTGCAACGCGGTGCCGACAGAATACGGCTCATACTGCGTGCTGTCCAAATAAAGATACGCTTTCCCTTTGACATTCCTTGTTACACCGTCCGGATAGGAAAATGTTTTTAGCGCTACCGGATACCGATATGTCACTTTATCCCCGTCGGTGAAAACCTGTGCTTCCCTTTCCACAGTGACATGGTATGTACCGGTTTCGTTATATACAAAAAAGGCAAGATCCGCTGATTGCTTTTCTTGCCAATAAAACCCTACCCCACCTGCGACTAGACCGCTGAATAAAATTAGGAGTAGCCACTTACGCCCCGCTTTTTCCGACTTCAGAAAACCAAAAGCGGTAAGTGCGCCGACTGCAATCAGTAAAATTCCGTAGACAAGTAACGAATACGTAGTATTTAACGTGATCCCAAGCGCGACTGCCGATGCAAACAGCAACGCGCCATAATGCCAGATCAAATGGTAATATGACGACGCAGCTCTTTGAATTTTCCTTCACCGATTCCTTTGACTTCTTCCAAGTCCGTTAATTGACGAAACAGACCATGTTCCCGTCGATAGTCTAAAATTTTTTGCGCAGTTGCCTCACCCACGCCCGGAAGCGTAGTCAGCTCTGCCAAATTCGCGGTGTTAATATTCACATACGTGATGCCGAGTTGCCCTTCCGGAGGATTAAAGTTGAACGGCACGCTGATTTGCTCACCGTCACGCAACTTCGCCGCCAAGTTGACTGCTTCCGCATCAGCATACGGTAATAAATTCCCGGCCGCTTGCACCGCATCTTTGACTCGGCTGCCGAGCGGCAACCGGTACACACCCGGCTGTTCCACTGCCCCGGCTACGTAAACCAACATATTTTCTTCGACAGGAGATGCCACCGAAGCGGCAGTCATCGGTATCGGCTCCGGTTGAGAATCTTCCGCCAGAAAATAGTATAATATTCCTAAAAACGAAAGCGACAAGGCACCTGCCAACAGTGCGTGAGTGACGGACCGAGAAAAATGCACCGTTAATCCTTCTTTCTCTTATTTTATATGCTTTAATTATATACCCATGTCATACAAAGGAGCAATAAATCATGGATCAGAAACTTGCAAAATCGTATGCAGATGTTCTTTTACAATACGGCGTGAACTTACAACCTAAGCAGCCTGTTCTTATTAATGCACCGGTGGAAGCGCATGAGTTTGTCGCCATTTTGGTAAAGGCCGCTTACGCGCATGGTGCCGGCGATGTACAGGTCGATTGGCAATCCGGTAGCGTGTTTGCGCGACGTCTGCAGTGCGCGCAGGAAGATTCGCTGTTGTATATCCGTCCTTCGCAAGTCACCAAGGCGCAGGAATATTTGGCGGAAAATCGAGCCATCATTTCTTTGGTAAGTTGTGATTCGCCACTTTTCAAAGAAGTACCCACGATGCGAATTAACGCGTTTCAGCAGGCCAAAAATAAAGTATTTCAGTTTTATTCGCAAGCCATTATGAACTCGCAAGTGCAGTGGCTGGTAGCGGCCGTTGCAACCCCCACCTGGGCAGAACTTTTATTCCCGGACGAAACGCCGATAACGGCTTTAGAAAAGTTATGGGACGCTATTTTTTATGTTTCCCGTATTCAAAACGAAGATGCGTTGGCAGCGTGGCAAAATCATTTGGATACGTTGCACAGACGTCGTCGATTATTAGATGCGTTACGACTGGACACATTGCACTACATGAGCAAAAACGGCACGGATTTCGTGATTGGCTTGCCGGATACACACATATGGCAAGGCGGCAACGAAAAAAGCGGCCGCGCGGTTCCGTTCGCCGCCAACATTCCCACGGAAGAGATTTTTACCGCCCCTGATTTTCGCCGCATGACAGGTCACGTCACCGGCACTCGCCCGTTAGTCGTTTACAACCAGACGGTCGAAGGATTAGAGCTTGATTTCGTCGACGGCAAAGTAGTGCAAGTGGAAGCCTCGAAAGGCAAGGATGCCATCGAACAACTGCTTGCATCGGATGAAGGATCGCGCTTTTTAGGCGAAGTCGCACTCGTACCAAAAGATTCACCCATTGCGCAAATTCCCTATTCGTTCTATGAAACGTTAATTGACGAAAACGCCTCCTGTCATTTGGCATTGGGCGCAGCCTATCCGACTTGCATCACCGACGGCAAAACAAAAACCGACGACGAATTGACCGCCGCCGGCTTAAACCGCTCGATGATTCATGTGGATTTTATGATAGGAAGTTCTGACCTTACCATTATCGGACACACAAAAGACAATCGTGAAGTAGAAATCTTCCATGACGGCAATTTCAGCCCGAACTTTGCGTAGGTTCGCGCGGTTCTTTACTGAAAGCAAGTAAAAGCACCGCACTCATGACGCAAACAACGCCGATGATTTCTCCCCAACCGAATGACATCCCCAAAAAGAGCACTGAAAAAACAACTGCGCCAAAGGGTTCCAGACAGGTAAGCACACTGACTGTGGTCGGCGGTAATGTGCGTAATGCATAGAGAAACAGAAAAAACGGAATCACCGTTCCGCCTACCACGATGTATAAAAACATGGGCAGAACTTGCGAATGAAAAAACATAGACCAATCAGTCGCCGGTGTAACCCAATAGCTGAACATGCTACCGTACAACATCCCCACTCCCAATAAATAGGGCGCGGGAAAACGCCGCAATAACGAAAGCGGAAAGAGAACATAAAATGCTGCGGCAAACGCGGATAAAATTCCCCAGAAAATGGCTATCGGCGAAACGAGGAGTTTAGTCACATCGCCGCCCGTCACCAGCAGCACAACGCCGATGACTGCGCCCGTGGTCGCCAACACATCGGTTAAATTCGGCCATGACTTGGTGCGCCAAATCGCCCAGAAGAGCAGCAACACCGGCGCGGAATTTTGCAATACGGTTGCCACCACCGCGCTACCTTGTTGAATCGCCTGAAAATACGTATACTGCATGCCGAAAATGCCCAATACTCCGAATAACGGCATCTCCAACAGATAAAACTTACGACTGCGGGACGCGAGTTTTCTGTGCTCGGAACGCGTTGTAAAATAAATCAGCAAAAACAAAATTCCACTAAGCAGCATTCGAATCGTGGTTAAGGCCGGTGCCTGGATCGTCGTGGAGGCAAATAATTGTTGCGCCACTACGCCGCTGATTGCCCAAAAAAGTGCAGCGGTTGCTACTGCCCACTTCGCCATATGGATCCTTTCCGAGATACTTCGCATATGTAAAAATTTTAACGAAAAAAAAGCACCCTGACGGTGTAAAGTGGTGGGGCTAACTGGATTCGAACCAGTGACCTCTACGATGTCAACGTAGCACTCTAACCAACTGAGCTATAGCCCCGAGTAACTTTGTTTATTTTACCCGAGAAAAGATATCATTGTCAAGCAAAAGTAAAATCCCATCTATTCGATGGGATTTTACTTTTTTATTGCTCAAGCACTTTGGCAGCTGCGCCCATAATAGCCAAGCGCGAATGTTCAAACACCAAACCGCCCTGCAAATACACCGTATACGGCGACCGCAACGGACCGTCCGCGGAAAGTTCAATGGAGGACCCCTGCGTGAATGCGCCGCAGGCCATGATAATCGGATCGGCATATCCCGGCAGCTCCCCCGGAACCGGACGAACATAGCCGTCGACAGGTGACCATGCCTGCAACCCCTCGCAGAACCCGCATAATGCTTTTTCCGTGCCCAATTCGATCGTTTGAATGAGGTCACTGCGCTCCGTGCCTAATTGCGGTTCACTTTTGAAACCTAAACGATGAAACACGGCGGCAGCAAATTCGGCGGCGCGTAACGCTTGTCCGACTACATGCGGCGCCATAAAAAGGCCTTCAAAAAAGAGTCGATACCCCGGCGTATACGAACCCATCTCATCGCCCAAACCGGGCGCCGTCAGTTGATGCGCCGTGGCTTCAACCAGATCGGCACGACCGACGACATAACTTCCTGTCGGAGCGATCCCGCCACCGGCATTTTTGATCAGCGAACCGGCTGCAATATCGGCGCCGACTTCGATCGGCTCTTGCGTGGCGGTAAACTCTCCGTAGCAATTATCGACAAAGCAAATCGTCTGCGGATTTTTCGCTTTGATGACACGAATGATTTCGGCTATTTCGGTAATTGTCAATGCTTTTCGTTCCGCATAACCGCGCGAGCGTTGAATCAATACCAGACGCGTTTTGGGTCCTACCGCATTCGCCAACGCAGTAAGATCGCACCGACCGTCTTTCGTAGCTACTTCATGATATGCTACACCACGCTCCCGCAGATTCCCCGGCGCATTACCGGTAAGCCCGATAACCGTTTGCATCGTGTCATAAGGGGTTCCCATCGCGCAGACCATTTCATCGCCATGGTTAAGCAATGCTAACAAGACTGTCGCCAAGGCATGTGTTCCTGAAACAAAGTGTGGACGGACCAGCGCTTTTTCCGCACGAAAAACATGCGCAAATACCTTTTCCAAGGTTTCCCTGCCGACATCGTCATAACCATAGCCTGTCGTGCCTTGAAAATGAAATGCGGATAATTGGCATTCACGAAATGCCGTTAAGATTTTTTCGGTATTTTTTACCGCGACTTCATCATAGCGCGCAAACGCTTCCCGACATGTGAGTAAAGCCTGCGTTTCGATTTCTTTAAGCGTAATGGCAGATGATTGTGAATCGTTCACTCTTTTTCCCCTTCTTGAATCGTAGAAATAGCGTGCTTGTAAATCAGCTGTTCTTTGTCCTGACTTTTAAGTAACACTGTGAAATTATCATAATCTTTGACAATTCCCTGCAGTTTAACCCCGTTCAAAAGATAAATGCTGACTGTGGCTTTCGCCTTTTTTAAGGCTTCAAGAAAAGCATCCTGTAAATTTATTTTATTTGTCATTGCACGTCTCCCAGCTGTTTCTAATGATTTCTTGCATGGCATCAGCGAGCGCTTGCGCGGTCGGATATGCGCAAGGATCTATATACGTTATATATGGCATTCGGCGCAACCAAGTCATTTGCCGTTTGGCAAAACGGCGCGTATGAAGCTGTATTAAAGCAAGCGTTTCTTCACGTGTCTGCTCCCCCGCAAAGTACGCCGGCCACTCCCGGTAGCCTATCCCTTTTCCTGCTTGGCTTATATTGCTTTCATGCGTTTGCCAAAGCCAACGCGCCTCGTTTTCCAAACCCTCGGCAAACATTTTTTCAACACGGACATTGATGTGCTCATATAATATTTCACGCGGCGGCACCAGCGCAAATACCGGTCCCGTATACAATGGCTCATCGCTTTTCTTCGTCGCTTCATAACTGCCTCCCGCCGCAAGTACGGAAAGGGCGCGAATCAATCGTTGCGGATCGCCTACTGTCCGTGTCGCAAAATATTCCGGAGAACGTTGCCGCATTTCCTCGCGTAATCGTTCCACCCCTTGCGTGCGATACATTTCATTGTAGCGCTGCGTCCATTTCCGAACCGGTCCGATGTCAGGGAAGGTATAACCTTCAAGCAATGCTTGTACATACAGACCGGTACCGCCGACCAAAAACGGTGTTTTTCCCCGTGCGGCAATATCGGTAATCAGTGTTCGGGCACGCTCGCAAAATTCGGCCACGGTATAGTTATCAGTGACCTCTTTAATGTCCAGCAGATGATGTACGATACGTTTCTGCTCGTCGGTTTTTGCTTTTGCTGTACCGATATCCAGACCGCGGTACACTTGAAACGCATCTGCCGAAATAATTTCCCCATTGAACATTTCGGCAAGATGCAATGACACTTCTGTTTTACCCGCCCCCGTCGGCCCCATAATAACTACCAGGCGTTGTTTCATAAGTCCCATACTCCATAAACCACTCGACTATACGTACCGCCGCGCAAAAACGTCGGCGGATGCGTCTTAAACCAGCTCGCGAATGGTCTGTTTTTAACAATAATACGTTTTTTAGCAACTCGCTTTGCGTCTTCCCAGAGTTTGTCATCCAGCCCTGCTTGCGCGGCAAATGTGCGCAAATCAGCCAAGTTATTGGTTTGGCTCACTGTATGATGAAACATGAAGTCAAAATAAATGACATCAAAGCGGTTATCCGGTTGTTTCTTCAGATAGTCACTCACGTCAGCATGGAGTAAATGAATCCGCCGCAACGCTGCCGTCAATGCCGGTGCTTCGGGAACTTTCATAGAGCGCAAACCGTCTCTGCCCACTGCATACACCGGAAATGACTTTTCAAGCGCAATGATTTCCACGTTCTCAGACAAGGTATAAGCAGCCATAATCGCGTCGCTGCCTCGACCGAATGTGGCGTCTAAAAAACGTTCCGGAGAAACTTCATGCAAAAAATCGGCAAAATGATCTTGGCGCTTACGTTCCCAATTCAGCGCACGTAATTTTGCCATTTGCAAATGAAACTCCAGCCGTGTCTTTCCATCCGTTGCGACTAATCCCCGCTGCAATTGCACGAGCCAATGGGAAATCCGTGTCCGCTCCGCCAAGCGACGCAATGAT
>NZ_JAHAHH010000052.1 GCF_018373335.1 Negativicoccus succinicivorans
CCGTTGCGGAATCGCGCCGATCACAAGACCTTGCGGCAGCTTGGTCGGCATATCTTTCAAGCTGTGCACGGCAAAATCAATGCTGCCGTCCAAAAGTTTTGCCTCAAGTGCTTCCGTGAACGCTCCTTTACCGCCAAACGTATGCAAGGCCTGTTGCAGTTTACGATCCCCTTCCGTATTGACTTTGGTTGTCGTAAACGTGATCCCTTTCGCGGCCGGCAACGCTTCTAAAAGCGTAATCACATGCCGGGTCTGCCACAGTGCCAGCGCGCTTTGGCGCGTACCTACTTGGCATTCATTTCGCATCGTCAGTTTCCTCCGGCCGCGCCTCCGCAGGTAATGGCAATTGGTATACATCCGCCAGGATTTGCCAATACATTTTCTCGTCCTCTGTCCCCGCCACTTCGCGGAAATGAATCATCGGATCGCGTAATAATTTGCGCACAAGCACTTTCGACATGCCCTCAATCACGCGACGTTCATCATCTTGCACATCGGGCAACTTGGCAAACGCGCGATGCACAATGCGCTTACGCACGATTTCAAAGCGATCGGTCACGGCCGCCATCAACGGACGCATGGAAAAATAACTGTATTTTTCCATTAATTCCGCCACCGCTTCTTCCAGCAACGGATACGCCGCTTCCGCTTCCTGCGCTCGCATTTCTTTATTTTCATCGACGACCTGTTCCAAGTCATCCAGGTTATATAAAGTAATCCCCTCAATTTGAGAGACTTCCGGATCGATGTCGCGCGGTACGGCAATGTCGATCATCACCAGCGGTCGCCCCTGACGCTTATGCATCAACTCCACCGCCTGCTCGTAATCAATTAAATACGTATTCGCACCGGTCGACGTTAAAATGACATCCACACGTCCCGCCCAACGTAAGCGTTCTTCCAGCGGTACGGCGCGACCGTGATATTTTTCGGCGAGCATTTCCGCCTTATCCATACTGCGGTTGGCAATCAGCAGCGTTTGCAAGCCGTGACCGATGAGATGTTTCGCCATCAGTTCCGACATGGTTCCGGCACCTAAAATCAGCGCCCGTCGTTCCCCGAGCGAACCGAAAATCTGTTGCGTGAGTTTGACGGCCGCATAGCTTACCGAGACGGGATTATCCGCAATGCTTGTTTGCGTTCGGATTTTTTTGCCGATCGCGAGCGCCCGTTGAAACAGCATATTGCTGATGGTGCCGGTCGTTCCTACTCGCACTGCGGTCAAATAAGCCACTTTCACTTGCGAGAGAATCTGTCCTTCACCGATAACGAGCGAATCCATACCGGCCGCGACGCGAAACAGATGGCGTACCGCATCTTCGCCCTTATAGTAATACGTATATTCTTGTGAAACCGCAGTACCGATTTTGGCAAACAGCTTCTGCATCGCTGCCAGCGGCGGAACATCATCCGCCACCACGGCATATAATTCGGTACGATTGCAAGTCGCTAAAAGTACCGCTTCATCCAGCTCGGCCAAACCGTAGATCTCGTTCAGCGCTTGATGGACTTGCGTCGCGTCCAGTGCGAATTGTTCACGTACTTCGATAGGCGCCGTTTTATGATTCAGCCCCAAGACGGCCAATTGCATGCAAAATCTCCCCTTTTATGATTTCTTTTTCCCCGCGGCGAATCCGTTCCAAGGTATCATCGGGCAAGTACGTTCGCCAAAACGCTTGCCGTTCTGCTGGTTTCGGCAACAGCTCCCTTACCTTTTGCCGTAACGGCGCAAGTTCCGCGGCAAACGCACCGATGTCCGCGTACTGTTTCTCCAAATCCCGCGTGAGCAGCGCGACCAGTCGCGGCGTTGCGCCCTGCGACGTCACCGTCCCGGTGAGGCTGCCGCTTTCCCAGTTAGCCGGCAGCATCAGGTCGCCCCCGACGGCATTGACCGCATCGTTAAGCCACGCTCCTTTGGCGTGCGCCGCGGTTTTTACCAATGCGCTGACTTGTGCCCCTGCAGCGGAAATGACGATATCACCTTGGCGAATATCATCTGTCCTAAACGTCCGCGAATACCAGATGAGTTGACCGGCCTCATGCCAATCCCAAATCATCGGCTCCGCCGTTGGCGCAATGACAATGACCGTCTGCGCTTTTCCCATTACTTTACGCAATTTACGGACCGCCACCGGTCCCGCACCCACGCAAACAACGCGGCGGTGTGCCACATCCAACACCGCCGCCACGCCGTTAGGTTTCATTATTGCGCCGCTGCCGCATCAAAACCGATATCGTCTACGGCGGCGCAAAGTGCTTCTACATCGGTTTTGGTTTCATCAAAATCAACGTCCGCGATGCCGGAAGCCAAGTCCACTTTAGCGTCATGTACGCCTTCGACATCACGCAATGTTTTCGTTACCGATTGCACGCAATTTTCACAACTCATCCCGGTCACTTTCAATTTTGTCTTCATGGCAAGTCTCCTCTCCATTGCCGAAAATCAAAGTCGAATGATATCTCCTGTTCTCGACAAATTTGCAAAAAGTTTTTAATGATACGCGCTGTCAATCCCCAAATCGTAAAATCGCCGTAGGTGTAGAAATACACATCGTATTTCTGACGACCGGTCCATCCGGGTACAACGCTTGTAACACGTTCATAAGGAAAGTTTTCTCCCGGGCGCACGCCGTCCTGCATTTCGACGCGCACGGGTTCGTGTTCCATCAGCCACTGCAACGGCACCGTAAACACGGAATTCACTTCCGCCGGATTGCAAACGAATTTCGGGACATCTTCACGGAAGGCAAGATATGGCGCTACCATGCGCCCGTTCACCGTGTAAGCCAATGGCAACGCGCCAAGCAACTCCCAACTTTCCGAAGGCGTGCCGATTTCTTCCGCCATCTCGCGCAGCGCCGTCACACCGGGATGCGCATCATAGGCTTCAATTCTGCCGCCCGGAAAGGATACTTCATTGGGATGGGAGCGCAAATGAGGGTTTCGCAGTTCCAATACCAGTTGCCAGCCCTCGTCGGCAGGCATTAGCGGTACGGCAACGGCATATTGTAAGGCGCTGCGCCAATCCGCATGACGCGGTAACGGATTCTTCACGGTTCGCCCCCCTCTATTTCTTTATTATAACATTACCCGCAATGAGCTATGACCAAGGTGCTTGCATCCTTAACGCAAACGCACCTTTGTCGTTTCCGTCGCGGTTTTATCTTCATCATCGAAAAGCGCTTCGACAAATTCTTGCGCACGAAACGGCTGCAAGTCGTCAACGCCTTCACCGAGTCCTACCCATTTCACAGGCACGCCGAGTTCTTCCTTGACGGAAATCACCACGCCGCCTTTCGCGGTACCGTCCAGTTTGGTGAGTACAACGCCCGTGAGCGGTACGGATTGACCGAATACTTTCGCCTGACTCACTGCATTTTGTCCGGTGGTGGCATCGAGCACCAACCAGGTTTGGTGCGGCGCATCCGGCACTAACTTGGCCGCGACACGACTGATTTTAGCGAGTTCCCCCATTAAATTCACTTTGGTATGCAAACGTCCGGCGGTATCGATCAATACGACATCGCTTTTGCGCGCCAACGCCGCTTCCAACGCATCATAAACGACCGCGGCGGGATCCGCCCCTTCCTGATGTTTGACAATCGGTACACCGACACGCTCCGCCCAAATCGTCAGCTGTTCGGACGCCGCGGCGCGGAACGTATCACCGGCCGCCAGTAAAACTTTTTTACCGGCGTTTTTATAGTACTGCGCCAACTTTCCGATACTCGTCGTTTTGCCGACGCCGTTGACACCGACAATTAAAATAACCTCCGGCGAATGCGGCAACGCGGCGGGATCATTATCCACGGCAAGCCATGTTTCCATCGTTTTGGCGAGGAAAGGCATGACTTCTTTCGTGCTGTGAATTTCACCTTCTTTTACCGCGGTGCGAATTTCACCGAGCAAGTAGTCGGTCGCCGTCACGCCGAGATCACCGGTCAGCATAACGGCTTCCAAATCGTCTAGAAATTCTTCGTCGATTTCGTCATAGCCGATAACCAGCGTTTCCATATTTTTGACAAAACTTTTTTTCGTGCGTTCTAAACCGGCACGGACTTTATCCAAAAAACTCATGGTGTCTCCTTATACTGTTTCAAATTGACGGCAATTAATTGCGAGATCCCGCGCTTCACCATCGTCACGCCTTGCAGACGATCCGCGGACGCCATGGTCGGTTTGCGGTGCGTAATGACGATAAATTGCAAGCCGTTGCGCCCCGTTTCCAAGTAGCGTGTGAAACGTTTGATATTGGCATCGTCCAACGCCGCATCAATTTCATCTACCAGACAAAACGGCGCCGGCCGATAGGCCATAAAGGAAAAGAGCAACGCAATGACCGTCAGAGCGCGTTCACCGCCTGACAAGAGCGAGAGCGCCTGCTGTTTTTTACCCGGCGGTCGGACCATAATTTCTACGCCGGCGGGCTTATTTTCGTCCGCGTCTGTCAGCACCAATTGCGCCTCGCCGCCGCCGAACAGGTGGGCGAAAATCCGCTGGAACTCGGCGGCCACGACCTCAAATGCCGCCGCAAACTGTTCCTGCATGGTGCGATCAATCTCCGCCACTACATTTTGCAACGTATCGCGGGCCGCCGTCAAATCGGCGAGCTGCGTCGTATAGAACTCGCTGCGCTCACGCGATCTTTCATACTCCTCTATCGCCTGCTCGGAAATATCTGTAAAGCGCGCGATTTCCGTCAATAATCGACGTTGTTCGGCAAGCAGCGTCGCCTGCGTTCCCGCGACGATCGCAGGCTCCGCGGCCTGCGGATCTAAATCATACATCGCCAATTGTTCGCGCTGCTGTTCCATTTCCGCCTGCGCCGCTTCCTTTTTTGCCAGAAGTCGCGCCGCTTCCACTTTCGTTTCCGTCGCTTGCGCCCGCATGGCGCGCAACCGTTCTTGCTCCGCTTGCTGCGCGTTCAAACGTTCCGCGTGCGCATCGTAAAACGCGTCCGCTTGCACTTTCGCCGTCTGCGCCGTTTGCTGCGCCTCATCCGCCTGCTTTTGCAACGTTTCCTGCGAAGCGCTCAATGCTTTGGCCGCCGATTGAATTTCCTTTTCACGTTGCGCAAGCCGTTCCATGTCCGCCTGCGCATTTTTTTCCTGCTCGGTTTGGCGGACCTTCTCCTGCTCCTGTTGCCGCAGC
The DNA here is from genome assembly GCF_018373335.1 of Negativicoccus succinicivorans. GTDB lineage: Bacteria > Bacillota > Negativicutes > Veillonellales > Negativicoccaceae > Negativicoccus > Negativicoccus succinicivorans_A. Next base: position 5,152 of record NZ_JAHAHH010000052.1, read on the forward strand.
GTTGCCTGCACCGTGGCCAACGCCACATGCGCTTCGGTGTAGGCGTGCTCGCAGCGAGCCAACTCCGCTTCCTGAGCGGCCGTATCCGTTGTCGTTTCAGTGACTGCTGTCGGCGCAACGGTCAGTTCTTTTTGCTTGCTTACCGTCAGCCGGTATTCGTCCGCCGTCTGCGTTTGTGCGCTGCGGATTTCATCCGCCTGGCGCACGATACCGTTCCATTCGTCACGCAGAGCCTGCAGCTGCGCCGTTTGCGAAGCAATCGCCAAGGCCGTCGTCTGCGCGGTATTTTGTAAGGCATCCCGTCGCGCGAGCGCCGCGGAAATATCCGGCAGTTCTCGCTCCGGTTGCGCGGCAAGCATTTCCAGTTGGGCGCGCAATGCGGATAATTCCTGCTGCCGACCGAATAATGTCAGCTCCGCGCGCCGCGTGCTGCCGCCCGTAAGCGCGCCGCCCGGTTGAAAAAGATCACCCGCGCGCGTCACCAGACGAATGCGTTGCTGATATTTTGCCGCCAGGCGCGAACCGGTGGCGAGATCTTCCACCAACACCGTGCGCCCCAGCAAATAATCAACCAGCGGTTGTAAATAAGATTCCGCTTTCACCAACGCCGCGGCCAAACCGATCACGCCCGGCTCGTGTAAAATCGCCCGATCGCGATCTGCAAGCGTCCGCGGCCGTATTTCGTCCAACGGATACAGCGTCACGCGACCGCTTTTCGTGCGGCGCAAAAAACGGATCGCCGCCTGCGCCGCTTGGCTGTCGCGCATCACAAGATGCTGTTGCGTACCGCCCAACGCAATATCCAGCGCCGTCGTATATTCCTTCGGCACGCGCAAAAGTTGCGCCACCGTCCCATAGCAGTCACTGCGCCATGCTTCCGTGGCGCCAAGAACCGCTTTCGTCGCGCGGCCATAGCCCTCGTAGCTGTCGGCTAACTGTTGTAAATATTGGTACCGCGTTTGCGTTGTCTGCAATGTTTCGCGCGCTTTCGCGTTAGCCGCCTGCGCCGCTTCGCGCTGCGCCTGCAGTTTGTTCACAACTTCTTCCTGCTCCGTGAGTTGTCGACTGCTTTCCGATGCGGTCGTCTGCGCCGTCGCAAGTGCCGCTTGCGCCTGCTGCAAACGTGTTTGTAATGTTTCCTTGCGTGCGCTCAACTCTTGCGCGCGACGCGCAAGTTCGGCGCAGCGCGCCTGTAATTGCTGCGCCGTTTGCTGCAAGAACTCCTGTTCCGCCGCGTTCCTTTCCTCACGTCGCAACCGGTCGGCGACCTGTTCACGGGCCGTTTGCAATACAGCGCGCAACCGATCGCGCCGCGCCGTTCCTTCCGCCAAGCGCGCCTGCGCTTCATCCCGTTCCCGCGCCGTGGCCGCTATCGCCGCGACTGTCGTCGCCTGTGCCGTCGCAAGCTGTTCCAATGTCTGCCGCTTTTCCGCCAGCGCCTGCGCCACTTCCTGCATTTCTTTCGCGTGCTGATGACTGCGCTCCGTCAGCACCGCGAGTTCACTGCGTAAATGTTCGCAATGTTGCGCCGCGGTGTTGGCCGCCTGCTCTTTTTCACGCAACATTTGTTGCGCTTTCGTATCCGCTTCCGTTTGCGCCTGCGCCGCCGCTTCCAGCTGCGTAAGTTCTGTCGTCGCCGCCGTCGCCGCCTGATCCGCGGCGATCCATTCCTTCTCCGCGCGCGTCAGTTGACGTTGCGCCGTTTGCCACGCTTTCCATGCGAGACTGCGCGCGATATTTGCCTCCTGCGTGCGCAACTCATTACGTTGTTTCGCCTGCCGCGCTTTTTCTTCCAGCGGCGGTAAATCCTGCGCGAGCAGTCGCGCAATATCGCTGACGCGCTCCATATTACGTTCCGCCTCGCGCAATTTGCGCATGCCTTCTTCTTTGCGCAGCTTGTAACGGGTAATGCCCGCTACTTCTTCAAAAACGAGTTTGCGTTCTTCCGGTCGACCGATTAAAATCCGATCGACTCGCTGCTGCCCGATGACCGCCAAGGAGTCCCGACCCAAACCGGTATCCGCCAGCAACAGTTGAATATCTTTTAAGCGGCAATTTTGACGATTAATAAAATAATCGCTCGCACCCGAACGAAGCAGACGTCGCGTCACCGCCACCTCTGCCGTATCCGTTTGAAAAAAGCCGTCACTATTGTCAAAAACGAGTGTCACTTCCGCCGAAGCTTTCGCGCGTTCGGTCGCCGTGCCCGCAAAAATCACGTCACTCGACTGCTCACCGCGCAGCTGGCGAATATTTTGCTCGCCCAGCACCCAGCGCACCGCATCGGCTAAATTACTCTTGCCGCTGCCGTTCGGACCGACGATCGCCGTCACACCCGGCGCGAATTCCACTTCCGTTTTATCCGCAAAGGATTTGAAACCGCGCAGAATCATCCGTAATAAACGCATACCGACTCCCTTTACATAATTACTTCTATTATACAGCAAATCTTCGTCAGTTCATCATCTCCGCCGAAAGAAATAGCCGCGGGCGCCGGTTGTAAATTTTTTCTTGCGGCGTAAAAAAACAGCCGCAGACGCGGCTGTTATCCGAAGATCCAGTACAAACTCAGTAAAAACAGTATGATGATGAGCGCCGTAAGTCCCTGTTCCACTCGTGTAAACGGGCGATTTTTACGACGCCTGCGGTGCATTTTTTTGCGCTGCGGTCGCGCGGTCGGTGCGACGTCCAAATAATCTTTTGCTCCGACGCTCGGCACGTACGCGCGTTCCACCGGACGTTCTTCCCCCATAGCGGCGTTGTAGCGATCCACGAGTCCTACCCCCGACAGACCGAGGAAGTTACCGTAGTTGCGCAGCATGCCGCGCATGTACACCGTGCCCGGAATCGTTCCGTACTCTTCCCGCTCCAATGCCGCGAGGTAGCGCGCGCTGATATACGTACCAAGCGCCGCCTCGGAAAGCGACAGTCCCTTTTCCTCGCGCGCGCGTCGTAAAATATCTCCGATTTCGTTCATGACTCGCTGTTCCCTTCGTAGCGCGCCAGCAACTCTTCCACTTCGCCTTTCGTCATCAGAATATCCCGCGCTTTACTGCCCAATGACGGTCCGACGATCCCCATGTTTTCCATGGTGTCGATCAGTCGACCGGCGCGGGTGTAGCCTACGCGAAAACGACGTTGCAACATCGAAACGGAGGCCTGTTCGGTATCCATGACCATGCGAATCGCATCGGGCAAAAGTTCATCTTCCCAACGCGGCGCTTGCGCTTCCTCAGTTTCCGCGGCCGGTTGCACAACCGTTTCATTATATTCCGGTTGCCCTTGCTTTTTGATGTATTCTACCAGTTTTTCCACATCCGCGTCGGAAATAAATGCGCCTTGCACGCGTCGCGGTTTCGGCGCGCCGATCGGATAGAAAAGCATGTCGCCTTTACCGAGCAACTTCTCCGCGCCCGCCATATCCAAAATCGTGCGCGAATCAATTTGACTCGAAACGGCAAACGAAATTCGGCTCGGAATGTTGGCTTTGATGGTGCCGGTCAATACGTCAACGGACGGACGCTGCGTCGCGAGCACGAGATGCAACCCTGCCGCGCGCGCCATTTGGGCGAGACGTGCAATCGCATCTTCCACATCATGCGGCGCGACCATCATCAAGTCCGCGAGTTCGTCGATGATGATGACGACAAGCGGCAACGGAGAATCCGGATTAGCTTCGTTGTAGCCGGTGATGTTGCGCACTTTGGCGGAGGCGAATAAACGGTAGCGGTTTTCCATTTCGCGTACCGCCCAACGCAATACGCCCGCCGCTTTTTTGACATCGGTGACAACCGGTGTCAAGAGATGAGGAATATGGTTATACTGCGCAAGTTCGACCACTTTCGGGTCGATCAGAATTAATTTCACTTCATCGGGATACGAACGCAGCAAAATGCTCGCCACCAGCGTATTGATGCAAACGCTTTTGCCCGAACCGGTAGAACCCGCTACCAAAAGATGCGGCATTTTGGCAAGATCGGTAATGACCGGCTGACCGGTAATGTCTTCCCCCAAACCGACGGCGATGCCGCCGACGGCGTGTTGAAATTCGTCGCAGGCAAGCACTTCGCGTAAGCCCACGGAAGAAATTTCCCGGTTCGGCACTTCGATGCCGACAGCCGCTTTACCGGGGATCGGCGCTTCGATACGGACATCGGTCGCCGCGAGCTGCAATGCGATATCGTCCGCCAAGTTGACGATTTTGCTGACTTTC
>NZ_JAHAHH010000053.1 GCF_018373335.1 Negativicoccus succinicivorans
TTGAACTCGTTCCGGACGACGAGCCACGGTGCCGCGATAGAGCAGGTAACCGATGAAAAGTACAATGACCGCGCCGCGAATCGCTTCCAGACCCGCCGCATACATGGCGTACGTGGAATACGCAAGCGCCAGAGCGGAGATCCCGCGCATCCACAAAATCTGTTTTGCCGACAGACCCGCGACCCGCAAAAGCGTCGGCGCGGCGAGACAGCAGTACAGATAGGGTACGACATTGGTAACCACAGCGAGATTGACCAATCTTTCAAATTGCGCAAACAGATATTCATCCATGGTCATCAATGCCAGCAACGATTGAAGGACCAACAGGATCAGCGTGCCGTTAACAGGCACACCCTGTTTGGAAAGACGGCTGAATACTTTCGGAAATACGCCGTTTTGCGCGCTGCTTTTAAACACCTGCGCGAGCGTGAATTGCCAGCAAAGCAGCGCTCCCATGCAGGAAATAACCATCATCGCCATAACGATTTTGCCAATGGTACCACCAAACAATACGGCGAAAGTCAAACCGAACGGCGCATTGGAATGCAGTAAATCAAGATTCGGCACAATGCCCGCCATCACGTTGGTCGAAGCAATGTAGACAACGGCGACGTCAAGCGTGCCGAAGAAGGTGGCGCGCGGTACATCCCGCTGCGGATTTTCAATCGCGTCCATATTCACGGCCGCGGATTCAAAACCGAGGAATGCCCAAAGGGTCAGCGTGACGGATTCACTGACCGCGGAAAAGAACGGCGTCTCGGACGGATTCCACGACTCGATATAGAGCGTGGAATCAAACCAAAACCAACCGGCGACGGTTAAGAAAAGAACGGGCAAAAGCGATCCCCAAACCGTCACGGAACTGATGCTCCCCGTCCAACGGCTGCCGCCGAAATTGAGCACACCCGCCACCCACAAAAGCAGCATGGTAGCGGCGGCAATTTGGCCGGGATGCGGTTGCCAGCCGAAAAGAGTAGCGCCATACCCGACAGCCGATACGGCAATCGCCACATTGGCAATAATAAGGGAAACCGAATACGCGAAATTCGTCATGAAATAACCGGGCAAGCCGAAACGATACGCGGCATAACCGCCCATGCCGCCACTGTGCCGCGTGAACATGCCGCACTGGGCAAAAACGTGTGCCAAAAGCAATGAGCCGACCGCGGTCACCAACCAGGACAGAACGGAAATAGTCCCCACCTGCGCCAGCTTGGTAGGAAGCATAATGATCCCCGCACCCAACATATTCGCGGCGGTCAACATCGTCAGTTGCCACACATTCATTTTTTTCGTTACTTTTGCCAATGTACTCACCTCTCTTTGAATGTACCGTAGAGCGTTACGAGTCAAGTTCTTCGAAGCAATCGCAGACTCGTTGCGACTTGCCGACTATCGTATCAATAATAGAGTTAATTCGTGCGCGATAGATCACGATAGATAATGATAGATAATGATAAGTAATGATAGATATGAATAAATCACATTTTTGCTCGTTTTTTCTCTTTGGTGCATTTATTTTAACACCTATCCTCCTCTTTGCATAGTACTTTATAAAATTTATTTTTCGTTTTTAAAACGAATAGAAAAAGCCCTTTTTTAGGGCTTTTTCGGTCTTACCTTGATAACCTCTTTTTATATTTGGTATAATAACTTTCGTAAAAGGGAGTAACTAATTTGTCGTCGTCAACAACCCTGCTGATAAAAAAGCTGGCGCGACCATCCACAGGATGCAGTGAGACTTTTACTTGCAGCGTGCAAGGTAAAGGTCTCTTTCTTTATGTCGGAACATTTTATTTTTTACTGAGAAAGGCAGTGTTATGGATTTTTTATCCCCTTCATTTTTGCTTTCTCTCGGATCCATTATTCTTTTGGATTTGGTACTCGCAGGTGATAACGCGGTCGTGATTGCGATGGCGGCTCGCCAATTACCGCCGCATTTACAAAAGCGGGCGATTTTTATCGGTACGGCCGGCGCGATCATCGTTCGCGCGCTGATGACCGTAATCGCCACATGGTTATTAGGTGTGCCTCTGATCCAAGCGATCGGCGGTCTGATTTTAATTCCGATCGCGATCAAGCTGTTGCACCAGACCGGCAAAGATACCAACAAAGTTCTCTCCGCGACGTCGCTCAGCGGCGCGATTCGTACGATTATCGTGGCCGATGTCGCGATGGGAATCGATAATGTGCTTGCTATCGCAGGCGTTGCCCAAGGTAATATTGTCCTCGTAATAATCGGCCTTTTGGTCAGCATCCCGTTGGTGGTTTGGGGCAGCCAACTGATCGCCCGACTGATGGATCAATATCCGATCCTGGTGCCCGCGGGAGCGGCTTTGCTCGGTTACGCGGCCGGTACGATGATCGTGCACGATCCGATCGTCGGTCGCTACCTGCTCAACATTTCGCCGCTCATGGAACACTTCGTTCCCGCCGCGATCATTCTGTTCATTCTCGGTTTACCGCGCCTGCTGAGCAAACAATCATCCGCATCGACAGTTACCGAAGACAAAACGAATAACGAACAAAAATAATTTTTAAGTGAGGTCCTGGTATTGGAAATTTTAACATTACAATTTTGGCTCTCTGTCGCGTCCATTATTGTTTTAGATTTAGTATTGGCCGGCGATAACGCGGTCGTCATCGCGATGGCGGCGCGGCAGTTGCCGGCGCGTTTGCAAAACAAAGCCATTTTTATCGGCGCGGCCGGCGCTATCTTGGTGCGGGCGTCGCTGACTCTGGTCGCGGTCAAGCTGCTGACGGTGCCTCTTTTGCAGGCCATCGGCGCGTTGATTTTAATTCCGATCGCCATCAAACTGTTGCTGCCGCAGGAAAATTCGTCAACCGGCGTGAAAAAAGTCGCTTCCCTCGGTTCGGCCGTGCGTACGATTATCATTGCCGACGTAGTCATGAGTTTGGATAATGTGTTGGCCGTAGCGGGCGCGGCGCAAGGTGATCCGCTACTCGTCATCATCGGTTTGCTCATCAGTATCCCGCTGATCATCGGCGGCAGTAAACTGATCGCCCATTTCATGGAACGTTTCCCGCTGCTGATCCCGCTTGGGGCTGCGATCCTCGGTCATACATCGGGTGTTATGTTGCTGCATGACGGCATCGTCGGACCGTATCTTACGGCCTATATTCCGTACGCCGCCTATGTGGTTCCCGCACTAACGATTGCCATTGTGTTGCTTGTGCCCTATGCGCTCGTACATTGGAACAAGCGACAACGCTAACAATAAAAAACACCGCCTTGAGCGGTGTTTTTTTATTGCCTTATTTTTATTGCCTTATTTGCTTTTGTGAATCATCGATCCGGTCGCCTGTTGGTTCGCCAAGATCGTCACATCACTGATCTGCACGCGTCGCGGACGGGAAATAACGAATGCGATGATTTCGGCGATATCCTCCGGCGTCAATGCTTCCACACCGGCATAGACCGCCGCCGCGCGATCACTGTCCCCTTTGAACCGAACTTCCGAAAACGGTGTCTCGACAATGCCCGGCATGATCGTCGTCACTTTGATGTCGGTTTCAATCGTTTCAATCCGAATCGCATCGCCGAGCATTTTAACGGCGGCTTTCGTGGCGCAGTATACGGCGCCGCCGGCGTACGCGCCTTGCCCCGCGGTCGAGCCGAGGTTCACGATATGGCCGTTGCCGCGCTCGATCATCGCGGGCAGCATCGCTCGCGTCACATACAGTAAACCTTTCACATTCGTATTGACCATCTCATCGACGTCATCGAGATCATTTTCCGCATAGGGTTTCAATTCTCGCGCGAGCCCGGCGTTATTGATCAAAATATCGGGCACCAGTCCTTCTTCCACAAGCTGCTGACCGACACGTTCCACCATCGCGCGCTTGGTCACGTCCAGCGGAAAAACATGCGTTTTCGCGCCGTATTTTTCTTCCCACACGGCGGCCGCCTGCGACATCGGTTCGGTGCGTCGAGCGAGCAGAATTAATTCATAGTTTTCTTGCGCCAAGAGTTCGGCGGTAGCCAGGCCGATACCCGAACTCGCGCCGGTAATCATTACGATAGGTTGCGTCATGGTTTTTCCTCCCTGATGATTTCTATGTGCAGTATACCATAGCATTTTTAGCAAAATATAGACAAAACCTTGTGAAAAAATAAAAAGTATATTGCAAATGGATTTTTGTTTGTGTACAATAGACTAAATAAAGTAAAGGGAGGCTTAGTATGGCTCAAACAAATGAAGAAGTTCGCAATGCCGAACTTCACCAAGAAGAGCTTCGTCATGACGCCACCGTGACGGATCCTGTAGTGACGAACCCTGCCCCTCGGCCGGCGACGCCTCAAGAGGAGGGCCCCGCGATTACCTGGGGAAGCTATGTGGCATTTTTCGGAGCCTTGCTGTTTTTCTCCGGTCTTTTCGCCGAGGCAGCCGGCTGGTGGAAAGTGTTTGACTTTTCCGTCCTGAACGGCAGTTTCGGTACCTGGGAAACGGCGGCCGGTAAGATGGCTTCGTTCCGCGGTTCCGGCGGTACCGGCGCGCGCGACGGTTTTGTGTTTGCGCTGACGTTGCTTCCGGCTTTGATTTTCGCGATTGCTCTCATCCATGTGGTCGAAGGCTACGGCGGCTTGAAAGTCGCTCAAAAAATGCTTTCGCCGTTACTGCGTCCGCTCTTGGGTATCCCGGGCGTGTGCGGTCTGGCGATGATCGCCAACTTGCAGACGACCGACGCGGCGGCCGGCATGACCAAAGTGCTCTACGAAGACGGCTTGATCACCAGCCGCGAACGTTCCATTTTCTGCGGCTATCAGATTTCCGGCTCCGCGCCGCTTTCGAATTATTTCTCTTCGGGCGTAGCCGTGTTTTCCATCCTCTTGGTACCGATTGGCTTGCCGATACTGGTCATTATGATTTTCAAATTTATTGGCGGCAATATCGTCCGCTTCTATCTGCGAGCCACGGAAGGCCGTGACCCGCAAGCACAGACCACCGAAGGAAAGGCGGGTGACGTCGCATGAGTGAAGTACGCACTGCGCAAGTAAAACGCAAAGGCTTTATCGAGCTCTTCACCGAAGGCGCGTACAACGGTCTGATAATCGGCGTTCGCAACATGCTGCCGAACGTCATGCTCGCCTTCATCCTGATTCACGCTTTGAAAATTACGGGACTTTTGGACTGGATCGGTTCGATCGCCGGTCCGATTATGTCGCTCTGGCTCCTGCCGGGTGTCGCGATCACCGTAATCATGGCGTCATTGCTTTCAATGGGCGGCGCTATCGGCATCATGGCGGCCCTCTTAGCCGCCGGCGCCATCAGCCCGTACGAAGCGACCGTAATGGTACCGGCCTGCTACCTGATGGGCAATCCGGTGCAAAACGTCGGCCGCGTATTGGGTACGGCGGAAGTTCCGGGAAAACATTACCCCATCATCATTTTCATCTGCGTATTCAACGCAATGGCTTCCATCTGGGCCATGGAATTGATCCTGGCATTATTCTAAAACGCCGCCCTTCGGGGCGGTTTTTGCTGAAAGGATACCTTTATGCTGACCTTATTAAAGAATGCGCATGTATTTGCGCCAGAAGACCTCGGAACGAAAGATATTTTAATCGCCAACGGCATCATCGAAGCCATCGATGACCAACTCGATGTACAAGGTGTTGAAGCGGAAACGATCGACTGCGAAGGCATGCGATTGATCCCAGGTTTTATCGACGGCCACGTTCATATCACAGGCGGCGGCGGCGAAGGCGGCTTTCATACCCGCACGCCGGAAATGCCTTTATCCAGAGCGACACGCTGCGGCGTGACCACCATTTGCGGTCTATGCGGTACCGACGGCGTGACCCGTTCGCAGGAAAACCTGCTCGCCAAAGCGTATGCGTTGGAGAATGAAGGTCTCACCGCCTACATGTATGTCGGTTCGTACGAAGTACCGACGCCGACCATCACCGGCAGCATTCGTTCCGACATCATGCTGATTGACAAATGCATCGGCGCCGGCGAAATCGCCGTTTCCGATCACCGTTCGTCACAGCCGAATTACGATCTCTACCGCGATATCGTCGCGCAGGTCCGCATCGGCGGTATGCTCGCGGGCAAAGCGGGCATCGTTAATTTCCACATGGGCGACGGCGAACGAGGACTCGAGCCGCTGCGTCAGATCGCAAACGAAACGGAAATTCCTTATACCAACATGCTGCCGACCCACACCAACCGCAACCAACATCTGTTTAACGAAGCGGTACAGTATGTCAAAGACGGCGGCTATATCGACCTCACGTCCTGCGTCAGTCCGGAGGCGGGAAGCAAACATGCCGTCAAACCGTCCAAAGCGATTCGCCGCCTAATTGAGGAAGGCTGCGACATGTCGCATGTCCTGATGAGCTCGGACGGCTACGGCTCGGTACCGCTCTTTGACGATCACGGCAACAACATCGGCGTCGGTATCGGCGATCAGTCCTCACTGATGACCGAATTCCGCGATGCGGTCGAAACGGAAGGCTGTGATTTTACGACCGTCCTTTCCATTCTCACCAAAAACGTCGCCGACCTCTTCCGCTTCAAGAAAAAAGGCGAAATCGCCGTCGGCAAAGATGCCGACTTCATGACGATCAACGACCGGTTTGAACTGCAAAAACTGTGGGCCAAAGGCCGTCTCATGGTCGATAACGGCGAGCCGATCGTTTTCGGCACATTTGAAAAGCACTGAGCTTTTCGCACCGGCACGGCAATAAAAAAGAACCGCGGTTGCGGTTCTTTTTTATTGGTTTTTTACGCCCAGATTTTTTTCATCAAACCGGCATAATTTTCCGTCAGGTGACCGACCATGACATCCAAAATCACACGAATTAATTCCGGATTGAAGTCGTCATCTGTTGTCGGTACGCAGGCGTCCAGGAAAATATTTCCGTCTTCATCGAGGAAATATTTGAAGACTTTATACGAACGGTTTTGTTCGTTCAAGTAGGTCAATACCTGTTCTTCATTTTTCTCTTTGAGCGCGCCCGTCGCTACCTGGACACGAATCATCACGTAGATGGTGTCGTCGACAAAAAGCGCCGTCGGCAAGCTTTGCCCTTCCGTTTGAATATGGGAACGGAACACATGCGTGTGGATTTCATCGCCGATCTCTTCCACCTGGAAGATGCCCGGGTGATTTGCTTCAAAATACTCTTTCAGTGCTTTTGCTTTTGTTTCCTCAGCCATATTAGTCCTCCTCTGTCGTACTTATATAGTAATTCCATTATAAACTAAAAAACGAACGCGGTACAGTCACAAAAGTAAAACGATACGGGCAACCTCGCAAAACGGTTGACGCACCTGCCTCAGTTATTTCTGTTTCTCCTGTATGTTCGGCCGTCAGAAATTTCAGGAAATCTGTATTTTATTCTGGATGCAAATCATTTTCTGACTTCCAGGCACTTCCAAAATTGTCGCCATGTCATCTGTCATCTTTATTACATCGCTATCATTTGTTGGGCAATGCACGACCGCTTTTTTATACAAAAAAGGACAAGCGGATGCTTGTCCTTTTTATCTACCTCATCAAGTTGTCATGGAACTGCGCTTATTTCGTGACGAGTTTCAACGGTACGGCGATATGATCGGCAACCGCTTCTTTTTTAACCGCTTTAACGGCGGCTTCAAGGCCCTGTTCGCCCATCAGTTTCGGCTGCTGCGCGATCGTAGCCGCCATCGAACCGTCTTTAACGGCTTTAATGCCGTCTTCCGTGCCGTCGAAACCGACGATAAATACTTGTTTTCCGGCGCTCTTCGCCGCTTCAATAGCACCGAGTGCCATTTCATCATTGTGCGCGAAAATAGCCTGGATTTCGGGGTTGGCTTGTAAAATGTTTTCCGCCACCGTCAGACCTTTGGTCCGATCGAATTCTGCCGTCTGTTTGGCGACAATGTTCAATTTGCTGTCGGCGAGTTTGTGGAAGCCTTCACCGCGTTCACGAGTCGCAGATGCGCCCGGGATACCTTCCATTTCGGCAACCGCTACATTGCTGCCGAGTTTATCGATAATGTATTGCGCCGCCATTTCGCCGCCTTTAACGTTATCGGAAGCGATCAGGGATACGACTTGGCCGCCATCAGAAGCGCGGTCCACCATCAGAACCGGAATACCGGCTTTGTTGGCCGCTTCAACCGAGTTGGCGATCGCCGCGGAATCGACCGGGTTGATCAGCAAAACGTTTACTTTGTGCTGGATCAGGTCCGCTACATCATTGGCCTGTTTAGCCGGATCGTTCCCCGCGTCAAGCGTCTGCACGTCTACGCCCAAAGCTTTCGCTTTTTCGGTGACACCGTCGCTCAACGTGACGAAGAACGGATTGTTCAAAGTCGATACGGAGAAACCTACCGTAATTTTTTCACCGGTTTTAGCCGCCGGTGCTTCTTTTTTGTCGCTGCCGCCGCAACCGGCCATCAAAACGACCAGGCAAAGCGACATCACGACGAGTAATAACTTGCGTAACTTCATTCCATAACCCCCTCTTATTTTTTGCGATCCATCAGAACCGCCAACAAAATAACGCCGCCTTTGACAACTTGTTGGTAAAAACTGGAAACATTCAAAATATTAAGTCCGTTTGTGAGCGTGGCGATGATCAACGCACCAATCAGAGAACCCGTGATGCGGCCTTTACCGCCGGCCAGACTGGTCCCGCCCAAAACGACCGCAGCGATCGCGTCAAGTTCATAACCGGTCCCCGCCGTAGGTTGGGCGGAGTTGAGGCGGCTCGTAATGATGATCCCCGCCAACGCGGTTAAAAGACCCGTGATCGCGTATGCGAAAATTTTGACGCGCGAGATATGAACACCCGCGATGTACGATACTTTTTCACTGCCGCCGACCGCATACGTTTTTCGGCCGAGCGTCGTTTTATTTAAAATAAACCAGCAAAGCGCGAACATGAGCAACGTCGTGATCGCCGGCACCGGTACGCCGAAGACGTCGCCTATGCCAAACGCCGTGAAAAACGGATGCGAAGTCAAGCCGCTGATCGGACGACCGTTGCTGTACACCAGCGTCGCCCCGCGGAAGATCGTCATCGTCGCCAAGGTCGCGATAAACGGCGCGACTTTACCATACGTGATAATGAGTCCGTTGGCGGCGCCGAGCGCGATACCGATCAGGCAACAGAGCGCCATGCTCACGACAGGGTCCGTGCCGCTCTTGATCATGCCCGCCATCAACGCGGTCGAAAGCGCCAGCAGCGAACCGACGGAAAGATCAATGCCTCCGGTCAGAATGACAAACGTCATGCCGAAGGAAATCAGCGCGTTGACCGAGACTTGCCGCAACAGGTTCGACAGGTTGGACGGATTAAGAAATGTCGGA